>QBLX01000159.1 GCA_003241825.1 Alphaproteobacteria bacterium
CCGATCAGTTGCAGCTCAGGATTGCCCAGCTGTGCAAGATCGTTCGGGAGCAGAAGCTGAGCCACGTCGTGACGCCATTGGCGGCTCAGAATCATGCCTGGGCTGCGCATATGGTCTACTCGCCTGACAGCTACGCGGCGGCGGATACCAAGCTTTGCGTCTCGCAGGAGGAGCTGTGGGTCGACTGCGCGATAACGATCAAAAACTTCCATGGTGACCAACGGGAGACGTACTGCACGGAACGCGTTGCGCTCCGCTCCTTCATTCCGATCGATCTGATGCCCGACCGAGAGGTGGGCATCCCGCCGTTAGTCGATCGGATGCGGATCAAGCCCTACTGGAAGCGGTTCAGGGCGCTGATCGAGGCTGACCGAGTTCACGCGATGCTCGACAGCAGCTTTTGGGCCCTGGAGCGCGACGTGCCCGACGATCAGCTCGCGGTGATGGACCGGATCTGGTTTGGGCCGGAGCGACCATTCCTTGGCGCTCGTCGCGCATGGGAGGGCATGGCGGACGAGCTGGAGCGATGGTCGGAATGGCCTGCACCCGGTTTCCTGGACACCGAGATAAGGTGTTTAACGGAGCAGGAGGTGGACGATGGGACGGCGGCAGTTCAGTCGGGAGTTCAAGGTTGAGGCTGTGAAGCTGGTTCGGGAGCGCGGGGTATCTGTGGCGCAGGCGGCGCGGGATCTGGACCTCCACGTGAACGTGCTGCGCAAGTGGGTTCGCGATCACGATGCCGATCCTCCGTCAGCTTTTCCCGGTCACGGTCAGATGAAGCCCGAGCAGTTGGAGATTGAGCGGCTTCGCCGCGAGGTTACGAAGCTGAAGGCGGAGCGCGACATCCTAAAAAAAGCCGCGGCCTACTTCGCGAAGGACCTGATGTGAGGTTTGGGTTCATCGCGAAGCACCGAGGGGTCTGGCCGGTGGCATGGCTTTGCGAAGCGCTCGGTGTGTCGCGCAGTGGGTTTCATGCCTGGCTGGGTCGCGTGCCCAGCGCTCGGGCACGCAGCGACGAGATACTTGGCACCAAGGTGCGCGCCAGTTTCATCGCCAGCTATCGGACGTATGGCGCACGGCGGGTCTGGCACGATCTTCTGGCCGAAGGCCATTCATGCGGCCTCCATCGCATTGAACGCCTGATGCGGCAGCAGGCACTGAAGGCCCGCCCCCGTCGGCGCGGTCTGCCCAGAGATGATGGCCAGCGATCTGTGATCGCCGGCAATGTCCTCGATCGCCAGTTCAGCGCTGAGGCACCCAACCAGAAGTGGATCGCCGACTTCACTTACATCTGGACTGCCGAAGGCTGGCTCTATGTGGCAGCCGTGATCGACCTGTTCTCCCGTCGCGTGGTGGGCTGGTCGATGAGCGCGACGATGACGGCGCAGCTCGTCACCGACGCGCTGATCATGGCGATCTGGCGTCGTGGTGCGCCCGATGCGCTGCTGCATCATTCCGACCAGGGCAGCCAATACACCAGCGAGCAGTTCCAGCGGTTGATGGCCGACAATGGCGTCACCTGCTCGATGAGCCGGTCAGGCAACGTATGGGACAATGCGGCCATGGAGAGCTTCTTCTCGTCGCTGAAGACCGAGCGGATCGCGCGCAAAACTTACCGCACCCGGAACCAGGCCAAGGCCGAAGTGTTCGACTACATCGAACGCTTCTACAACCCGACACGCAGGCACTCGACCCTGGGATACCTCAGCCCCATGGACTTCGAGCGGCAAGCCAATGTAGCCTAACCAAGTGTCCAGGAAACCGGGTGCAGGCCAGATCGCGCCGTTTTTAGAGTCAAATGTGTTCCGCGAGAATTGGCCAAACGAGCGCACTTGCTGGCGGAAGAGTTCGGCACAGATGTCTCACCTTATGAGGGTAAGCTAAAATGGATGAGTCTGATCTTTTGGCGCTGACGTCGGATATCGTCGCGAGCCACGTGTCCAACAACAGCGTGGCCGTCGGCGATCTCCCGCAGCTTATTCACAATGTCTACACAAGCCTTGCGGCGCTCGGGATGGTGGAACCACCGGCTGCGGAAAAGCCGCAGCCGGCTGTTTCAATCCGCTCATCGGTCAAGCCCGACTACATCGTCTGCTTGGAGGACGGCTTGAAGCTCAAGATGCTGAAGCGGCATTTGATGAGCGCCTATGGGATGACGCCGGATGACTACCGCGCGAAATGGGGGCTGCCGGACGATTACCCAATGGTCGCTCCCAACTATGCCGAGGCACGCCGCCAGCTAGCGGTCTCGATCGGCCTGGGAAAAGGCGGCAGGAAGCCCGTAAAGCGCAAAGGGCCCCCGAAGGGCTCATGACCTCAATCTGTCTGGAGATTGTGTGAATTTGATTCACCTGCATCATTCTACTGCGAGCGGTAGAGCGCAACCATTCGATTGCGGCTGATCGGCGCCATGTGGAGCGGGTCGGTGAACCCAATCCCAAATGCATGCAGATCCGAACTGCCAGATAGCGCACAGGGCCCGCGGCCCTAATGCGCAAAAGATTGACCAGTCTTGAGCCTTAGCTGCGCTGAGACGCAAGCCACCTCGCAATTCGTATGAGGTTGCCCCAAACGGGTTCAACAGGTGTGACAATCGACGCCCGGCCAAGTCCGTCGACGCCAGCAGAGGTTAGCGTCAAACCTTCAAGATTGGGCCTCATGAGGATTGCTGCGCCCGCGAAGAATTGGATCCGCTGCTGCGGACGCGCGGTGAGGTTGATCCGCATTGCGTTGACCGGGTTCTCCAGAAACCACGCCGCATCCGTAAACGGGAGCAAAACCTCGTGGGCATAAGGGGGGCGATTCACGCTGCTGGGCAAGGCCTCCAGTCGTAGCCGAAAGTCCGTGGTGAGCTTGTTCCGAGGCTCGGTAGGCTGAAAGGGTGAAATCCGGCGCCGGTCTATTGGCCGACCCCAGTCATGCATCATATTCATTCGGCGCCGCTCCTCTCGTCAAAGAATCTGCCAGATGTCGCACCGCCACGCTTGGGTGCGATCTTCCTTGATCGTTGTTACGGACTCGGCGGACCCAACCTTAGGGGTCCGCGTCAC
>QBLX01000015.1:0-6339 GCA_003241825.1 Alphaproteobacteria bacterium
GTGCGGACCTTCCTTCAGGCAAGGCTCTTCTGATGGGGCAGGGTGGGCTCAGCGTCGTGGGGCGTCTGAAGGCGGACGATTGGAACGGACGAAAAGGTGCGCAGTTCGAGATCGAGGACGTTGCCGATCCCCGCATGGCAAATTGAACGAAAAGGACGCTTGCGCCCTCCGGAATCGCCCGCTATATCGCCCGCTCTCGCGCAGCGGTCCCTTCGTCTATCGGTTAGGACGTCAGGTTTTCAACCTGAAAAGAGGGGTTCGACTCCCCTAGGGACTGCCACGCGGTGACCTTTCCCGAAAACGCGTTTCCATGGATCGCCGGGCGGCCCCCCGCTGCCCTGCAGGCCCGCTGCGCTTTAGTCGCGCAATGGGTCGGGTCCACCCGAGCGCGCTTAAACGCCAGATCTGCAATTGTCCGTCGCGGAATTTTGCGGCGCCCTTTGAAATATGTGTTTTCGCTTTTCTGGCGTTCACGGAACCGTGTTAAGCATGCGCTGTTCGCGTGAGTGTGGACGGGGGAAGTGACTGTGTCAGAATACGAAGGCCCGGAAGGGCCCGAAGTTGTCCGAGTCGTTGGCAAGGTGAAATGGTTCGATCCTGGAAAGGGATACGGATTTGTCGTGCCCGAAAACCCCGCTCTCACCGATCAGAAAGACATTCTGCTTCACGTCTCCAGCCTGCGTGATTGCGGGCACGAGACGGCCGGTGAAGGCGCTGCAATCGTTTTCGACTGCGTGCGCCGGCTGAAGGGCTGGCAGGTGGCTGAGATCCACGAACTCGGCGAGACGGACTCAGAAAGCGCAGGGATCATCGGTCGCCCCGGCTATGACAGTCTGCGCAATGATCCCCGGTCGCTGGCGAACTGCCGCCCTGTCGAAGCCCCCAGTGGTGAGCCCCTCGAAGCCGCAATCGTGAAATGGTTCAATCGCACCAAGGGATACGGCTTCGTCGTCAGAGCAAACGATCCCGGCGATATCTTTGTTCATATCGAGACGCTGCGACGCTATGGTCTCGAAGATCTGCTGCCGGGTGATCCGGTCCAGGTTCGCTTTGCTCAGGGTCCAAAGGGCCTTGTGGTAGCGGAAATCAAACCGGGCGACTGACCGTGTCGCTCCAGTGAGGGCGTCATTATGGGTCTCAAACGAACCTTTCTGATCCTGGCGATCGGCGCATCGATATCGGCGGGAGGCTTTTCGCTTTCGGCCTGTGCACAATCCGGTAGCGCAAGTCCCGACGCACCCGTCGATGCATCCGGGCGTCCGCTTGAGCCGCTTACCGTTGTCACAGCGACGGGCAGTCACGACTTCATGGTCGAGATCGCCGACGACGATGCCGAACGTCAGCGCGGCCTGATGTTTCGTCCGCCGCTCGCCGACGACCGCGGTATGCTGTTCCAGTTTCCGGCTTCGGGTGAGCAGGCATTCTGGATGAAGAACACGCCGAGCTCCCTGGACATTATCTACATCGCTCCGAATGGGCGGATCGTCTCAATCGCGAAATACACGACCCCCCAGTCTGAAACGACCTATCCATCGCGGGGCGCAGCCAACGGTGTGCTGGAGTTGAATGCCGGACGGGCCGATGCCATCGGTGCAAAGCCGGGCGATGTCGTAAAACACAGCTTCTTTATCCCGTAACGCATTCAGCCATTGCAGCGGGCTGGCGCGCGTGGCACATCCCGCCGCCGGAGTGTAGCGCAGCCTGGTAGCGCATCTGGTTTGGGACCAGAGGGTCGGAGGTTCGAATCCTCTCACTCCGACCATCCATCCTGAGTGGGTTTGCTTAGCGAGCGGCATCGGTCTCATGGGCCCGGAAACGTCCCGGACCGGGATCATGCAGCCGCAAGGCTATCCCAGTCGCCGATCAGGAACGCCCATGCTGGCTCGCATCTATCGCCCCTCCAAGACCGCCATGCAGTCAGGCAAGGGAAAATCCCGTGACTGGCGGCTGGATTTCGAACCGGCCTCGGCCCGCTCCATCGACCCCCTGATGGGCTGGACCAGTTCGAGCGACATGAACGGTCAGGTCCGGCTGACGTTCGAGACGCGAGAGGACGCGATTGCCTACGCCGAGCGGCACGGTATCGCCTTCCGCCTGCATGAGCCCCAGGAGCCGCCGGTCATCATCAAGGCCTATGCAGATAATTTCGCGACTCATCGCCGGCAGCCCTGGACCCATTAATCCGGGCTCAGACCGCTGCCGCCTGGCAAGCCGGGTCTGCAGCAAAATCTCCATCATGACGTCGCACCGTCGATTTCGGTTGCGGTGATCGTTCTTCGCGCTAGTTGAGCCGGATCGAACGGCCCTTTGGCACCCATAGCTCAACCGGATAGAGCACCCGCCTTCTAAGCGGGATGTTGCAGGTTCGAGTCCTGCTGGGTGCGCCACGCCGCCAAACCGAGGTCAAGATCGGCAATCAGGTCGACCGGATCCTCTAACCCGATATGAAGCCGGATCAATTCGCCTTCGAGGGCGGGCTTGTCCTGGCGCCAGTCCATCTGCCCGGTCTCGTGAGTGATCAGGCTTTCGAAACCGCCCCATGAGTAGCCCATTCCAAACAGGCTGAGGGCGTCAAGAAAGCCCTCCGCCCCGGCCTTCGAGCTGCCTTTCATGATCACGCCCATGAGGGCGGAGGCCCCGGTGAAGTCCCTTCTCCACAAATCGTGACCTGCAGACCCCGGCAAGGGCGGATAGAGGACACGCGAGACTTCAGGCCGGGACTCGAGCCATCGGGCGACGACAAGGGCCGATTTCGCCTGCTCGCCCATCCGCAAGGTCATGGTGCGCAACCCTCGCAAGGCGAGCGAGGCATCGTCCGGCGAGACATGCCAGCCCGTGTCTTCGATCGCATCAGCAATGGCCTGGCGTATTGCGGGGGCGTCGACGGCGATTGAACCCATCAGCACGTCGGAATGACCGGACACGTATTTGGTGACGGCCTGGGCGCTGACGTCGACGCCATGGGCGAGGGGACGGAAGGCAAGACCGGCACCCCAGGTATTGTCCATGACCGTCAGGACGCCGCGGGCGCGGGCCGCTGCGGCCAGAGCCGGGACATCCAGCATCTCGAACGTCAATGAAGCGGGTGATTCGATCAGTAACAGCTTCGTCCTGTCCGTTATCATGGCTGCAACCTCCTGAGCAGTCGCGCCGGAGGGATGAAACCTTGTCGTGACGCCGCGCGCCGCCATAAACCGGGTCAGAAACCGCCGGCTGGGGCCATAAAGGGCATCCGTGGTGATGACTTGGTCCCCGGGACGCGCCAGGGCCAGGATCGGCACGGTGATGGCCGCAAGGCCGGACGGTACGAGAAAGACTTCGGCGGCGCGCTCCAGATCGGCAAGTGCATCGCGCAGGGCACAGGATGTGCCAGTGCCGGCGAGGCCGTAGACAGGGCCCAGCGTCTCGTCGCGCATGCTTGCGGCGACGTCATTGAGCATTGTCGATGCCCGCTCGATCGGTGGATTGACGGGACGCCGCCCACGGCCCCGCTTTGTGGCAGAGGCGATTAGGAGGGTACGGTCCGAAAGGGGGCTCATCAACGTTCCTCGCGGGTTGCAGATCGCGTCCCAAAGGCCTCTAAAGCGAGGCGGGGCGCAAGCATGGCGTAGGCGGGATTATGGGTGCCAGAGCGATAATCGGCGTGACCATGGCTCTGGTGCTGGGTCTGGCCGGCTGTGGCCGGGGGGACGATGCCGGCGGGGCTTCGGGCTCGGACGTTCCGATCGTCACCAAGGCCAGGGTCGAAGGCGAGCCTGTTCCAAGCCCGACGCTCGATGCCGTCAAGGCACGCGGCCGGCTGAATTGCGGCGTGCACGAAGGCCTCGTGGGTTTTGCCTACACCGACAATCGTGGGGCGTGGCGAGGGTTCGATGCAGACTTCTGTCGCGGCATGGCGGCGGCGATCTTCGGAAATCCCGACGCTGTGCGATTCGTGCCCCTCACAGCCGGAAACCGGTTTGAGGCACTCGCTGCAGGCCAGGTCGATGTGGTCTGGCGCAACTCCTCCTGGACGATGGAGCGGGACACTGCTGGTGACCTGTCGTTTGCCGGGATCAATTACTATGACGGTCAGGGCTTCATGGTCCGGCGGTCGCTCACACTGAACAGCGCGACCGAGCTTAATGGAGCCAGGGTCTGCGTTCAGGCCGGATCAACGAGTGCGCTGAACGTGGCCGATTTCTTCCGGGCCCGCGGAATCACCTATCAAGCGGTCACCACGGCCGATGAAGCCGCGGCGCGTCAGGCCTATGCCGACGAGGACTGTGACGCCTTCACCGCCGACATCTCTGCCCTCGCTGCTGCCCGCACGACCCTTGCCAACCCGGAACAGCACGCGATCCTGCCGGATGTGATCTCCAAGGAGGCCCTGGGCCCTGTCGTGCGCCGGGGCGACGAGCAGTGGACATCCGTAGTCCGCTGGACCCTGAATGCACTGATCCTGGCCGAGGAACTGGGCGTGACCCAGGCGAACATCAAGCAGCAGACCGAGGATGCCACCGATCCCCGTATCCGGCGCCTTCTGGGCGTCGAGGGTGAGTTGGGCACCGGGCTCGGGCTGTCGAAGACCTGGGCTGCGGATGCTGTGGCCGGCGTGGGGAATTATGGCGAGATATTCGACCGGAATCTGGGAACGCAATCGGCACTCGACCTGGCGCGTGGGTTGAATGCACAATGGAACGCGAGACCGGGCGGGTTGATCTATGCCTTGCCTCTTCGCTGATCGATACGAAGACCTGGTGCCGATGCGCCTTTCGGGGGACGAATGACGGAAACGAAAAAGGGCGGTTTGCCGCTTCACTGGCTGATGCTGATCGGCTTCGCCGTTGGCCTGAGCGGGGGGCTGGCGGTCAATATGCTGGTCGGACCGGATACGGCATGGGTAGTCTGGCTGACGTCGAACGTCACGGGTCCGGCCGGCCAGATCTTCCTGCGGCTGCTGTTCATGCTGGTGATTCCCCTGCTGTTCTCCGCCCTGGTGGTCGGGGTGGCGGAGATGGGCGACCTGAAGTCGCTGGGTCGGGCGGGCATCAAGACCTTGGTGCTGACCATCGTCGTGTCGAGCATTGCCGTCGTGATCGGCCTGGTGATGGTCAACGTCTTCCGGCCCGGAGACGGGGTGGACCCGGTGCTGGCCCAGCAGCTGCTGGCGCAAGGTGCCGAAGGGGCAGGAAGGATCGTCGAGAATGCGCCGGAGAGCGTGCAACTGGGTCAGTTCTTCCTTGAACTGATCCCGTCCAACATCTTCACAGCCGCGTCAGAGAACCAGATCCTGCCGGTGATGGTGTTTGCCCTCATCTTCGGCATCGGCCTGGTCATGGCCAGGAGCCCGAGCACGGACCAGCTCCAGACCGTGATCGAGGGGATCCTCGAAGTCTCGATGAAGCTGATCAATCTGGTTATCAAACTGGCCCCCTATGCCATCGCCTGTCTGATGTTCAATCTGGCGGCCCTGTTCGGCTGGGACCTGCTGGTTCGGCTCGCGGCCTTTGTCGGGGTCGCCGTGGGTGCGATGGCGATCCATATGTTCGTCGTCTATCCGCTGGTGGTCTGGTTCGGGGCCGGTCTGTCGCCGATCAAATTCTTCCGTGGTATCCGCGAGCCCATGGTGGTGGCGTTCTCGACGGCTTCGTCGAATGCGACCCTTCCGGTGGCCCTGAGGGCTGCAGACGAGCAACTGGGCCTGCCAAGGAAGATTGCGCGCTTCGTCCTCACTGTGGGCGCGACGGCGAACCAGAACGGGACCGCCCTGTTCGAGGGGGTCACGGTGCTGTTTCTCGCCCAGTTCTTCGGGATCGAGCTGACGCTCACGCAGCAGCTGGTCGTGATGCTGGTCTGTATTCTCGGCGGTATCGGCACGGCGGGCGTTCCGGCCGGGTCCCTGCCGGTCGTAGCCATGATCCTGGTCATGGTGGGCGTACCGGCGGAGGGGATCGGCCTGATCCTTGGCGTCGACCGTTTCCTCGATATGTGCCGCACGACGCTGAATGTGACGGGTGACCTCGTGCTGGCGACCGTGGTTTCTCGTGGGGAGGTCGACGATGCCGTCGAGACCGAAGAGCCGCGGCCGACCGTGGCGACGGTCGCCTAGGTACAGATACGGGGCTGGACTGGAACGTCTTTGGCGCCCTGGCGCTCTGAAGGGATCACCCGGAGAGAATATTATGCGTGGTCCAGCCCTTCTGCTTCTTGCAGCCTCGGCATTTGCACTGTCGGCCTGCGCCAGCCTGGCACCCTATGGCCCGGCCAGTTCCCCGTCGTCTCAGGGCTATCTGGAACAGCGGATCGAGAGCGACCGTTTCCGCATCACCTATCGGGGAGTGGGTGCGGCGGAGCCGG
>QBLX01000015.1:6349-42481 GCA_003241825.1 Alphaproteobacteria bacterium
GCTGAGGGCAGCGGAGTTGACGACCGAAACCGGCAACGACTGGTTCGAGGTGACCCAGCGCTATATCGACGGTCGGCCCGACAGTGCGGGAGGATTCCGACCATCCCTGGGTGTCAGTGCAGGGTCCGGTCGCTACGGCGGGCGTCATGGCGGCTTTTCATCGTCGGGCGTTGGCGTGGGCGTGGGCCTGAATTTCAGCGGTCCATCAGCGACATCTACTGTACTTGAGGTTCGCCTGGGCCGGGGCCAGCAGCCCGACCGCCCTGAAGTTTATGATGCTCGCGAGGTGCAGTCGGCCTTGAGGCGCTGACGGAGCTGATATCAGCCTGCCCAGCGTGCCATCAATGCAGCAAAGGCTGCGAGCGGCAGCAGTAACAGCACCTCGATGCGAACAAGCCCGGCAATCCGCTTCACCTCTGCCGCTTCCGGCTGAAAGGCCGGATCGGCCTTTGCTGCCCGGGCCCAGCGGATGAAGGTGAGGGTCGGAACGACGGACAACAGCCCGATCACCGAAAACGTCGCGATCTTGGCCCAGAAAAAGGGGTTGGCCTGATAGAATTCCCAACCCTTCTCACCCCAGACCACCCGGGCCGCCCCGGCCAGGAAGACGAGAACCGCGACACCGCCGTACCCGGCATCCAGGCCCGTCAGCCGTCGGACGGGAACGCTGCTGCCCCTCAGATAGGCCAGTTCCATGGCCAGCATGATGACCAGTCCGAACGCCAGGAGATGGTGGATGATCGCAAGCCCTGTGTAATGCATCGGCCAGCCTCCTTCGCTTTGCCATGGTTCAGGTTATAAGCCCCGCATCATGACACGTTTTCTGTTGGTTGCCTTTGGCGGGGCACTGGGTTCGATGGCGCGCTATGGCGTAGGCGTCGCCGCGACCCGTATCCTGCCGGGTGCAGCCATGCCCTGGGGTACAGTGGCGGTGAACCTGGTGGGGGGCCTTCTCATGGGACTGCTCACCGGCTGGCTGGCACTGCGAGGCGGCGTCGCCCAGGAAAGCGTTCGGCTGTTCGCAGCCGTCGGCGTGCTGGGCGGGTTCACGACCTTTTCGGCCTTTTCTCTGGAAACCGTACTGATGCTTGAGCGGCGGCAATTTTGCCTCGCCGCCCTTTATGTGGGGCTTTCGGTGCTGGCGGCGGTCGCGGCGCTGTTTACCGGCCTCATGATCGCCCGCCGCGCCTTCGGAGTCGCCCAATGATCAGAGACACGACCGACACGCCCGACATCGGTACCCGTGAGGCCCAGATTGTCTATGTCGCCGAGGCGGAGGACGGCATCCGGCTGGACCGCTGGTTCCGGCGACGCTGGCCGCACCTGTCGAACATCCAGGTGCAGAAGATGGCCCGGGGCGGCCAGATCCGCGTCGATGGCGCACGCATCAAGCCCGAGGGGCGTCTGACTGCCGGAGCGGCCGTACGGGTGCCGCCTATACCCGAACCGATCGTGCGCGCACCGGGCGAACATATGGCGCTGACGCCAGCCGACATCGCCTTTGCCAAATCGATGGTGATCTATGAGGACGATCTGGTGATCGCCCTGAACAAGCCGCACGGCCTGGCCGTACAGGGCGGTACCAAGACGACCCGCCACGTCGACCGGCTGCTGTCGGCCTGGGGGGAGGGGATGGATCGCCCACGCCTCGTACACCGCCTGGACCGCGACACCTCCGGTGTGCTGCTGCTGGGCAAGGGGCCGGAGGCCGCCAAGCGGCTGGCGGGTGCCTTCGCTCGTCGGCAGGCGAAGAAGACCTACTGGGCCATCGTGATGGGCCTGCCCAAGCCGGCCGCCGGTCAGATCGACATGCATCTGAAGAAATCGGGCATCAATGACTATGAGATCATGCGGCCGGCGGATCCCAAGGAGAACGGAGCCGAACCGGCCGAGACCGCCTTTGCCGTCATCAGCCATGCCGCGCAGCGCGCCGCATGGATGGCGCTGCGTCCCTTCACCGGGCGTACTCATCAGTTGAGAGCTCACATGAAGGCGATCGGGCATCCTATTCTGGGTGATCCGAAATATGGAGACGAGAAGTCCAACTCGCTTACCGGGCCTCTGAAACTTCAGTTGCATGCGCGCCGGATCGAACTGGATCATCCGGGCGGAGGAACTCTGACCGTCGAGGCTCCCATCAGCCCGGAAATGCGGGCGGGATTCGAGCATTTCGGTTTCGACGAGTCCGAATGCATTGGCGACCCGTTCGAGGGCGTGAAGCGTCAGCGATGATCCGTCCGCTCGCTGTCTTCGATATCGACGGGACCCTGGTCGACAGCCGGGAGTCCATTCTGCGAGCAGCAACCGAGGCAGCGCGCGAATTCGGGCTGCCTGATCCGGAGTATGATCGGGTCCGCCAGATCGTCGGCCTGTCCCTGCCACACGCCCTTGCAGTGCTGGAGCCGGACCTCAATCCTGCCGAGCTTGAGCGGTTCACGGATGCTTTCCGCGCAAGCTTCGGGCGGATGTTTGATTCGGGCCATGAGGAGCCCCTGTATCCGGGTGCCATGGAGAGCCTGCGGCGACTGCATCGCGATGGCTGGCGACTTGCGCTGGCGACTGGACAGAACCGGCGGGGGGTGACCCGCAATCTGGAGCGCGAGGGATGGGGCGAGTTGTTCATCTCCAGCCATTGCGCAGAGGACGGACCGGGCAAGCCACATCCATCCATGTTGATTGAAGCCATGAGGGCCTGTGACAGTCATCCTGAAATGACGGTCATGATCGGCGACACCGCTCACGACATCACCATGGCCATCAATGCCGGCGTTCATCCGCAGGGGGTGGCCTGGGGATTTCATACCGAGGAGGAACAACGGGTTGCCGGGGCGCATCATGTGGCCGTCGACTTCCCCGATCTGGACGCGGCACTCGATCGCTTTGCTCACAATCAGACCCCGGTACAGGCATGAGCCATATTCCGCCGCTGGATCCCAATGTTGCGGCCCGCAAGGGATTTCGCGAGTCCGAGGAGCGGCTGAAGCGGTTCTGGACGAACGTCACCGTTGCACCCCGCACCATGGCGAATGGTCAGTCGGGATTCGTCGTGCTGCTGGACGGCCGTGCGCCCAAGACGCCGGCCCATGCTCCACTGATCCTGCCGACCGAAGCGTCCGCGTCGCTGGCCGCCGAGGAATGGGCGGCGCAGGGCGAGTTCATCGAGCCAGGCACAATGCCGGCCACCCGGCTGGCGGCGACGGCCATCGATCGGGTGAGCCAGGCACGCGAAGCGGTAGCCGAGGAAATCGCGGCCTACGCCGGATCCGATCTGCTCTGCTATCTGGCCGAACACCCGACGGGTCTGGTCACGGAACAGGCAAGCCAATGGGGCCCATGGCGGGACTGGGCGACAGCGGAACTGGGGGTGGTGCTCGTGGCGACACATGGCATCGTTCACCACCCTCAGGATCCTGCGACGATTGATCAGGTACGGAGACAAGCGCTGTCACTGGACGATTTTGCCCTTACGGGTCTGGCTACCGCAGTGCCGCTGCTGGGCAGCGCCGTACTGGGCCTCGCGCTGCAACGGCGCGCGATATCCGGGACGATGGCCTTCGAGGTCAGCCGTCTGGATGAGGCCTATCAGGAGCGGCAATGGGGCGTGGACGAGGAAGCCCGGCAGCGCACCACCGCGCGCCGGGCCGAAGCCGAATTGCTGGACCGCTGGTTCCGCGCTCTTGGCCCGGACCTCGCGGCCTGATCAGGCGCCGAGGGCCTCGCGGCTCATGCGCTGCAGCAGATCGCCGCCCTGTCCGATCGCTGCCAGACGGCTGGAGGCGTGGCCGAGGATGTTGGCAGCATAGACCTCATACAGGGCGATCTTGCCCTCCAGCCACGCCGGGTCACCATCCGCTGCGTCCAGTCGCGCGCGAGCGGCCAATGCGCCCTTCGCCAGCATCCAGCCGCCGATGACATCGCCCATCAGGTTCAGATAGGGGGCTGCAGCAGACAGGACGTCCGAACCCCTGGTCGGGTCGGCCTTGGCGTCCAGGAGCCACAGGGTGGCGTCCTCGACCGCCGCAATCGCGGTGGCAAAACGCTCAACCGGCTTGCCGGAGTAGAGCCGTGCGATCTCGGCCAGGGTGACCTTCATTTCCGAGATCACGTCCTTGGCGGACGCTCCGCCGTCCTGCGACAGCTTGCGGCCGACCAGGTCCATGGCCTGGATGCCGTTTGTGCCTTCGTAGATCGGGGCGATGCGGGCGTCACGATAGTACTGGGCGGCACCTGTCTCCTCGACGAAGCCCATGCCGCCGTGGATCTGGACACCCTGTGAAGCGATGTCGACGCCCATGTCGGTCGACCAGGCCTTGGCGATCGGGGTGAAGAGGTCTTCGCGACCCTTCCACCAGCGGCGGCCTTCCTCTGTTGCGGCGTGACGGGCCATGTCGGCAGCAACGCCCGTCGACAGGCAGATTGCACGCGCTGCCTCGATCCGGGCCTTCATCACCGACAGGGTGCGGCGCACATCGGGATGATCGAAGATCGGCGCATTGGCCTCTCCGGTCCAGATCGACCGGCCCTGACGACGGTCCAGCGCATAGGCCAGCGCATGCTGATAGGCCATTTCGGCTATGCCCACGCCTTCGACGCCGACGCCCACCCGTGCAGCATTCATCATCGTGAACATAGGGGCGAGGCCCTCGTTAGGACGGCCAACGAGCTCGGCGGTTGCCCCCTCATACTGGATGACACAGGTCGGCGAGGCGTGGATGCCAAGCTTGTGCTCGATGCCGACCGGACGGAAGCCGTTGCGGTCGCCAAGCGAGCCATCCGCATTCACCAGATACTTGTTGGCCAGGAACAGGCTTATGCCCTTGGGCCCGGCCGGCGCATCCGGCAGCCGGGCCAGCACCAGATGGACGATGTTGTCGGTAGCGTCGTGGTCGCCCCAGGTGATGTAGATCTTCTGACCCGTCAGGCTGTAGGTCCCGTCACCATTCGGAGTGGCTGTGCTTGTCAGGGCCCCGAGATCCGACCCGGCCTGGGGTTCTGTGAGGCACATCGCTCCGGTCCATTCGCCACTGACCATGCGCGGCAGGTAGGCTGTCTTCTGATGTTCGGTCCCGTGTTCCTCGATCGCCTCGATCGCTGCCAGCGACAACATGGGACACAGGCCAAAGGCCATGTTCGCCGCGTGGACCGTTTCAAAGGCTGCGAGTTCCAGCGCCTTGGGCAGTCCCTGGCCGCCTGCATGGACGGGCGCGGCCAGACCGGTCCAGCCGCCTTCGGCGAACTGACGATAGGCGTCGGCAAACCCAGGCGCGGCCGACACAGCCCCGTTGGCATAGTGCGCACCCGCCTGATCGCCAGGCCGGTTCAGCGGAGCCAGAACGCCTTCGGCGAACTGTCCCGCGGCCTCGAGCACGGCATTCAGGACATCAACGTCATAGTCGGGAAAGGCACCGGTAGCCGCGACATGGTCGATGCCGGCAACGGCGGTCAGGGAGAAGGCGAGGTCACGGACGGGGGCGCGGTAGGGCATCGGGGGCGTTTCCTGACGTTTCTTGCAGCAGCGGTCGCCCATCTTCTTGACGCCTTGCCGCGACGGCACGCAAGTCGATGTTGGTCGCGGGTCAAGACTGGTACACACTACCGCCTGGTCAACGACGGAGAGTGCAGCATGGCGACGACGCGCGATCGGTATTCAACGGGTTCGATGATCCTTCACTGGGGCATAGCCCTTCTGGTCCTCTTGCAGGTGGTGCTTGTGACCCTGGCAGAGGCGAATGAGGGCAGCGTTGGCCGTGAGTACATCGGCCTGCACAAGGCGGTCGGGATGACGATCCTGATCCTCACCCTGGTTCGCATCGGCTGGAGACTGGCCCATCCCGTTGCGCCCTTGCCGCTGGCGATGCCCGCCTGGCAGACCTGGATCGCACGGATAACCCATGTGCTGTTCTATGCCGTGCTGATCGGCATGCCACTGGGAGGCTGGGCAGCGTCTTCAGCTGCAGGGCGTGACATCAGCTGGTTCGGGCTTTTCAACTGGCCACTGTTGCCCCTCCCGCTGGACCGCGCGCTCGCCGGGCAGTTCATGGACATGCACGAACTTGCTGCCAAGCTCTTGTATGTCTTGATTGCCTTGCACGTGCTTGGGGCTCTGAAGCACGCGTTTACGCGTGGCGACAACACCTTGCGGCGGATGGTGCCCTTCGTTCCGCGAAAGCCGGTGGGCTGAGGTGTTCCGCACCACAATCACAGGCTTGCTTGCGGCACTGATCGGGCTCTGGATTCACAATGTCGCCCTTGCCGAAGCCGTGCGATGGACGGTTGACCCGGCGCGATCGGTCATCCGGCTTGAAGTGGATGCGCTCGGCATGATCCAGACCGGTCGGTTCGGTGACTGGAGCGGGTATATCGTTTTCGATCCTGCCAAGCCTGAGGCGGCCAGGGTCAATCTGGCGATCCTCGCAGCCTCGCTGGACATGGGCGATTCCCTCGTGACGGCCCAGGCCAAGAGCCAGGGGTTCCTGCATGTCTCCGACTTTCCACGGATAGACGTCGCCTTGATCGGGCTGGAGCGGGTGGGGGACGATCGCTATCAGGCGCGCGCGGATGTGACCTGCAAAGGGCAGACGGAACGGGTAACTTTTCCCGTGGCCGTTCAGGTTTCAGGAAATGAGGTGCAGATCGAGGGGACTGCCAGTCTGGATCGGGAAGCCTTCGGGATCGGTACCGAAAGCTTGAGAGGCCTGATCATCGGGCGCATCATCAAGGTGGATGTGGATATCACGGCACGGACCCGTTCGTGACCGATACAGAAGACGCGTGTGTCGAGGCCTTGAGGGCCGGGCGACTGGTTATCCTGCCGACCGAGACCGTCTATGGACTCGCCGCCGATGCGTCACGGCCCGAGGCCGTAGCAGCGATCTTCGAAGCCAAGGGAAGACCGCGCTTCAACCCGTTGATCGCACATGTCTCTGATTACGAGCAGGCTGCTGCGATTGGCCAGCTCGACGACACGGCTCGAAAGCTGGGCGAGGCGTTCTGGCCAGGTCCCCTCACGATTGTGGCACCGGTGCGGGCCGCAAACCGGGTCTGTGATCTGGCAAGAGCCGGTCTGGACAGCGTCGCCCTGAGAATTCCGGGCCATCCGGGCGCCGGAGCGGTGATCGCGGCCTTCGGCGGACCCATCGTGGCTCCATCTGCCAATCGCTCGGGAAGACCCAGCCCAACGACGTTGGCTGACGCGGTCGATGAGACGGGCACTTTTGCCGCTGCTGCACTGGATGGTGGGCCGTGTTCAGTCGGCGTTGAAAGCACGGTTGTTTCGATCCTCGGTGGCGGGGTCAGCCTGCTGCGTCCGGGCGCGGTAACTCGGGCAGAAATCGAGGCCCTGGTCGGACCACTCGTCGAAAGGGAGCAGGGACACCGGTCACCGGGTCGGCTTGCCGTACACTACGCGCCCGACGCACCCGTGCGCATCGAAGCCGTGGCAAAAGGCGATGGCGAGATCCTGCTGGGGTTTGGTCCAGGGGTTGGCGATCCTCGCTGGAGCTTGAGCCCGACCGGTGATCTGCGTGAGGCTGCGGCAAGACTTTTCCGCCTTTTCCGGGAGGCGGACCGCGAAGGCCCGACCGGAATTGCGGTGTCGCCCATCCCCGACGAGGGCCTTGGCGAAGCGATCAACGACCGTCTGAGACGTGCTGCCGGGTTCGTTGGATAACTTTCAGCATAAACTAGCCAAATCTCTCCTGAAGGTCGACGCTCGAACTGGACCCGACGTGTTCGAAACAGTTGTCCAGCCAGTCGTCGGCAGCGGCCCGGCCCCGGGCCTTGAGATCGTTGAGGAAAGTCCATTCGGTGTTGAATTTGGACCCGAGCGACAGGTCGCCGAGCCAGCCGTCCGCTTCGATCCCGTGCATCAGGACGTGCCGATAGCGACCACGGGCTACCGCATCGAGATGGCCCTGCTCGATGAGTTTCTGCACGAAGGCCACGGCCCTGAGTTCCGCCACGAGGGGGGCGTTGAAGACGACCTCGTTAAGCCGGTCCATAATGTCGCCTGCGCCCTTTGGCGTGTCGGCGCGCTCGAAGGCATTCAGGGTGATCAGCAGGACATCGTCGGGCGTGTCCTCGTAGAACAAGGGCCAGAGCGGTGGATTGGCCAGATACCCCCCATCCCAATACGGTTCACCGTCGATTTCCACCGCCTGGAACAGGTGCGGCAGACAGGATGAGGCAAGGAGGACCTGGTCGGTGATCTCCGAGGATGTGAACACCCGGGACTTTGCGTGGCGTACGGCCGTGGCAGCTATGAACAGTTTGACGTCCGAGCGCTGGACCGCATCAAAATCGATCGCGGCATTCAAAACCCGGTTGAGAGGATTGTGATTGAAGGGATTGAATTCATAGGGACTCATCGACAAGGCCAGAGTTTCTGACGCGCGCCAGAGCGGGCTGTCCTTGAGCCATTGAGGCGTTAGTGCCGAACTCCAGATCGAGCTGTCTCCGAAGGGATTCTTGCCACCGGACTGATTGGTTTCCCGCCACAATTTGTCCAGGGCGGCCCGGGCGCCACCCGTGCCGCCGTTTGCGAGGCCGGACACAAGCGCTGCCGCGTTCATAGCGCCGGCCGAGGATGCTGTGACGGCGCGAACGTCGATGCAGTCAGCTTCCATCAGTCGATCCAGCACGCCCCACTGGAAGGCACCATGAGCGCCTCCTCCCTGAAGAGCGAGGCAGATAGGACGACGCCCGCCGGCTCCAGGAGGGGATGTTTTTTTTTCTGCTTCAGGCGCGTCTGTATCGACCTTCGTCTTTCGTCTGAAAAGCGCCATGGGGTCGCTCCGGTTTGTCTATTGAGCCGTCCAGCCGCCGTCGATGGAGAAACTTGCGCCGTTGGCAGAAGCTCCGAGGTCCGAAACCAGATACAGGAACAGGCCCGCGAGCTGGTCCGTGGTCACGAATTGTTTGGTTGGCTGAGCCTCCAGCATCACGTCTGTTATGACCTTTTCCCTGGAAATGCCGCGCGTGCGAGCCTGATCGACAATCTGTGCCTGGACCAGGGGTGTATCCACGAAACCCGGGCAGATAGCGTTGCAGGTGATCCCGTCGCGGGCGACCTCGAGTGCGACCGTCTTGGTGAAGCCGATCACGCCGTGCTTGGCCGCGACATAGGCTGACTTGAACGGGCTTGCGACCAGTCCGTGGGCCGATGCGATGTTGACGATCCGGCCGCGGCCCTGTGCCTTCATGATCGGAATGGCGGCCCGGGTTGCATAGAAGGTCGAGGACAGATTGATGGCGATGATCTGTTCCCATTTGTCGGTCGGGAATTTCTCGACCGCCTCGACGTACTGGACACCCGCATTGTTGACCAGAATGTCGAGCCGGCCGAGCTGGTGCTTGGCATAGGCCACCAGATCGGCGATTTCATCGCCTTTCAGCATGTTGGCCGCGTGGTAACGAACACGCACGCCGCATGAAGCTTCCATTTCGGCCCGGGTCCGCTCGATCTCGGAGGGGTCGCCAAGGCCGTTCAGGACGACATCTCCACCGCGCGAGGCGACGGCGCGGGCCAGGGCCAGGCCGATGCCGGAAGTCGAGCCGGAGATGACCGCGACCTGACCCTTGAGGTCATCAGGCGCGCGAAAAACTGGGCGTTCGGTTTCCGACGCATCTTTCCGGGGCCACTGGAACATGAGGTCACTTTCACGCTGTCGAAGTCGGGAGGAGCCTATCGCCTCGTGATGGCGATGGCGACAGGGGAGATCAGGTATTTCCTGATCGGATGAATATCCAGTCGGTATCTGTCGATGTTGCCTTGTCGAAACGATAACCGTCGCGATCGAAGGCCTTCAGATCTTCGGGCGTCTCGATCCGTTCGTCGATCACAAAGCGGGCCATCGACCCCCGGGCTTTCTTGGCGAAGAACGAGATGATCCGGCTCTCGCCATCCTTCTGCTCGCGAAAATGCGGAGTGACGACAGGCAGTTTCAGAGCCTTGGCGTCGACAGCACCAAAATATTCCTGGCTTGCGAGGTTGATCAGGGAGTGGTCCGCATGACCTTCGGCATCAGCATTCAGGCATTGCGAGATCCGGTCGCCCCAGAAGTCGTAAAGGCTTCCGCCTCTGCGGGTCTTGAGGCGAGTGCCCATTTCGAGTCGATAGGGCTGGATCCGGTCAAGTGGACGCAGAAGGCCGTAGAAGCCGGACAGGATGCGAATATGTGCCTGGGCGAAGGCAAGGCCCCGCGCGTCCAGTTCTCGCGCCCTGAGACCTTCATAGACGTCGCCGGCGAAGGCGAATGCCGCCTGCACGCCGCTATCGACATCTTCGGGATCGAAGGCCTTGAAGCGAGCCTGATTGAGTTCGGCCAGCTTGTCGGAGATTGACATCAGGCTGCGCAAATCTGCGCGCGTCTGACGCTTTGTGGTCGTAGCGAGCGACGCTGTGTCCTCTACGAAACGACGGGCGCTCGCGGGAAGGGCAGGGTCGGCTTCGGTAAAATCCAGTCGCTTGGCTGGGGACAACACGATCAGCAAGGGCGGCTCCTCATCAACGCAGCGCCTGATAGGCCGCTTCGGTCACAAATTGAACCGGGGGATTGATCGCGACTGGTTTCAGGGGCGGACAACTTCGTAGGCCGACACGTGATTGAGCGCGATGACCCACTGACCATCGACCTTGCGGAACAGGCGTGTGTTGATGCCCTCCATGGGTCGCTCGGGCCGTTCCAGCGTGTATCGGCCGATCAGCTGGGCAGCATCGGGCGCGAGGAACTCCACCGTCATGTTGCTGAATGTCAGACTCCCGCGCGTCTCCGGGACCGGCCCGTAGTTCCGGATGTAGTCGTCCAGTGCACCCTGCCACCCGTCCTTGATCCGCCCGCCCGAGACGAAGACAGCCCCGGGATTGCGGAAGCCCTGCATATAACCGCGATAATCTCCGCGGTTCCACGCGGCCTGCATGTCCGAGATCACCAGGAAGATCGCTGCTCGTTCCGTTGCCTCGTCGAAAGCCGGAGGGGTCTGGGAAGATACCGGGGCCGCGAACGCCAACATGGCGGCAGCCAGCAGGCTGGTAACAACGCCCCGGATCAAAACAGCACCGCCGGGTTCATGATCCGCCGGGGATCGATCGCCTTGCGTATCGCGCGCATGGTCTCGATCTCGATCGGCGACTTGTAGCGCATGGCTTCTTCGGTCTTGAGGCGACCGAGGCCGTGCTCGGCGCTGATCGAGCCATCATACCGGGCAACGATGTCGTGCACCACGCGGGAGCCCGCTTCCCAGCGTCCCAGGAAGGCCTTCAGGTCCGCCCCCGGGGGGCACAGGATGTCATAGTGCATATTGCCGTCGCCGACGTGGCCGAAGGCTGAAACGCGTGCACCGGGTTCGTACGCCTGGACTGCGGCGGTGGCCTCGTCGAGGAAATCGGCGATCTGGGACACCGGGACGGAGACGTCATGTTTCCAGCCGCCGCCTTCGGGACGCTGGGCGGCCGACTGTTCCTCCCGGACCTTCCAGAAATCCCGGGCCTGGGTCTCGTTCTGGGCAATGGCGGCATCGATGATCAGCCCCTCTTCAAAGGCTGCAGACAGGATTCGCTCCATGCCGGATTCGGCCGCGCCAGGCTCGCCGGAGGTCAGTTCGATCAACACATACCATGCCGGAGTGGAATCCAGTGGCTCTCGCGTGTCCGGGATGTGTTTCAGGGCAAATTCCACGCCGATACGTTTCATCAGCTCGAAAGCCTCTACGCCGCCGCCCGTCTCGGCCTTGGCCCTGGCGAGCAGTGTGATGGCGGCATGGGGCGTTTCCAGCCCGACAACGGCGGTGGCGCGTGAGCGCATGATAGGGAAAAGCTTCAGGGTTGCCGCCGTAACGACCCCCAAAGTGCCTTCAGCTCCGATCAGAAGCTGCTTCAGGTCATAGCCGGTGTTGTCCTTGCGAAGCCGTTTCAGGCCATTGAAGACCTGGCCGTCCGGCATGACCGCCTCGATACCCATGACCAGATCCCGCATCATGCCGTAGCGCAGCACTGCCGTTCCGCCCGCATTGGTGGAGATAACACCGCCGATCGTGGCCGACCCCTCAGCCGCGAGGCTCAATGGAAAGAATCGTCCGGCGGCCGTGGCGGCCTGCTGGGCCTCGAGCAAGGTGACACCGGCCTCGACCGTCATGGCGTCATCGAGGGGGGTAATGTCCCGTACGGTCCGCATCTTCCTCAATGACAACAACACCTCGCCATAGGGGACCTGCCCCCCGACCAGACCAGTGTTGCCGCCCTGGGGCAGGATCGCGACGTTGTGGCTGGCGCAGATTGTCACCGCCCTCGACACCTCATCAGTCGAGCGAGGCGTCAGCATGATCGGGGTGTCTCCGGTCCAGCGGTTGCGCCACTCCGTCAGCCACGGGGCGATTTCGTTCGGATCCTGCGTCCACGAGCCTTCTGGCAGCGCAGCCTTGAGCTCGGACAGGACCGCCGGGGAAGGGGGGGTCAACAGAAAGTCTCCACGCCAAATGCCTTGATAGCCGGATCGATCAATACGATCACGAGGTCGTCTCTTGCCGCATGCGCCACGACGTCACGCATTCCGGAAAAGGCTGTGGGCCTAGAAGCTCCGGACGGAGCCTTGGAAGGGGTCATGGCGTGCACTCGATGACGATAGCACCTGCGGAGTATTGGTCACAGTGACTTGGTCCAGCCCTGTTCCAGCCGTCGGCGTCGTATGTCTGAGGGGCGACGAGGTCCTGCTGATTCGACGGGGCACCCCTCCGAGGCTCGGGGAGTGGAGCCTGCCCGGCGGGCGGATCGAGCCCGGGGAGAAGGCCGTCGATGCGGCCTCGCGTGAGTTGCGCGAGGAGACCGGCGTCGAAGCCGAGATGCAGGGACTGATCGACGTGGTCGACGGCCTGTTTCCTGAAATGAACCGGCACTACGTGCTGATCGACTATCTGGCGGTCTGGACGAGCGGTGATCCGGTTGCGGGCGACGATGCGGCTGAAGCAGCATTCTTCCCGCTGGAGCAGGCAGAGCAGATGGTAGGCTGGAGCGAGACGCGGAGGATCATTCGCAAGGCCGCAGACATGCGCGCAGGCCTGGAAACATTACAGCGATGTTAGATTCGAGGGTCCGGTTTCGATGGAAGTGCTGGTGACGCGGGTCTAGTCTGATCGCTCAATGGGTCAGGGGGAAGCCATGGGCTACTATTTCGGACTGGCGCTGGTCGTACTGGCTATCGTCATCGTCTTCAGCATCGTGAAGATCGTGCCGCAGGGCCGAGAGTTCACTGTCGAGCGTTTCGGAAAGTATACGCGTACGCTTGCGCCGGGGATCAGCCTGCTGACGCCGTTTGTCGAGCGGATCGGTCGTCGGATGAACATGATGGAGCAGGTCCTCGACGTGCCCCAGCAGGAAGTCATCACCAAGGATAATGCCATGGTGAAGGTCGATGCCATCGTCTTCATCCAGGTCATGAGCGCCTCTGCAGCGGCCTACAGGGTCGAGAACCTGCCCTATGCCATCACCCAGCTTTGCTCCACCAACCTGCGGACGGTGGTGGGTTCGATGGATCTCGATGAAGTCCTGTTCCAGCGCGACAACATCAACTCACGGCTGCTTACCGTGATCGATGCCGCGACGGAGCCATGGGGCGTCAAAGTCAACCGGATCGAGATCAAGGATCTGACGCCGCCGGTGGACATCACCAATGCCATGGCCCGCCAGATGAAGGCCGAGCGTGAGCGGCGCGCCGTGATCACCGAGGCCGAGGGCGAGAAACAGGCAGCGATTGCCCGTGCTGAAGGCGCCAAACAGGCCGCCATCCTTCAGGCCGAGGGCCGGAAGGAAGCCGCTTTCCGCGACGCCGAGGCTCGCGAACGCGAGGCCGAGGCAGAGGCCAAGGCGACGGCCATGGTGTCGGAAGCCATCGCTCGCGGTGACGTCAACGCCATCAACTACTTCGTGGCCCAGAAGTATGTCGAAGCCTTTGCCGAACTGGCCCGGAACCCGACGGCAAAGACGGTGATCGTACCGGCCGAGATGGGTGGACTGGTCGGGACCATTGCGGGTCTGGGCGAACTCGTCGGACTGGCTCGAGACCAGCAGGTCGAGCGCCGCGAGGCCCGCCCTCCTGTCGCTTCGAGGCCGATTGATCCGCCGCGTGCCCCACGCAACGCCGTCCCGCCGACGGAGTGAAGCGATGCAGACCGTGATCGATCTCTATACCGACCAGCCCTTCTGGATGTGGCTGGCTCTCGGGGTGGTCCTGTTGGCCATCGAGGCCGCGCTCTCGACCGAATGGCTTCTGTGGCCAGCGGTTTCAGCGGGGATTGTCGCTGTGCTCACGGCCGTGGGATTGCGGCTGGGCCTGCCCGTCGAAATTGCCATCTTCGCCGTGCTGACGATCGTCTCCAGCGTGACTTCGCGGCGGCTGGTGAAGCGGGTAAACCCCACAGAACCGGACATCAACGACCGTGACAGCCGCCTGATCGGGCAGCAGGCGAGGATCGTCGAGGCCTTTGTCAACGGACACGGGCGCGTCTTCATCTCCGGATCCGAATGGCCAGCCGAGGCCCGTGGAGACATGCCCGGCGTTGGCGAGTGGGTTGTGGTGCAGGCGACCACGGGGTCCGGACTTATTGTCCAGCCGCTCTAGCGCGCGGCCCGCATCTTCTCGATTCCCTGATTGGCCAGGACGTCGGCGCGTTCATTGAGTTCGTGGCCGGCGTGGCCCTTGACCCAGTGCCACTTTACCTCGTGGCGGGCCCGGGCGATGTCCAGCCGCTTCCAGAGGTCGTCGTTCTTGACCGGCTTCTTGTCAGCGGTCTTCCAGCCTCGAGCCTTCCAGCCGTGAATCCAGCTGGTAATGCCGTCCATGACGTATTTACTGTCGGTATGCAGATCGATCTTGCAGGGCCGGGTGAGGGCCTCCAGCGCCATGATGGCAGCCGTCAACTCCATGCGATTGTTGGTGGTCAGGGCCTCGCCGCCGCACATTTCCTTTGTCTTGCCGTCCGCCTGAAGGATGGCACCCCAGCCGCCCGGCCCGGGGTTGCCCTTGCAGGCACCGTCAGTGTGAATGATGACAGAGGACAAGGGCGAAGCTCGGCTTTGGCAAACAAGGCTGACGGCCATACAGCGAGCATCGAGGAGAGGCCATGGGCCTTTTGCGATCTGTCACGCTCACGCCTTCATGACTTCACAATGCTGATGCCGCATTCGCTTGGCGGGTGGCATCCGCTGGCCTATATGGCGCGTAACAGGGTCGCGGACCGATCGGTCCAACACAGGAGAGTGTGCCGTGGGCGCTATGAGTATCTGGCATTGGGTAATGGTCGGTGTGGTCGTCCTGCTGCTCTTTGGCGGTCGCGGCAAGCTGTCCGGACTGATGGGCGACGCGGCCAAGGGCATCAAGGCCTTCAAGGAAGGCCTGAAGGACGACGAGAAAAAGGACGGCCCGCATGACGGCGTCAGCTCGCTGCCGCGGACGGAAGCGGAAAAAGAAGAGCTGAAGCGCTAGGCCCGGCTGCCGGGAGAGCCTGAAACATGGGCGGCCTCGGCCCCGGGATCGGGGGCCTCGAGTATCTGTTGATTGCTGCTGTCGCCCTCATCGTCGTGGGGCCTGAACGGCTGCCCGGTCTGTTGCGCCAGCTCGGCAAGATGATCGGCAAGGCCCGAAGGATGGCCGACGAGTTTCGTAGCAGTTTTGACGAAATGGCCCGGCAGTCCGAGCTCGATGATCTGCGCAAGGAAGTCGAAGCCTTGCGGACCAACCAGAGCATGGTCAGGTTGGGTGACGAGGCCGATGCGGCGTTCAAGGACATCAAGTCGGAACTTCACAAACCCGTGGATCACGATGCACCCCGGTCCATCATGGCCACCGACCCGGAACCCTCCTCGACCGTCGCTCCCGTTGATGAGTGGCCGGATACGCACCCCGTGATGATGCCGAGCGAGCCTGCAGTGCAGTCTATTCCGCAGGCAAAGCCGAAAGCGGTGCGGAAGTCTGCTTCGAAGGCGGCCAGTGCTGAACCGTCGTCAACTAAGGCCAAGCCAGCGCGCGAGCGCGCGCCACGCAAGGCGAAGACCCAACCATGACTGTCCAGGACGAGGCCGAGATCGAAGCGTCGCGTGCGCCTCTGATGGACCACCTGATCGAACTGCGCGGGCGGCTGATCGTGTGCGTGGTCGCCTTCATCGTATGTTTCTTTGTCTGTTTCTTCTTCGCAGCGCAGATCCAGGTCTTCCTGATCAAGCCGTTCCAGGCGGCCGCCGCACTGCATGCGGTTGCTCAGGCCGAGGGCGGGCATAGCGGGGGCAACCCGTTCGAACTGATCGCTATCACCTCCGGCCTGAGTCCGTTTCCGGAGGGCAGCCAGTCTGCCGTCGCCCTGATCGCCACGGCCCCGCTGGAGCAACTGTTCACCAAGATGAAAATCGCGGGGTTCGGGGCCATCGTCCTGGCGTTTCCGATCCTTGCCTGGCAGCTCTACCGTTTCGTTGCCCCGGGCCTTTACCGCAACGAGAAAGGGGCTTTCCTGCCCTTCCTGTTCGCTGCGCCTTTGCTTTTCATGCTGGGCGGCGCTCTGGTCTATTACGTCATGCTGCCGTTCGTGATGTGGTTCTCGCTGAGCCAGCAGATTTCGGCCGACGGGATTTCGGTCGAACTGATGACCAAGATTTCGGAATACCTGAATCTGGTGACCTCGCTCATGCTGGCGTTCGGCCTGTGCTTCCAGCTCCCGATCGTGACGACCCTGCTGGGTATTGCCGGTATCGTGAGCTCCAGGATGATGACCGAAGGCCGCCGCTATGCGATCGTCGCGATCGTGGTCGTTGCTGCTGTCGTCACGCCGCCCGATCCCCTCAGCCAGATCATGCTCGCTGTGCCACTGGTGCTGCTCTACGAGGTCTCGATCTGGTGCGTCCGGCTTATCGAGCTTCGCAAGAAGAAGGCGGATCACGTCGACGGGATTGCAGCGGCGTAGCCCCGTTTCGACCAACCTCGCTGGATGCAGTGGCTTTGGCGGCTGGTCTGAAGCCCGGCACCTATCGCGGATGTCTCAATCCTCGCCCCACATGCGCAGGAGGTTGCCGATGGTCTTGTCGAGGTTCAGGGCCTCTTCGTCCCCGGCCGCAGCGCGCATCTGCTCCAGATCATGGAGGATTTCCCTCTGGTCCGGGCGGCGGATCCTGCTCTGGACCCAGCCGACGCAGGCCAGCCGGATACCGGCAGTCACAGGCGTCACGCGGTGCAGCAGGCCCGTCGGGTAGATGACGACGGACCCGGCTGCGGGCCGGAACTCGCGGTCGTCGTCGAGGGTGCGGATATGCAGCGCACCGCCCTCATAGGTCCCGGGATCGGACAGGAAGACGGTGAAGCTGATGTCTGTGCGCAGTGGCCAGCCTGTCGGATCGTACATGGTCGCATTGTCGGCGTGCAGCCCATACTGCTGGCCGGATCCATAGCGCGAGAACATCAGGCTGCTCCAGCGGACCGGCCGGACGAGGCTCCGTGTCACGGGATGCATTTCGAGGGAGCGGCGCACCCGCTGGCCCAGAGCGATGACCTCCGGGTCGTCGCCGCGCGCCTGTTCGTTCTGCTTGACCTTTGCGGCGGCCATCCCGGCGGTGCGCTCGCCCCCCGTGAAGGGCACGCGGTCCAGGACGTCCCGGATCGTTTCCAGCTCGGCCGGGGCCAGGACGTCCTCGATAACGATCAATGTCGCTCCTCCGGAGGCGATGCCCCCAACCCATGCGCCTGTACTGTTCAATGACTTTACTTGCCACCGGCAAGGTTCGTCACCATGATACTGAAGCGGACCGGGCCCCTCTGGCCCTGACTGGCCTGCGGGCGGGTTAGGGCGATGTCGGACGCGCAATGTTTACCGAGGCCCGGACTGCTACACGCGATCGCGCCTCACATTACGAGGGACCTGACCATGCCTTTGCTTCTCTGCCCCAACGACAACGGCTCCATGCAGACGGTGGACCGTGCCGGGGTCCAGTTCGACATGTGCCCCAACTGCCGCGGCGTCTGGCTCGATCGCGGCGAACTTGAGAAACTTATGGCCGCGGGGGCCCAGGAGGCTGCGCCGCCGCCGCAGGCCACGCCCTATGCCCCGGGCCCGGGGCCGTCAGCACAGCCATGGAGTTCCGGCTTTGGCGAGCGAGGGGAGTATGGCGAGCGCGGGGAACGCGGCGAGCACGGCTATGGACATGGCGGATACAGGAAGAAGCGCTCGTCGCTGTTCGACATCTTCGACTGACGCCAACCGGGGGAGAGTGCCTCCCTTTCCTTATCTGACCGACGGCCCGCAAGCCGTGCCCTGATTTGATAGACGAGAGGCTGATTGCACCATGCTGTCCGAAGCCCTGTTCCTGCTGCTTGGTCTTGTCCTGCTGATTGCGGGTGGAGACCTGCTGGTGCGTGGTGCTGTCCAGATTGCTGGCCGGCTTCGTCTCTCGCCCATGCTGATTGGATTGACAGTGGTGGGTATGGGCACATCCATGCCTGAACTGGCCGCCAGCCTGCAGGCCAGCTTTGCCGGATCGCCAGGTATTGCCATCGGCAACATCGTCGGGTCGAACATCGCGAACTCGCTTCTGATCCTCGGTGTAGCTGCCTTGATCGCGCCTATAGCGGTCAGTGCCTCCACCCTGTGGCGCGATGGCGGCGTCGGCCTCCTCGCAGCGCTGGGGCTGATCGTGGCGGGTGCCACTGTAGGCCTCTCCCGGGAGATCGGTATCGCCTTCCTGCTCCTGATGGCAGGCTACATCTACTACGCCTACCGCCAGGAGCGTGTAGGCGCGCCGCATAGCGCTGCATATGACCGTGCCAAGGCAATGGAAGACGTCGATCGTGCCCTGATTCCGCCGGACAAGCCGGAGGGCCGCCTTTGGGTCGCCATCCTGCTGTTTGCTATCGGTCTGGGCCTGATCGTTGGCGGCGGCAGTTTCCTGGTGAACGCTGCAATTGCCATCGCAGAGGAACTCAATGTCAGCGATGCTGTGATCGGGCTCACCATCGTGGCGGTCGGTACGTCGGTTCCCGAACTGGTCACGTCTGCCGTTGCCGCCTTCCGCAAGCAGGGTGATATCGCGCTGGGAAACGTTCTGGGCTCCAACATCTACAATATTCTGTTCATCGGCGGGCTCACCGGCGCGATTGCCCCAACCGAGGTCCCCGCCAGCATGATGGCCTTCGACCTGTGGGTTCTGGTCGGCGTGTCCATCCTCGTGATGGTGTTCGCTCTTTCCGGCCGGAGGCTGAGCCGGACCGAAGGCGTTCTCCTCATGGGAGCCTATGTCGTTTACGCCGCCCGTACGGCGGGTCTGTTCTGAAGCCGGCCTGAGCGAGGGCACGGTTCGTTCAACGGCCTGAGTCCGCCAGTCCGGCATCAGGCCTGGTGCCTTTCACCCAGCGGGTGCCTTTCAGACGATGGAAAGCGGGACAGAAAAGCCCCGGACGGCGGACCGTCCGGGGCTCATGCCATTCGCTGATCGAACCGATCAGCAGCTGTAATACATGTCGAACTCGACCGGGTGAGGGTGAAGCTGCAGGCGCATGACTTCCTGCATCTTCAGCTCGATGTAGCTGTCGATGAAATCGTCGTCCATGACGCCGCCCTTCTTGAGGAAGGCACGGTCCTTGTCGAGGTTCTCGAGGGCTTCCTGCAGCGAGCCACAGACCTCCGGGATCGAGTGACGCTCCTCGGGGGGCAGATCGTACAGGTTCTTGTCGGCCGGTGCGCCCGGATCGATGCGGTTCTCGATTCCGTCGAGCCCGGCCATGAGAAGGGCGACGAAGGTCAGATAGGGGTTACCCATCGGGTCAGGAAAGCGGGCTTCCAGACGCTTGGCCTTTGGCGAGGAGGTGTGCGGGATGCGGATCGAGGCCGAGCGGTTACGCGCCGAATAGGCCAGCTTCACCGGAGCCTCGTAACCGGGCACCAGACGCTTGTAGGAGTTGGTCGTCGAGTTGGCGAAGGCGTTGATGGCCTTGGCGTGCTTGATGATGCCGCCGATGTACCAGAGGCATTCCTGGCTGAGGCCGGCGTATTTGTCGCCAGCGAACTGGGGCTTGCCGTCCTTCCAGATCGACATGTGGACGTGCATGCCCGAGCCGTTGTCGCCGTACATCGGCTTGGCCATGAAGGTCGCGGTCTTGCCGTAGGCGGCGGCGACGTTGTGGATGATGTATTTGTAGAGCTGGAGCCGGTCAGCCATTGTCAGCAGGTCGCTGAACTTCAGGCCCAGTTCGTGCTGGGCCGGGGCAACCTCGTGATGGTGCTTCTCGGGCTGCAGGCCCATATCGCGCATGACGGCCAGCATTTCTCCGCGGAGGTCCTGGCCGCTGTCGACCGGATTCACGGGGAAATAGCCGCCTTTGGGCCCGGGGCGATGGCCCATGTTGCCTTCGGAGTATTCAGCACCCGTATTGGCCGGCAGTTCGATGGAGTCGTAGCTGTAGCCGGTGTCGTGGGGAGCGGTCTTCCAGCGGACATCGTCGAAAATGAAGAACTCGGCCTCGGGCCCGAAATAGACAGCGTCGCCGATTCCTGCCGAGGCGACATAGGCGAGCGCCTTTTTGGCCATCGAGCGGCTGTCGCGGTTGTAGGGCTCCATCGTGTCCGGGTTCAGCACGTCGCAGAACAGGAACATCGTTGTCTGCTGGTAGAAGGGGTCGATGTAGGCCGTGGTCAGGTCAGGCATCAGGAGCATGTCGCTCTCGTTGATCGCCTTCCAGCCTGCGATTGACGAGCCGTCGAACATCGTGCCCTCGGTCAGGAACTCCTCGTCCACGAGGTCGATGTCAAAGGTGACGTGTTGCAGCTTGCCCTTTGTGTCGGTGAAGCGGACGTCCACATACTGGACTTCCTTCTCCTTGATCTCTTTTAGGATCTTGGCCGCCGTGCTCATTCTGTTGGTCCTTCTGGTTTCTTCTGGGGAGGAAGCGTTACTGGGAAAGCTGGATCAGACTGCCTGGGCACCGGTCTCGCCGGTGCGGATGCGGATCACGTCGTCGACGGTCGAAACAAAGATCTTGCCGTCCCCGATCTTGCCGGTGCGCGCAGCCGTCTGGATGGCTTCGACGACGGCCGGGGCAAGATCGTCGGGAACCACGACCTCCAGTTTGATCTTGGGAAGGAAGTCGATGACGTATTCGGCCCCGCGATAGAGTTCCGAGTGACCCTTCTGGCGACCATATCCCTTGGCCTCCAGCACGGTCATGCCCTGGACGCCGATGTCCTGGAGCGCCTCTTTGACGTCGTCCAGCTTGAACGGCTTGATGACGGCTTCAATTTTTTTCATGGCGATCCCAGGAGCGTGGCCAATGGCCTGACACACGGGAACCAAAGGGACATCGCATCGCAGCATAAGGCAAGGCCCGATTTACAATTTCGTGTCTTGAGCGGACAGATCACACCATGAACGAGGCGAACCACCCTGATCTCTGGCGCGATAACCTGCCATGGCCTGGAGCCGTGACGCACAAACACCAGCGTGGGCGGCTGGGCGTGGTCTCCGGGGGTGCCCTGAAGACCGGCGCAGCTCGTCTCGCCGCACGGGCCGGTCTGCGCGTCGGTGCCGGTCTGGTAAAGCTGCTCTGCCCGCCAGATGCGGCCCTGGTTGTCGCGGGATCCGTCGAGGCCATCATGGTCGACGAGTTCAGTTCGCCGGACGCGCTTTTCCGACTCGCCGATCCCCTGGACGCCGTGGTGATAGGCCCAGCCGCCGGGCTTACGGAGGCCACGGCCCTGAACCTTGCGGCGCTTGGCCGGACTGGTGCCGTCCTGGTCGTCGACGCCGATGCCCTGACGCTTTTCCACAACCGGGTGCCGGATCTCTTTGCCTGTCTGGATCGCGACGATGTCCTGACGCCTCACGAGGGCGAGTTCGAGCGGTTGTTTCCAGACCTGTTGGCGCAGGGACGGGAGTTCGCTGCAACAATGGCAGCAGAGCGGTCAGGGGCAGTGATCGTTTTGAAAGGCAATGCGACGGTGATCGCCTCTCCTGACGGGCGGATGGTCGTAAACAGCGATGCCTCGCCCTGGCTGGCGACTGCCGGCAGCGGCGACGTGCTGGCTGGCATGATCGGGGGTCTGGTCGCGCAGCGGATGGACAGTTTCGATGCCGCCTGCGCCGCCGTCTGGATGCACGCCGATGCGGCGTCCAGGTTCGGCCCGGGGCTGATTGCCGAGGACCTGAGCGAGCAGTTGCCAGCCGTCCTTCGAGCTCTGGCTCCGGCCTGAATTCGGGGAGTTGCGGCGCGGTGGGGAAAGCCCTAAACGCCGACGCCTACCGATGCGGATGTGGCGGAACTGGTAGACGCACCAGATTTAGGTTCTGGCATCGCAAGATGTGGAGGTTCGAGTCCTCTCATCCGCACCATTTCTTCAATCCATGCGACGGCACCGAAGCACGCTTGCTCGCTTCATCAGCGCGGGTTTTCGGAAGCGGACGTGTCGCATGTCTCGAAGGCAGCGTCTGCCAGCGATGAGCAAAAAAGGCCCCGGATTGCTCCGGGGCCTTTCTGCATCGCAGTGTGAACCGTGACTAGTCTTTCTGGTTGTCCACGCCGGAGCCCATGGCCTCGGCCGGCGACGATATCGTGGTCTCTTCAGTGATATCGATGCCCTTGGCAAGCTTCGAGTGGGCAAAGCCGTAGACGGCATAGATGGCAGCACCGACCGCGGCATAGCAGGCCAGGATTGTCAGCGGGATCGTATTGCCATCCAGGGCATGCTGGACCATTGGCCAGAAGTTAAACCCGGCCAGGCACAAACAGGCCACGATCCCTGCACCCGCCGTCCAGACACCGCCGGGCACCTTGAACGGACGCTCCATCTCGGGGTGTTTGATGCGCAGGAAGATCACGCTCAGGCATACGATCGAGAAGGCAACTGCCGTGCCGAGCGAAACCAGATCACCGAGGATCGAGATCGGCAGGAAGGACGCCGCAACAGCGATCATGACGCCGAGCAGGATCGTGCCGATCCAGGGCGTCCGGAACTTTGGATGGATTACGGCAAAGGCGCGGGGCAGGAGCCCGTCCCGCGCCATCGTGTAGAAGATGCGCGTCTGGCCGTAGCAGAGGACCAGCATGACCGAGGTGAGGCCGGTGATGGCACCGATCTTGATCAGGAAGCTGATGAGGTTCAGCTCACCGGTCGGGGACGATGCGAGGGGAACATTGGCCCATTCCAGACCCATCCGGTCGATCGCAACGGCGACGGGAGCGGGGCTGGCCAGTTCGAGGTAGGGGACGACCCCGGTCATGACCGCTGCTACAGCCATGTAGATCAAAGTACAGACGAAAAGCGCACCCAGAATGCCGATCGGGACGTCCTTGGAGGGGTTCTTGGCTTCGGCTGCAGCCGTCGAGACTGCCTCAAAGCCAACGTAGGCAAAGAAGATGATGGAGGCCCCGCGCAGAATACCGTCGACACCATATTCACCGAACTTGCCGGTCGTGTTCTCGGGGATGAAGGGTACCCAGTTATCCGGGTTCACGTAGCCGATCCCGACTGCAATAAAGGTCAGAAGAACAACGATCTTGATCACGACGATGATGTTGTTGATCTTGGCTGACTCGCTGACGCCCAGAACCAGCAGGCCGCAGACGGCTGCGATACCGATAGCGGCGACGAGGTTGAAGGTTCCTGTCAGGGGGAAGCTGCTGCCTGCTTCGGTCACCACGGCCTGAATCAGCGGTGTTGCCAGTGCCGGGCCCTCGCCACCGGGATACTGAATGGTCGGGAATAGCGATTGCGCGACTCCGAAATCCCCGAGGATGGAGATCACATAGCCTGACCAGCCGACGGCAACGGTTGAGGCCGCAACGCCGTATTCCAGCACCAGCAACCAGCCCATTATCCAGGCGAAGACTTCGCCCAGTGTGCCGTAGGCGTAGGTATAGGCCGAACCGGACACCGGCATGGTCGAGGCAAGCTCTGCATAGCAGAGACCTGCGAGCCCGCAGGCGATGCCGGCTACGACGAAGGACAGCATGATAGCCGGGCCTGCATGAGCCGCAGCGACCTGGCCTGTCAGCACGAAGATGCCGGCCCCGATGATCGCTCCGATCCCGAGGCTCATCAGATTGATCGGGCCCAGAGTCCGTTTCAGCTCGCTCTTGGCGGCTTCCTTCTGGATCTGGACAACGGATTTCTTGAGGAAGAGCTGGTTCTGGCCCGCCCCTACGCCTTTTTTAGCCGACAAAGTCGTGCCCCTTGATACGGCGAACCCTCCCCGGGCCGCCTTCCTGCGCGGACGCTAGCGATGGTTGCTGCAACGCGCAACGCGGTTTCCGGTCAGTGAACACCGCAGGGCCCTTTCGTGAGCCACTTTTCGCTCCGAGTGGCTTCGATTTACGCTAGTTCGGCATTGTGACCCTGCCCATTCACGCCATTCTCGAAAGCCTCAAGGCGGCCATCGCCGGGAACCCTGCGGTCGTGCTTGCTGCGCCACCCGGTGCCGGCAAGACAACGGTCGTGCCGCTGGCGCTGCTTGATCAGGCCTGGCTCGGTGACCGGAAGGTTCTTGTGCTTGAACCCCGCCGCCTCGCAGCCCGGGCTGCCGCAGAGCGGATGGCGCAGGCGCTGGGAGAAAAGGCCGGCGACACGGTGGGCTACCGGACGCGGCTGCAGAGCCGTATCGGGCCGACCACGAGGATTGAGGTCGTCACCGAAGGTGTCTTTACTCGCATGATCCTGGACGATCCTGCTCTTGAAGGGATCGGGGCCGTCCTCTTCGACGAGTTTCACGAACGCAGCCTGGATGCTGATCTGGGGCTGGCGCTGGCGCGCGAGAGCCAATCGCTGCTGCGCGATGATCTCAAGCTGATCGTGATGTCGGCCACGCTGGACATCGCCGGTGTGTCCCGTCTGCTGGCCCAGGTCGATGGCAAGCCGGCACCTGTGATTGAGGCCGAAGGGCGCATGTTTCCGGTCGAGACCCTGTATGCGGGTCGCAATCCGGTCGAGCGACTGGAGGACGCAGTGGCCCGCGCGTGCCTGACGGCGCTGGCTGATCAGCCCGGGTCGATCCTCGTCTTTCTGCCGGGACAAGGAGAAATTCACCGTTCGGCCCAGCGTCTGAAGGAACGGTTGCGCGATCCGCGGGTGGACGTCGTGCCTCTGTATGGAGCGCTGGACAAGGGGGAGCAGGATCGTGCGCTGGAACCCGCGCCGATGGGGCGGCGCAAGATTGTTCTGGCCACGTCGGTGGCAGAAACCAGTCTGACCATCCAGGGCGTTCGCGTTGTGATCGACAGTGGTCTGTCGCGAGTACCCAGGTACGAACCCTCAAGCGGCCTCACACGACTGGCCACCGTACGGGTCAGCCGATCATCCGCCGAGCAGCGGCGCGGACGGGCAGGTCGCACCGAGCCGGGCGTCTGCTATCGCCTTTGGGAAGAGGAAGCGACGCGTGGACTGGTTCACCATCAGCGGCCCGAAATCCTCGAGACCGATCTGACCGCTTTTGCGCTCGACCTTGCGCGTTGGGGTGCGCGATCAACGGAGGGGCTGGCCTTGCTGGACGCGCCGCCTGCCGGGGCCCTGGCAGAGGCGCGCGTTGTCCTGTCTCGACTGAATGCGCTGAATCCGGATGGGGGGCTTACATCGCACGGTCGTCGTCTCACCCGCATCCCTCTGCCACCTCGGCTGGCTCACCTGGTGGCTTTTGCGTCGGATGCGGGCGATGCGAAGCTGGGCGCGCAGGTGGCAGCCGTGCTCAGCGAGCCCGGACTGGGCGGAAACGACACCGATATCCGCGACCGTTTGCGAGGCTTCGAGCGCGACCGCAGCATGCGCGCCAGCGATGCCCGCAAGCTGGCCGAGCGCTGGGCCCGGGCTGCTGGCGGGGGGCAGGGCGGTGTGGTCGATCCGGGCATTCTTCTGGCCGAAGCCTTTCCCGAACGCGTCGCCCGGGCGCGGGGCAAGTCGGGTGAAGTCCTGCTGGCCTCCGGGCGCGGAGCCTTCGTCGACGGGACAGATGCCTTGGCCGCCGAGCCCTGGCTGGCAGTTGCCGACCTGGGCGGAGGCGATGCCCGCGATCGCATCCGGCTGGCCGCACCGGTCGACCCCGCTTCCCTGGAACAGCACCTGACCGTCGAGGACCGACTGTCCCGCGTACCTTCGGGGCGTCTGGTCATGCGCCGGATCCGTCGTTTCGGGGCCATCGTGTTTGACGAGAGGGTGACTGGAACGCCAGACCGTACGGCGATTACGGCTGCGCTGAAGGCCGAGATCGAGGTCGACGGTCTCGCAGGACTGAACTGGGGCGAACGATCCGCCGGGCTACGGTCACGGCTGGCCTTTCTGCACGCCCAGGATCCAGGCTGGCCGGATGTTGGCGATGCCGGATTGATGCAGGAGCGTGAAGCGTGGCTCTGGCCTTTGCTGCATGAGGTCCAGTCGCTCGGGGCACTGTCAGACGCCGCGCTCGAGCTGGGATTGCGCGCCTTGATTCCCTGGGATCGGCAGCGTGCGCTGGATCAACTCGCCCCCGCGCGGCTGGCCACGCCTCTGGGCAGTGCGATGATCAACTATTCAGCGGATGGCGGACCACGGGTCGATATCCGTGTGCAGGAACTGTTCGGGGTCGTCACGCACCCGAGCGTGATGGAGGGACGCGTTTTGCTGACCTTGGCCCTGCTGTCGCCTGCACGTCGCCCGATCCAGATGACGAGGGACCTTCCAGGGTTCTGGGGCGGGTCATGGAAGGATGTCCGATCCGAGATGCGGGGCCGTTACCCCCGTCACCCGTGGCCTGAAAATCCGGCGGAGGCTCCCGCCACCAACCGGGTCAAGCCACGGGGGAGTTAGGGTCAGGCCTTCTGGATGGCTGTTTCGATGTCTTCCGTCGAGTGGCCCGTCAGGTCCTTGGCGATTTCGCCCACGAGCCTGGACTCGGTCTGTTTGTGCCAGCCCTTGCGAAGTTGACCGAGAGTCTTGGGTGCAGCGATGACCAGAAGGTTGTCCACCTTGCCGTTCAGGACGCGGGCGTTGATGGCGTTGGCAACGCCGACCGCGAATCCGTCCTCGGCCTGGGTGTCATTGTCAGGGTTGGCACCGCTCGACTGACGGCCGGACGCGCCTGAAGCCCGCTCTTCGATCGCTCCGACGGACAGGGCCTTCAGCTTGATATCGGCATGGCCGATGTTCTCGAACAGCTGGAGCTTTTCGCCGTCGACGATGGCGACGAGCGTGCCTGTTGGGATGATCATGGAGTGTCTCCTTGTGCGTGGAGACAGCTCAACGGGTGGGACGACCCGCGGTTGCTCTCAAACCTGTGCGAAGGCGTCGCTGACTGCATAAATCATGACGCCGGTGGCGACCGCAAGGTTCAGGCTGTCCGCGCGCCCGCGCATCGGGATCTTGACGTTGACGTCACAGGCGCTGGCGAGCGTGTCCGTCAGGCCGGCCTGCTCGTTGCCCATCAGGATGAGGGTCGGGGCCGTAAGCGGAGCGTCTCGATAGCCAAGGGTGGCGTCGAGCCGCGTGCCGATCACGCTGCCTGTCCATTTGGCCCTCCAGTCGAGGAAGGCTTCTGATGTCGCGCGCGCGATCGCGACCGCGAAAACCGAACCCATGGTCGCCCGGACGGCCTCGACCGAGAACGGGTCGACGCAGTCGCCGATCAGGATCACGCCGCCGCAGCCGGCAGCGTCTGCCGTGCGAATAATGGTGCCTAGGTTGCCGGGATCGCGGACCTGTTCCAGCGCGACCCAGCAGGACGCGGCGGCCGGCTCGATATCGTCAAGGCGAGTGAAGACCTGCTCGAACACAGCCAGCACCGTCTGGGGATTCTCGCGACGGCTGATTTTCTCGAGAATGGGGTGAGTGACAGTCACAACGTCGCCACCGGTGCGTCGTGTTTCCTGGATGGCCCGGTCAAGCACGGGGTGTGCGCGCGCATCCATGCCAACCAGCAAGGTCGTTGGGGTCCGGCCCTGGTCTAGCGCCTCGCCGATGAATTTCAGGCCCTCGGCGAGAAACAGGCCGGTTGCCTCGCGCTCCTTGCGCATGTGCAGCGCACGCACGGCCTTGACCGTCTCGTTGGTCAGGGAGGTAATCAATCGCCCCTGATCCGGCGGATAGGCACTCATGCCGACCACCGTGCAAAGAAGCTGAGGCCTATCGCGCGAGCCTCCGGTCCGTCTTCCGACAGAGCCAGTTCGCCCCAGTCGACACGCCCGCCACGATTGCCGATGGCCTCGCGCATCAGATGGGCGAGCGAGATGCCCGAGATCCTTGCAGCGTAGGCATTCAGCAGCAGGAAGTCGGCATCATCAGCCAGAAGGGCCGCGCAGTCTTTCAGCAGACCTGGCATGTCCTCGAACAGTCGCCAGACCTCACCATCAGGGCCACGCCCGTATTTGGGCGGGTCCAGAATAATGCCCTGATACTTCGACCCCCGCCGGACCTCGCGCGCAACATATTTGCGGGCGTCCTCGACGATCCAGCGGATGGGCGCGTCGGCCATGCCGGAATGGCCAGCGTTCTCGCGCGCCCATGCCACCGATTTCTTGGAGGCATCGACGTGAGTGACCTCGGCGCCGGCAGCGGCGCAGGCCAGGGATGCGACCCCGGTGTAGCCAAACAGGTTGAGGACACGAGGTGCTGAGGGGCGGCTGGAGGCGCTATTGCGGATCGTCCGATCCAGCCACTGCCAGTTCGCTGCCTGTTCCGGGAAGAAGGCGAGGTGGCGGAAGGGTGTAAATCGCCCCGTGAACCGGGCATCGCCCCAGGCCAGCGGAAATGTCTCGATCGGCTTTCCGGCAAAGCGCCAGCGCCCGGATTCGTCCTCATCGTCCGGATCAAAGACGGCGTCGGCGCGGGCAAAGGCATCCGGGTCGCGCGGCGACCACCAGCACTGAGGCTCGGGCCGCACCACAGTGTAGGGGCCATAGCGCTCGAGCTTCCGGCCGCCACCACTGTCCAGCAGGGCGTAGTCTGGCCAGGCCGTGGTCAGCAGTGTTTCTGGCATGGGCGACAAAACTGGAGGCATGGCGCTGATTAGGCGGTCAGACGACCTGTCGTCCAGCGTGCTCGCAACTGACGTCGACTTGAACCGGATCTGGCCGGTGACGGGTCTTGTCCCAGGTAAAGGGCTCGACGACGACCCGCCAGGCTGCATGGGCAAAGGCCAGGGTCAGCAGGGACCAGTAAACAGGGCTCATCATCATGTCGTTGGCGCTGTAGGGCACGCCCGCACGACGCGCGCCGATCTGTCCACTCAGCCAGGCGGCTGCCGTGCCGAGGATCATGACACTGACAGCGAACGCAGGCGGCATCGGCGACAGCCCGGCCAGAGCCGAGATCAGGACTGTGGCCACCAGCCAGCTGACTGCCAGGGCATGAATGCCTGCCGATGCCAGTGTGCCGCCTATGGTCAGGGCCAGCGCCCCCATCCCCGCAGGCCCCAGACCGCACAGGGTGCGAGAATGGACGCCCCAGGTCTGCATGAAGCCCTTGAGCCAGCGCGTTCGTTGCGGGAGCCAGTCCTCGAGCGCGTTCGGAGGCACCTCATGGGTGGGGGCGGTGATCACGCCCTGGCGCCAGCCCTGCCGCCATAGCCTGAATCCCAGATCGGCATCTTCAGTGACATTGAAAGGGTCCCAGCCGCCGACCTCGCGCAGGACCCCGGTGCGGAAATGGTTGCTGGTCCCTCCCAGCGGAAAAGGGAGGCCAAGTCTGCTGAGGCCGGGGAGAGTCACTTCGAACAGGGATGCATATTCAATGGCAAACTGACGCTGGAGAAACGCATGACCTGGAATGCCGCCGCGGATGCGCAGCGGGGCCTGGAGACAGGCAAGGCGATGATCGGTGCTGGAAGCAAACCGGGCCACAGCTTCCCGCAACTGGCGTGGGTCGGGGTGATCCTCGGCATCATAGACGGTGAGAAAGTCCCCCGTCGCTCGTCCGAGGCCATGGTTCAGAGCGCGTGGTTTGGTCATCGGCCTGCCCGGTGGCACGATAACCACATCCAGCCAGTCGGGTCGGGCTGCCGCTTCTGCTGCAGCGAGCGTGGCAGTATCGTGGGCCTCTATCAACAACATCCCTTGCAGACGATTCTCGGGATAGTCGATCGCCGCCAGGCGCGAGACGAGTTGGGGGACAACATCCGCTTCATCATGCAGGGCGGCAAGGACCGTGTAGGGGGGCGTGTTCGCCTCAGACAGTACGGGGGGCAACGGCAATCCCCTGCTGGCGAGGATCAGCACGATCCTGAAACCGGCCAGCACGAGAAAGCCGAGCTGGACGGTTACCATGATCACGCCGAGAGTTGGTTGAGGGCACAACCAAAGTCCCCCGAGCAGGGGGCCGAAGACGAGCAGCACAAACAGCCTTTGAGAGAATGACAGGCTGCGCATCCGGGCGCTGAGTTCGGCCGGTAGCTCTGTGACAATCAATTCATGCGGGTGCCGTCTCATCAGCACCCGTCTAGATACGCCTGCGGCAGGGTGCAAGATGTTGGACTTTGCCTTGGCGTTGGCGCGGTCGCGCTAATGTCGCTATTCGTGGCTGGCTTGCGGCGTATGCATCCAGACCTTGCCAATTCGTGGAGTTTGAGACTTGGCCACCGTTCCCCACGACACGGCTATTGCCTGGGCGCGTTCGGCCCGAAAGCCGAGGGGCGAAGGTCATTCGCGGCGTGCGGAAATCCTTGTCGCTGCCGAACGCATCTTCGTCGAGCATGGCTATGAGGGTGCAACGATCCGCAAGATCGCCGACGAGGTCGGTCTGTCCTCGACCGCCCTCTATATCCACTTTGCCGACAAGGAGGCGATCCTCCAGGAAATCTGCCGGACGGCATTCGAGACTTTGATCGCCACCAACCGCGATATCCTGGAGGCAACCAGTGCACCGGAAGACCGTTTGAGGCGGATGTTGGCGGCCTATGTCGAGTTCGGCTTTGCCAATCCCAACGCTTATCGCCTGATCTATCTGACACGCCCGCTGGAAGCGCGTGATGGTGCAGAAACTGCGGCGCAGAATCTGGGCGCGGAGCTTTTCGGCTCCTTCGCCGATGTGGTTGAACAGGTTGCGATCGCCGGGCGGTTGAGGACGGACGCAAAGGTCGCGGCCCAGGTCTTCTGGGCCGGTGTCCACGGAATCGTCTCCCTGATCATCACCAAGCCTTATTTTCCATGGGCTGACCGAGACGCATTGGTCCAGACGATGACCGACGCCCTGCTCGAAGGCCTCCTGACCTCGTGAGGCCGTGGGCCGTTGCATCTTGTGTGGCAGGGATCGCGGTGACTGCGTCCGCGGCCCACGCAGAACCACTGCGAGTGCTGTCGCTGGATCAGTGCGCCGACCAGTATGTCCTGGCACTCGTGCCTGATGCCACCCTCGCCCTGTCACCTCGATCCGATGATCCGGACTCCTGGATGCGGGCTGCCGCGAGAGAACATCGCCAGGTTCGACCGACGCTTGAGGCTGCCATCGGCTTCCGGCCCGATGTGGTGGTGCGATACTGGGGGGGTGACCAGCGGCTTCTGCGTCATCTCGAGCAGCGGCGACGGCGCGTCCTCACCCTGTCGGATGCCAGCGACTTCGACGCTATTCGTCGAAATATCCGCATCGTGGCTCAAGCGCTCGCTGTACCGGACCGAGGGGAAATCCTGATCGACCGGATGGATCGGCAACTCGGCACCGCGCGACCGGTCAACGGGCCTAGGGGTGCCGCACTTTACCTGACGGCTGGCGGGTTCACGGCCGGGGCCGGGACCCTGATGAACGCCATGTTGCAGGCAGCCGGTTTTTCGAACGCGGCTGATCGGCCAGGTTTTGGCCCCGTCAGCGTCGAGCGCATAGCCTTGACGCCGCCAGCGCGGTTCGTGCTCGGCTTCTTCGATCAGGTTCGGGCCGACTGGCGGGGTCCGGGGCGTCATCCCGTTGTTCGCAAGGCGGCGACCGGACGGACGGTCACGCGCCTGCCGGCTTCGGTGTTGACCTGTCCAGCCTGGTTTGCTGCCGATGGCGTGGCACTGATCGCTGGGCAAAAGCCATGACCGGAAGAAGCCGGGAGATCGCGCTGAACGCTGGCCTTGGTCTGTCCATCGCATTTGCCCTGACTATTGCCGTGGTTTTCGGAGAAACAGGGCTGGCCTGGAGTCAGTATGGCGAAGCGTTCAGGGACCTTTCCTCCGGACCTGCCGAAGTCCTGTGGCAGGTTCGTGCGCCGCGCGCCGTGTGTGCATTTGTTGTCGGCGCGGCGCTGGGGCTGGCCGGAGCGGTGCTGCAGGGACTGCTGCGCAATCCGCTGGCCGACCCTGGCGTGCTCGGCGTTTCAGCGACCGCAGCCCTCGGGGCTGCTTTGGCTATCGTCCTGGGACTGGCCGCATTTCCTGGTGCCGTGGAAATCGCCGCGCTCGCAGGTGCCGCGCTGGCGGGGGCTCTACTGGTCGCTGCATCGGCGAGGCTCCGCTCCCCCGAGGCCCTGATCCTGTTTGGTGTTGCCCTGTCCAGTTTCGCAGGGGCTCTGACAGCGCTGATCTTCAACCTTTCGCCATCGCCGATCGCATCGGCCGAGGTCATGTCTTGGCTGTTGGGCTCGGTGCAGAACCGCAGCTGGTCGGATGTCGCCCTGGTTTCGCCGCTCGTGCTGGTCGCGGGCGTGTTCGCCGCCATGGCGTCGCCGGGTTTGCGGATGCTGGTGCTGGGCGAGGAAACGGCGGCGACATCGGGCCTGGCGCTGAGGCGACTGAAGATCTTGGCGCTGATCGCGGCAGCCATCGCGGCGGGGGCCGCAGTGGCCGTAGCGGGCGTGATCGGTTTCGTCGGGCTGGCTGCACCTCATCTGGTCCGCCGGGCCGTCCAGGGGGATCCGCGCCGCCTGCTGCTGCCCTCGGCACTGGTCGGAGGTCTGATTCTCGTCGTGGCAGACCTGCTGGCCCGGATAACGCCGACGGATCAGGAGCTGAAGCTGGGCGTGTTCACCGCTCTGATTGGAGCCCCGCTTTTTGCCCTGATCGCTTGGCGGGCGGCGCGGGAGTGGCGACTGTGAGCGTGCTGGAGCTTCGCGGAGCGGTCGCGCGGCTGGACGGCCGGGTCGTGCTTGATCGGGTCGATCTTGGCGTGAATCCCGGCGAAATCGTCGCCCTTGTCGGTCCGAATGGAGCCGGAAAATCCAGCGTCATCCGGGCTCTGCTGGGGTTGATTCCACTGCAATGCGGTCAGGCCTTGCTCGGGGGGCAGACCGTGGTCTCTCTGTCCTCGCGCGCAAGAAGCGAGCGGGCGGCCTATCTGCCTCAGGAAAGGCGGATCGCCTGGAACATGGCTGCGGTAGAGATTGCTGCCCTGGGCGCGCCCTTTTTGCCAGGAGCGTTAGCAATTTCGCGTGCGCAGGAGGCGCTTGCTGCCGTCGGGGCTGGCGCTCTAGCCGATCGTGGCGTGGCGGAAATGTCCGGAGGCGAGCGCGCAAGGGTCCTGCTGGCGCGGGCACTCGTTTGCAAAGCACCGGCCTTGCTGGCCGATGAGCCGATTGCCGGACTGGATCCGGATGCCCAGTTACTGGTGCTTGACCTGCTGCGGGAACGGGCCCGGTCGGGTCAGGCGGTGCTGGTCAGTCTGCACGACCTGACCCTCGCTGCCCGCCATGCCGACCGCGTCATCGTGATCGACCGCGGCAGGATTGTCGCTGACGCAGCCCCCGCCACGGCGCTTTCGGTCGAGCGCCTCGCCGAAACCTTCGCCATCAATGGCCGCTGGATCGAATCACCGTCCGGGCCGCTGCTGGACCTCTGCCGGCGTCAGGGCTGATAGGCGCGAGGGCCTGGCGGGTTGCCGCGAGCAATGTCCTGCATGGTGGTCAGGGGAGCGGATCCGCCGTTCAGGCGTGCCTTGTAGACGGCCATATTCTCCATAACCCGCATCATATAGTTCCGCGTCTCGGTGAAGGGCGCGCACTCGATGAAGTCGACGGGATCGACCTGGCCGCCGCGCGGGTCGCCACACCGTGCCGCCCATTGCGGCGCGCGGGCCGGGCCGGCGTTGTAACCCACCGTCGCCAGAAGCATGGAGCCCCCGAAATTGTTGGTCAGTTCCTGCAGGTGATAGCTGCCAAGCTGCATGTTGTAGTCCGGTTCCCACAGGCGATCTGCCGAGTAGGGGAGACCCATCCGGCGCGCGACCGCTGATGCCGTGGTCGTCAGGAACTGCATCATGCCCCGGGCATCGGCGCTGGACCGCGCACGCGGATCGAAGCTGGACTCCTGGCGGGTGATCGCCAGCGTGAACTCCAGGGGTGCGGCTCCGGACACACGGGTGGGGATACGGATTGGATACATCCGCTCAGGCATCAGAACACCGCGCTGGCTGGATGCGCGGCCCACCATCATCGCGCCGAAGGTGTCCCCATAGCCATTCATCAGGTCCATCAGCAAAGCGAGGTCGGACGGAGTGGGGACGATATCATCAAGGTGATAGGCGAAGACGCGAAGGAGGGACTGTTCGCCGGTCTCGCCGAGGATACGGGTGGCGCGAACAACCTCGTTGGCCTCAAAGGCCGCAATGTCGGCTGAAGTCGGAGCAGGGTCACCCGGAAGGGTCAGGGTCGTCTGACCAGCCTTCTGGGCCGCGAGTTGTCCGTAGAAGGTCTGGATATGCTCGGCACCCTGCTGATACCAGCCCCTTGCACCTGCGGCGTCGCCCTGGGCCTCGGCTGCGCGACCCAGCCAGTACAAGGCACGTCCTTGTGTGATCGGCGTTGAGGATGACTGGCGAAGCGTCTCGAAATGGCGGGCGGCCCGGCCCGGATCGTTCTGTTTGGTCAGCGCGACCCAGCCTGCGAAGAACTCGGCATCGACCTTGCGGTCACCACCGGGGAAACCATGGCCTGCCATGGCGTCATAGGCCGCAGTCCAGTTGCGCCGCTCGAGCGCTTCCAGGAAGTAGTTCCGGCGCTCGCTCCAGAGGGCAGCCTGTCCTTCGGAATGGGACGGGGCCGGTGGAAGGTAGCGCAGCAGCGCAAAACCGTCTGCCTCGCGATCGGCCGCACGCAGGATACGGACACGCTCGAAGGCAATATTGGGGTCGATCGCCTGATCAGGCGAAAGGTTCGCTACGGTGGCGTCGGCGCTGTAGGCACTGCGAAGCGCAAGGGCTGTATCCGCCACAGATCGTCGTTCGTAGGGCACGAGCGCTGCCATGGCCCGGGTGGCCGGGCCATGCGGTCCCAGCAGGAGCATGCTCATCCGTGCTGCGTGATCGTCTGGATTGAGCCATCCGCTCCAGCGGCTGAGGATGCGGCTCTGGGTGGCATCGTCGAACGAGCGGGTTCTCCACCAGTCTCGGATCAGGCTCTGGGCTTCTACCGATCGTCCGCCGCGTTCCATCGCTTCTGCGAGAGCGATGGCTCCCTGGATCGTGGTCGGCTGGCTGCCGCCGAAGAAGGCAAAGGCGGCATCGGGGCCTGCTCCGGCACGGTCGAGCGCGATCTCACCCGCTTCACGCCGCGAATCGGCCCTTGGCCAGCCCGCCAGAAGCTGCTGATCCTCAGCCAGTTCGGAATAGGAAAGCTGTTCGGCCGAAGTATCCACCAGGGCCCATTCCACGAGCTTGCGCGCCGTCGGATCACCGATCTGGCGCAGGGTGTTCTGGGTGCCAACAACATCGCGCGCTCGGGCCTGGGCCAGTCCCTGGCGGAAAAGGGCCGTGTCCTGATCGTTCAGCACGCGCGGCTGATAGGAGGCGCTGGCGCCATAGGGAGCAGGCTGGCCATTCAGGTCCTGTTGCTGAACAGGGGCCAGAACCGCCAGGGCGGCCAGAGTTACGGTCAGCATTCGGCGTGAAATCCTCATTCAATCCGGTTGCGACGACGTCGCCGGCAACCTACCCTTCAAGACCTGTCTCGGGCGCGCATCGCCCCTTCCCACCCAAGGTCTCTTGTTTCCCATGTCCGCCCCCTTGTTCAAGGGCGTGATCACCGCCCTGATCACACCTCTTCGTGACGGAAACGTGGACGAAGCTGCCTTCGAGGTTCTGCTCGAGCGCCAGATCTCCGCCGGAGTCCATGGGGTCGTGCCCGTCGGCACGACCGGCGAAAGCGCGACGCTGCATTTTGACGAGCACAAGGCGCTTGTCACGCTTTGCGTCAAGCTTGCGCGTGGGCGGGTTCGGGTGATTGCGGGCGCCGGGGCTCCGGCCACCAACGAGGCTATC
>QBLX01000160.1 GCA_003241825.1 Alphaproteobacteria bacterium
GACCAACACCATCCTCCGCTCATCCCGGCGAAAGCCGGGACCCGGTGCTGTGTGTAGGCAGGTCACTCGCAAGGTTTCGTTTGAAAAGCACCGGATCCCGGCTTTCGCCGGGATGAGCGGTAAGGGTTAAGGCTCGTCAGAGATGCCCCCGAAAAAATCTCGGTGACTTGGCCAGAAACCGTCGCTAGCGTCTCTGTCATGCGCACCGTTCTCCTCGCTTCCACGCTCCTGACCATGGCCGGATCGGCCTTTGCCCAGAGCGCCCCGCCCGTCGATCCGGCAGTCCTGACGCCCGAGCGGGTCTTCTCCAATCCCTCGCTGGCCGGGCCGGTGGCACGCGGCGTCAGCCTGTCGCCGGATGGCGAACTGGTGGCCTTCCTTCGCTCACGAGCGGACGATGTCGATGTGCTGGACCTGTGGGCTGCACCGACCGGGGCCGGCGAGCCCTACAAGCTGATCGATGCCCGCGCGCTGGTGCCGGATGCGGGCGAGCTGTCGGAGGCCGAAAAGGCCCGCCGTGAACGTCAGCGGATCTCGCAGCGCGGCGTGGTCGAATATTCCTGGGACGAGCAGGGCCGTTACATTCTTGCGCCGCTCGAAGGCGATATCTTCCTGGCCACCCGGTCGGACGGCTCGGCCAAGCGCATTACCGAGACCGAGGCCGACGAGATTGATGCCAAGGTCTCGCCACTCGGTAATTTCGTCTCCTATGTCCGCGACCAGGACCTGGTGGTCTATGACCTGGCGACGGGGACCGAGGGCTCGATCACGACTGACGGCGACGGCCTGATCACCTGGGCCACGGCCGAGTTCATCGCCCAGGAGGAGATGAACCGCGACACCGGCTACTGGTGGAGTCCGACCGAGCGTCACATCGCGCTTCAGCGGACCGATGAATCCACGGTCGACATCGTCCCCCGGCTGGATATTTCCGGCGGCGGCGCGACGGTGGTCGAGCAGCGCTATCCGCGTGCCGGGCGGCCAAATGCCCTGGTCGAGCTCCATGTGCGCGACATGCAGACCGGCGCGATGGTCAAGGTCGATCTCGGTGCCAACCCCGACATCTATCTGGCGCGCGTGAACTGGTCGGCGGACGGCCAGACCCTCTACGTCCAGCGCCAGTCCCGCGACCAGAAGCGGCTCGATCTGCTGAGCGTCGATCCGGCCACTGGCGCATCCCGGGTGATCGTGACCCAGCGTGCGGACGCCTGGGTCGCGCTGACCAACGACTTCAAGGCCCTGAAGAACGGACAGTTCATCTGGTCGTCGGAGGAAACGGGCTGGCGCCATCTGTATCTGCATGATCGCAATGGTCGACGGTTGCGCGCGATCACGAGCGGCGAGTTCCCGGTCAAGGGTCTGAGCGGCGTCAACGAGGAGACCGGAGAGGTCTTCTTCACCGCATCGATGAAGGATGGCCGCGAGGACCCCACTGAACAGCAGCTGTTCCGCACCAGCCTGTCGCGCAACATGACGCCTGTCCGGGTCACGCCCGAGGGCGGCTGGTGGGGGGCCTCGATGAACCGCACCGGTACGGCCTATGTCGGCAACTATACCGACCTGACCACGCCGCCGCAGTCTGCCCTGTATCAGGCTGACGGGACCTTCGTGCGCTGGATCGAGGAAAACCGGCTGGATGCCAGCCATCCCTTCCATCCCTACGTCTCCCGCCGTCAGGTGCCGGAGTTCGGCACGCTTGAAAGCAACGGCGAAACCCTGGTCTGGCAGATGACGAAGCCGGTCGGCTTCGATCCCTCCAAGACCTATCCGGTGGTGATGCAGGTCTATGGTGGACCGTCGGGTGGCGGTGTCCGGCAGAGCTGGCAGGCGGCGACGACCCAGTTGCTGACCGAGGCCGGCTATGTCGTCTTCCGCATGGACAATCGCGGCGAGGGAGACCGGTCGGTCGCCTTCAAGACCGCCCTCTATCGCAAGATGGGCCAGCCCGAGATCGCCGATCAGGTGCTGGCTGCCGACTATCTGCGGACCCTGCCTTTTGTCGACGACGACCGGATCGCGATGATGGGCTGGAGCTATGGCGGCTTCATGAGCGCCATGGCCCTGACCGAGCCGAAGATGGGTCTGGCCTCGGCCATCGTGGGGGCGCCGCCGACGGAATGGAGCCTGTACGACACCCATTACACCGAACGCTACATGTCCACTCCGGAGGACAATGTGGAGGGCTATGCCGCCTCGGACGTGGTGCCACGATTGGATAATCTGACAGGCCGGATGCTGCTGATGCACGGGATGGCCGACGACAATGTCATCTTCGAGAACGCCACCCGGGTCATGGACGCCATGCAGTCCCGCAGCCTCCCGTTCGACCTCATGCTCTATCCCGGCCAGCGCCACGGCGTCCGTGGCAACGACCGCCAGCTCCAGCAGTGGCGCACCTATCTCGAGTTCCTCGACCGCACCATCGGCGCGGGGTCGCAGTGAATTCGACTTTCGTCATCCTCCGGCAAGCATAGCGAGACCGGCGAACCTATCGTCATCCTCCGGCGAGCGTAGCGAGACCGGGGGACCCATCGTCATCCTCCGACCGATCCGGGATCGGACTGAGGGAGGCGTCGAAGGCGACCTGGTCCTCAGGAGCTGTTTGCCGCCGGTGTCTGCGACAGTTTCCTGCTTGCGCAGGCCGCTGGGTCCCCCGGTCTGCGCCGCGAAGACGCGGCTTGCCGGAGGATGACGCGAGCATTTGATCTTCGGTTTTGGAGGGACGTTCTGATGAGCAAGGCAACAAGGTCAAAAGCCCTGATCGTAGCGGCGCTGGCAGGGCTGGCCCTTTCAGCCTGTTCGGCCATCCCCAACGAGGATGGCAGCTGGACCATGCCGGGCGAGGACGGTGGTCGCATCTTCCAGCCTCCCGGCGCCGCAGCCGTCGTCGACGGCCAGTTCCCGGCCCGAACGGCCATCGACGGCTCTGCAATGTTGGTAATGACCGCGGAGCAGGCCACAGAGCCGTCGCTGAACGCCGTCCTCGCTGTCGCCCCGGCCATCCTGGCGGGGGGCGAAACCCCCATCCCCTCCGGCCCCCTG
>QBLX01000161.1 GCA_003241825.1 Alphaproteobacteria bacterium
GCGTTCGTGCGCGCCTTACCCTTGGGGCCTTCATCCGGAGGGACCCATGGACGATCCGAACGACACGCCCGACCCGCTCCCGGCCTCGACCTGCGGCTATCGCATCCGGTCGGAGGCGACCTGGGATCAGGCGCGGCAGGCCTATCTGGACGGGGCGACGGCCGGGGAGGTCTGCGGGCGGTATGACCTGTCGACCGGGGCCTTCCGCGAGCGGGCGCGCAAGGGGGGCTGGCGACGGCGCGATCAGGCCGATCCGGATCCGGCCTTTGAAGACGTCCCCGACGACGACCTCGACGACGAGGCGGGCGAGGTCGATTTCGACGCTCTGGCGGCCCGGGCCCTGACCCGAATGCAGCGGGCCCTGTCGCGCGGCCAGGCCACCCTGGCGATCAACTGGCTGAGGCTGCATGAGCGGCTGGCCAAGAAGGCCGGCGAAAACCGTGCCGCCGCCGGGCTCGCGGCCCAGCAGGCCGAGATCGACGCCGCCGGCCCCACCTCCATCTTCCGGGCCCAGTGGGACGAACGCCAGGCCGCCGAGCGCGAGGCTGCCCGCGCCTATGTCGCCCGTCGCGATGCCACCGGCGTCAGCACCCGCACCCTCGCCATGGCTGCCCGGATCGGCGACGTCGCCGGCCATGTCGCCAATCTCCCCGACAGCCGCGCGGCCCGCCTCGCCCTCGACCGCGAGCTCGAGCGCCTGCAGCGCGACCTCGGCATGATTCCAGACAATCCAGACAATCCAGACACAGGTTGATTCCCTCTCCCGGCGGGAGAGGGGGTCATCCTTGGACCCCGGCACCGGCTTCCGCTAATAGGCCCCAACCCTGTTGCGGAGCCTGCGCCATGACCGACACCTATGACACCCTGCTGATCGAGCGGCATGCCGATGGCTATGCCGTCGTGACCCTGAACCGGCCCGAGGCGCTGAATGCGCTGAACTCGGCCCTGTTCGCCGATCTGGCGGCCTTCCTCGATGTCGTGGAGCATGACGATACCGTCCGCTGCCTGATCCTGACCGGGTCGGGGGACAAGGCCTTTGCCGCCGGGGCCGACATCAAGGAGATGGCGGACCAGTCCTATGCCCAGATGTACAAGGCCAATTTCTTCAGCCAGGGCCATGACCGGATCACCCGGTTCAGGAAGCCGATCATCGCGGCGGTCAACGGCTTTGCCCTGGGCGGCGGGTGCGAGCTGGCCATGCTGTGCGACTTCATCGTGGCCTCGGACAAGGCCAAATTCGGCCAGCCGGAGATCAATCTGGGCGTGGCCCCCGGCATCGGCGGCTCGCAGCGGCTGACCCGGCTGGTGGGCAAGTCCAAGGCCATGGACATGGTCCTGACTGCCCGGATGATGGACGCCGCCGAGGCCGAGCGCTCGGGCCTGGCCTCGCGCGTCGTGCCGCACGAGAGCCTGATGGAGGAGGTCCGCAAGATCGCGGCAAAGATCGCCGGCCACAGCCCCCTGGCCGTCATGGCCAACAAGGAGATGGTCGAGGCCGCGCTGGAGACGACCCTGACCCAGGGGGTGCAGTTCGAGCGCCGCCTGTTCCACAGCCTGTTCGCCTTCGACGACCAGAAGGAGGGGATGGCGGCCTTCGTCGAGAAGCGCAAACCCGTCTTCACCGGCCGCTGAGGCCAATATTACGGGGATTTAAGTGGGACGGGGCCCGAAATCAGGCATGATTGTGGCCTGTCAGGGGGATCAGGCATGACATTCGACACGACCACGGGCGGGACTTTGCCCGCCCAGGCAGCCGGGCTTGCGCCGGTCGCCCTGAAGGACCGGGTGGTGACGCTGGACGTCCTGCGCGGCTTTGCCGTGCTGGGCATTCTGGCGATGAATGCCGCGGCCTTTGCCTGGCCCTTCGACCTCGCCATGTCGCCGGATCTGGCGCCCTATTACACCGGGGGCATGATGACCCCGGCCGACCAGACCGCGACACTGATCAATGACGTCTTCTTCTCCGACAAGATGCGGACCCTGTTCTCCATGCTGTTCGGGGTGTCGATCTTCCTGGTCGGCGGCGAGCGGTCGGACCGCGCGCGCGGCGCCCTGTTGCAGCGCCGGCTGCTGTGGCTGGGGCTGATCGGCCTGATCCACGGGCTGGTGTTCTGGTTCGGGGATATCCTGCTGCTCTATGCGCTTTGCGGCCTGATCATGCTGCTGTGCCGGTCCTGGTCGGCGAAGAAGCTGCTTTGGGTCGGGGGCGGGATCACCCTCTTCTTTGCCATCGTCCAGGCCGGCGGATCCATCGGCATCGCAGCCCTGCCCCCCGAGTTTGCTGCCAAATTCAGCGGCGGCGGCGGCGGCCCCTTCGGCGCCACGCCGGAAACGATCGCCCAGTCCATCGCGGCCTACAAGGACGGGCTGTTCGGGGGCTTCATCTCCAATGCCAAGGCCTGGCTCATGGCCGCCCTGTTCATCCTGCCGATGGGGCCCTTCTTCGTCGTGCCGCTGATGATGATCGGTCTGGGCCTGTACAAGACCGGCTTCTGGGCCGGGAAGTCGCCGGTCTGGGTCTATGGCCTGTTCATCGGCCTTACGGCGGTGACCCTGTCCCTCGCGGGCCTGTTCGAGAGCCAGGAACTGGCGGTGCCGAGGGCACAGAACCCCAGTCGGGGCATGGCTGATGCCATGGCCGCCTTCGCGCCTCTGGTGACCCTCGGCTATGCCTCGGTGCTGGTCCTGCTGACCACGCGCGGTGCCGCGATGGTGACGAAGGTGTTCGCCCCGGTCGGGCGGATGGCCTTCACCAACTACCTCGCCCAGACCCTGATCATGACCAGCCTGTTCTACATGCCCTGGGGACCCCGCTGGTTCGGAGAGGTGGGACCGGCGGGCCTGTGGCCGATCGTCGTGGCCATCTGGGTGCTGCAGCTGGTCTGGTCGCCGCTCTGGCTCAAGCGGTTCGAGATGGGGCCGCTGGAATGGGTCTGGCGCTGCCTGACCTATGGCCGGCGAATGCCGTTCCGCAAGGTCGCCGCGGCCTGACGTCGAGTTGCGGGGCGGGGTGTGAT
>QBLX01000162.1:0-1676 GCA_003241825.1 Alphaproteobacteria bacterium
GAACTGCACGGACCCAAAATGGCGCTACCCAACGACAACCGTATCATCATCGTTATCGGCGCCGGACTGGCCGTGCTGGCCGCCATTGTGCTGGCGCTGGTGTTCGGCAGCGATCGTGAGCCTTCAGGCGAGGCACCGCCAGCAGCACGGGGCGGTTTGACGGTATCCGTGGCCGATGCTCCGGGGCTTGAACCTGCACGGGCGCTTCGCTGCTTTGTCGATGGGCAGTTCGTGGGCATGGCAACCCTGACCGAATGCGCTCAGCGAAATGGTCTGGCCACGGACGCGCTCGACGTCGGTCTGGATGAAAGCGGCAACCTGGCCGCTGCACCGACGGCATCCTTCGCGCCGCCGCCTGCAGTGCCGGAGATCGATATCACCGAGCTTGACCCGATGGTGCCGGAAGCCTTGCCGGCTGAGCCTTCGCGTCCTGTCGTCAAGCAGGCGTCGGGCAGCGCCTGTCTGCGCCATACGGGTTCGGACTGGCGCACCCTGTCCGGCAACATGAGCCTGAATGCCTGCGTGCAGGCGCTGTATGCCGGGACCTGCGTCCGACCTGGTGACGCCCAGTACGGGCGTTGGGGCGAGACCACCCTTCGGCTTGTCCCGCGCCGGGTCGAGCAGTCGGATGACAACAGCCGGTTCCGGGTTCTGGCGGATCAGGATCGTGATTGCCAGTTCCCGGGGCTTGGCTGATGCGTTGGCTCGTCCTGATCGCCGTGGCTGCAATTCCTGTGCTGGCGGGCTGTGAAACGGCTCCACGCGCGCCGAATGACCCGGGCATCTGCTACAGCGTCACGCAAAAGGAAGGTGAGGAACTGACGTTCAATGTCCTTGCCAGAGACCAGACCCAGATCGAGACCTGTGCAGCCCGGCTGGAAGAAATGCGTCTCAATTTTCTGCGTCTCGGCGGTACGACCCGCGACGTCACAGGTGCCTATCAGGGGCGCTTCATCTTCGTCGAGCGTCGCGGTATCTCGTTTGGCCAGCGGATCGATGGCCCTCGATTCTTCGCCCTTGCACGCACCGGGGACGGCCGTCTGGCCGTGCCCGGTGCGATCGATTTCAGCGAGGCCCTGCAAGACCAGCCCGTTCCGGCGCCCTGAACCGGCTCAAGCGGAACAAAGCTGGAACATTTCTTTAATGTCTGCTAGTCGACAGACCAGCGACGCCCCTTCATCGCCTTTGGTCGCCTGAACGGCGCGGGCTCCAGACAGAAAGACTTTCCATGGCAGGCAGCGTCAACAAGGTGATCCTGGTCGGTAATCTGGGTCGCGATCCGGAGATCCGTTCCATGCCGAACGGCGACCGTATCGCCAACCTTTCGATCGCGACATCCGAGCAGTGGCGCGACAAGTCGAGCGGCGAGCGCAAGGAAAAGACCGAGTGGCACCGCGTCGTGATCTTCAACGACAACATCGTGAAGGTCGTTGAGAACTATGTGAAAAAAGGATCGACGGTCTATATCGAGGGGGCCCTCCAGACCCGTAAATGGACTGACAAGGATGGCGTCGAGAAGTATTCGACCGAGATCGTCGTCGGCAAGTTCAAGGGCGAACTGACCATGCTGGGCGGCCGCGAAGGCGCAGGCCAGGGCGGTGGCGGTGGTTACGGCGGCGGGCAGGGGGGGGGGGGCGGGGGGGGGGGCCCGCCCAGTCAATCCTTTTGAAGGAACG
>QBLX01000162.1:1686-2867 GCA_003241825.1 Alphaproteobacteria bacterium
GCGGCGGTGGTCGAGGAGACGACGACTATTCGTCCGGTTTCTCCACCGGCGGGGCCAACAAGCCGTCGGGTCCGAAGGAAAGCTACGACCTGAACGACGATATCCCGTTCTAGCCGCCGATCGTGATGGGCGTTCCGGGTCTCGCTGTGCGATAGCCGCAGCGTGACTGCCCAAGCTCCCGCCCGTCCGCACGCCCTGACCCTGCTTGAGATCGCCGCCATTGCGGCCATCATCATCATCTGGGGCGTGAACAATGCTGCGGCCAAGGTGGCAACCGAGGTCCTGCCGCCGATGTTCACCGGCGCGCTGCGGTTTGCGATCGCGTCGGTATTCCTTGTCTGGTTCGTTCGGCCGCCGTTTCCGAACTGGAAAAGCCTGCTGATCATCGTTCTGGTCGGAGGGCCCATCCATTACGGCCTGATCTATCTGGCGTTCTGGATGGCCAACGACGTGAGCCCGGTTTCGGTGGCGGCCCAGCTCTGGATCCCGTTCACGGCCCTCTTCGCCTTCCTGCTTCTGGGTGAAAGGCTCTCGCGTGCAGCACTGTCCGGGCTCATCATCGCCTTTGTTGGCGTGGCCTGGATGACGGCCGATCCTCACGCTCTCGAAGACTGGAAGGCCATTCTGGTCGTGATCGGTGCCAGCGCCGCCTGGGCGATCACCACCGTCATTGCTCGCCGCACGACGTCGATCCCCCCGCTGAAAATGCAGGGGCTGCTTGCCCTCGTGGCCTTGCCGACCCTGGCGTTCGCCTCGGCCTTTACCGAGACCGGTCAGGTCGAGGCGGCGCGACAGGCCACGCCCCTTATCTGGGCCTGCATGGCCTGGGCGGGGATATTGTCATCGGTCGTCGCCACCAGCTTGGTCTTCTGGCTGGTCCAGCGCCGCGAAGCCGGACGGGTCACGCCTTACTTCCTGGCGACGCCGGTGGTGTCGGTCGTCATCGGGTGGCTGTTCGTTGGCGATGTCCTGACCGCCCAGATCCTCACCGGGGCGGCCCTGACCATGGGCGGCGTTGCTGTGGTGGCCCTGGCCGAGAGAGGGCTCAGGGCCGGGGCAGCCAAGGGCTAGTTGGCAGGCTGGAAGACCCCGCAGGCGATACGGGCACCCGCGCCACCGATCGGCTGGCTGACGTGATCGTCGAGGTTGGCGTGAACGAGGAAGGACAGTCCGTCAGTGTC
>QBLX01000163.1 GCA_003241825.1 Alphaproteobacteria bacterium
CGACGACTGTTTCGTAGGCGACCGGTTCACCCATGGCCGGCCAGGCGAGGGTGACAATAGCGGCGAAGGCAGCGGCTGCGATGCGCATGTGTGTGCTCGTGGCGACACTGGCCACGAACGCTGCCAGCACCCTGCCTGTCGTAGAGCAATATGGCTAAAAAGTGTCCGGCACAGGCTTGTCCCCAGACGGGACAGTTTCGCCATCATTCGCCACAGTTACATTGGTAAATGACCCGGCAACTCCGGACAGATCGAAAGCTGTATTCACAGTCATCGATTACGTTTCTTGGGTCGGATGCTATCAGGCCAATACGATATTCGACGCTTTGGTGTCTTGAGGCTCAAGAAAAGAACGACATTCACTCTGATTGTTCATGCTGGATGCCCAGGGAGCGGCCCCTGTCGCCTTTTCACGTTCGACGGCGTAGGAGGTTAAGAACACACGGAAAAACCGGGACCATCCGATGAAGGACCACCCCTCGACGCCGCTGGCGGGCTATCCCCATCGCTCCGACGAAGACTTGATCGCGCGGGCGACGGCCTTTCAGGTCCGGATGTCGCAGCGCCGCTCGGTGAGGGATTTCGATCCCCGGCCCGTGCCGCGCGCCGTGGTCGAGGCAGCCCTGCTGACCGCAGGATCGGCTCCCTCAGGCGCGAATCACCAACCGTGGTTCTTTGTGGTGATCGACAGCGCAGAGGCGCGGGCGCGTATCCGGGCGGCGGCCGAGGCCGAGGAACGGGAGTTCTATGAAACAAAGGCACCGCAGGAATGGCTGGATGCCCTGGCGCCGCTGGGCACCGACCCGGACAAGGCGTTTCTGGATATCGCGCCGGTCCTGATCGCCGTCTTTGCGCAGAAGCGGGGCGGGCCCGGTCCCGGCGATGACCGCAAGAACTACTATGTGGCCGAGAGCGTCGGCATCGCCACGGGACTGCTGATAGCGGCGCTGCACGAGGCGGGTCTGGCGACCCTCACCCATACCCCGGCACCCATGGGCTTTCTGAACGAGATCTGTGGCCGACCGGCGAACGAGAAGCCCTTCATGCTGATGGTGGCCGGGCATCCGGCGGTGGATGCGACCGTGCCGACAGCCGCGCTGGACAAGAAGCCGCTCGACGCCGTGGCCGCATGGATCTAACCGGACGCCAGTCATCCGGTCTGCTGAAGGTTTCCCTGTCATGAAGCGTCTTGTTGTTGCCGTCGTCGCCCTGGCTGCCGTGGCCGGGTCCAGTGCCCAGGTGACGGCCTGGGGGAATACCGGGCACCGGATGATCGGGGTCGCGGCGGTGCGGGCACTGCCCGACGACCTGCCAGCCTTCCTGCGCACGCCGGCAGCGGCCGCCGAGATCGGTGAGCTGTCGCGCGAGCCCGACCGCTGGAAGGGGGCCGGCCAGCCCCACGACCGCGAGCGCGACACGGCCCATTTCGTCGACATGCTGGACGACGGCTCGGTGATGGTGCCCGGCGGCCCGAAGATCGATGCCCTGCCCGAGCTGAAATGGCAGTTCGACGCCGCCCTGCTGGCGGCCGGGTCGAACGTCAATGCGGCGGGATACCTGCCCTATGCGATGATGGACGGCTATCAGCAGCTGGTGCGCGACTTTGCCTACTGGCGGGTGCTGAACGCGGCGGCCGGGCGCGAGACCGATGCGGGCAAGCGGGCCTGGTATGCCGAAGACCTGGCGCGGCGCGAGTCCCTGCTGCTGCGGGATCTGGGCGTGCTCAGCCACTATGTCGGCGACGCGGCCCAGCCGCACCACACGACGATCCACTATAATGGCTGGGACCGTGACACCCCGAACCCGGAGGGATTCACGACCTCGCGCCAGACCCATTCGATGTTCGAGGGGGCCTTCGTCTCGCGGACGGTCCGGCTCGATGCGGTTGTGGCGAGGATGCCCGCACCGCAGCTGGACGGGTTCGACCTGAGGGGGCGGACGGCGACCTATCTGAAGGCGACACTGGCGACGGTGACACCCTTCTATGTGCTGGAGAAGGCGGGCGGGTTCCGCGATGCCGATCCACGCGGCGCAGAGTTTGCGACGCAGCGTATCGCGGCGGGGGCGGCGGAACTGCGGGACCTGACCACCCTCGCGTGGCGGGCATCGAAGGATGTCTCGATCGGCTGGCCAGCGGTCAAGGTGGCCGAGGTCGAGGCGGGCACGGCCGATCCGTGGACGGCCATGTACGGCGAAGACTGAAACAACGCTCCGACAAGCGGCCCTTCCCCCGTGCGGGAGAAGGGCCGGGGGTGTCAGCGGCCGATGTCGTAGACGCCTGTGATGTCGATCCGCACGACCATCTCGCCGGCGCTGACCGGGGTCGAGGCGTCGGCCGACATCGACTGTGAGCGCGCATACATCGGCATGGGCGGCTGGGGCGCATAGCCGCCGCCTTCGCTCAGGGACCGGATGGGGCCGAGGGTGGTGCCGAGCGCCTCGGCATAGAGCCGGGCCTTTGACTGCAGGGCCTGGACGGCGAGGACCCGGGCCTGATCCTCGGCGACCTCGGGATCGACGAGACCAAAGCCGATGCCGTCGATCTGGTTCACGCCCGCCGCGACCACGGCGTCGGCGGTGGTGCCGACCTTGTCGAGGTCGAGGATGCGGACGGTCACACGATTGCTGGCCTGATAGCCACGCAGCCGGGGCGGCTCGTTCTGCACATAGTCATACTGGGCCGACAGGTTGAGACCCGAGGTCTGGACCTCGCGCGCGGCGATGCCGGCGCGGCGCAGGGCGGCGACGACTTCGGTCATCCGGGTGGCATTCAGGGCCATGGCCTCGCGGGCCGTGGCGGCTTCGGTCACGACGCCGAAGGTGATGGTGGCCATG
>QBLX01000164.1 GCA_003241825.1 Alphaproteobacteria bacterium
GGTCTGGACGTCTGTATGGCCACGCTGGAGGCGGCCCGTGTGCGGTTCACCCCGGTGCCGGACCGGGTCAATTCGGAGACCTGTGGTCTGACTGCGGCCGGAGTGCTGGGTCCCGACATGGGTACGGTGGCGCGAATGGCACCGGCGGATGCGACCCTGACCTGCGAGACGGCGCTGGCGGTCAGTGTCTGGCGTCGCCAGTCGGTCGAGCCTGCCGCCCGCGAAATTCTGGGTTCGGACGTGGTCCAGATCGACCATTACGGCACCTATGCCTGTCGCAGCGTCTCCAACCGGCCGGGCGCGCGGCCCAGCGCCCACTCGCGCGCCGCCGCCATCGACATCGCCGGTTTCCGGCTGCGCGACGGGCGCAGGATCACGGTCGCGAACGACTGGTCAGGTTCGGGACCGGAGGCCGTCTTCCTGCGCCGTATCCGCGACGACGCCTGCACCATCTTCGGGACGGCTCTCAGCCCTGACTATGACGCAGCCCATCAGGACCACCTGCACCTCGAGCCGGGCCGGGCCTTCTGTCGGTAAGCCCTAGTCCACCCAGGTCGGCGAGGCGTGAGCGGGGCCGTTGAACAGGGCATTGCCCAACAGGACCTTCAGCCCGTCCAGATAGCCGCGAGACGTCGCATCCTGGGTGAAGGCGATGACCTGGCCCCGGCCCATCGGCGCGACCATGACGGCCGGCTTGAAGGCCAGTTGCTCGCGGTTCTCTGCCCATAGCTGGCCGGATGCCAGAAGGGTCTCCGCCGAGGTGAACAGGGCCAGGTTGGTTCCTTCGCCACGCTTCAACGGACTGTAGATGTCCGAGCCCTTGACCAGGAAATTCAGGTTCGGGGCGACGCCTGCCGACAGCCAGTGTTCGGAATCGATACGGGCCTGGGCAAGCACCCCGGCCACGCTGTCGGGGCCGCGCTCGCTTTCGCCGACGATGGTCTGGTATTCGGCCTCGCTGGCGATCAGGGGGCCGTTCCCGTCTTCAGGCGCGTCGTCCTTGGGCGCGTTTTCGCGGCGCGAGGCCAGCATGTCGGCGCTTTCGCTGGTGACCATCCGCGTCGCACGCCCGAGCGTGATCAGGGTCCCGCCGCGCTCGACCCAGGCCTTGATCCGCGCCATGCCACCGCTGCCGAGGGTCCCGGCATAGTTGCCGCCGTCCGGCACCACCAGCACCTGATAGCGGTCAAGATCGGCTCCGGACAGGGTCGAGACCCGCACCGCCGTCACCGGATAATCGAACTCGCGCTCGATGACATAGCGGGTTGCGCCAGCCGCCGAAGGATCGGCGGGCTCATCCCATGCCATGGCAATCCGGGGCGCGCGCAGGGCGATCGCATCGCGTGAGCCGAAGCTGGGGCCCGATGCGACCCAGCTGTCATCGATGCCGGTCACGGGCGACCCGAACCGCCGGGCCCAGTCTGCAGTCAGGGCCGTAAGGTCGTGCTCGCGGTTGTCTGCCCGGGGCAGGACGAGCGTTCCGGACGGCCAGTTTCGGCCATTGTGGGTGAACGGACGATCCATGACCCGCAGGCTCAGCCCCTGATCCAGCGCGGCCGCCTTCAGCCGCGTCGCGGCAATGCCGGGCGCAACCAGATAGCCATAGCCTGCGTCGGCATTGGCGACGGCCAGTGGCCGGATGCGGTCCGGCGTTGCTGGGGTCACCGACACCGACGGCGCGGTGTTGCAGCGCTCGGTCGGCACATTGAACATCAGGGGCAGCGACCAGGCGGTGACGTCATAGATCTCGTCAGGGAGGCCGCGCGCACGACGCCTCTCCTGTTCGGCGAGGAAGGCTGCGGGTACGGCGACGTCGCGGGCCAGCAGCACCTCGGCCATCCGGCGCTGGGGCTGGGACAGGTTCACCACATAGGACCCTGCCGGATATGAACGGCCACAGGCACTGAAGGCGGCATTGGCGCGGCCGACCTCCAGCCCCTGACGCACCAGCAATCCGGCCAGGCTGTCGGCGGCGGTCGGGTCGTGCGGAGCAGGGGCCAGCACATAGGCCCCGCCGCCCGCGACACCGTCACGGTGATAGGCGACGAAATTGGACAGCAGCCGCTCACGATTGTCCGAGGCCGCCTCGATCGTCGACAGGCTGGCGACGAAATGGTTGCGCACCGTGTCGCGGAAGGTGATCACCTCCCCGGACGACCGACGGGCGGCCAGGCCCCGCGCCGATCCCTGCTCATAGGTCATCGACACAGCGCCCAGATAGGCCGGCCAGCCGTCGCCGTAGCCGGGGTAGAAGGCGTCATACTCCTGGCCCGTGAAATAGGGGATGCCCAGGGCGTCGAACCGCCGGGCAGTGTTGCGGCCGATCATCTCGCGGCTGGCCAGGGTCTCGTCCGTCAGCCACGGGTTCAGCGGCTGGGCTTCGGGCGGGAAGAAGAAGGTCTGGTCGGTGCCCATCTCGTGGGCATCCACCAGCACCTGGGGCCGCCAGTCGAGCACGGCCGCCGTATGACCGCGCGTCTCCGGCTGGGTCTGGATGAACCAGTCGCGGTTCAGGTCGAACAGGTCGTGATTATAGCGTCCGGACGGCCAGGGCTCGTCGCGTTCGGCGGACAGGCGATCGGGATTGGGCCGCGTGCCAAGCCCCGCCGAGAAGGTCGACAGGAAGCGTTCGCGCCCGTCGGGATTCTGCGTCGGAACGAAGACGACGACCGTATTGGCCAGCCAGCCCTGTACGGCCGGATCGCGTGACGCCAGCAGGTGCCGGGCGGCTGCCATCGAGGCATCGGCAGGGCTGATCTCGTTGCCGTGCACGGAATAGGCCAGCCAGACGATCACAGGC
>QBLX01000165.1 GCA_003241825.1 Alphaproteobacteria bacterium
GGACTGTCCGGCCGCTGCCGTGCGTGAACTGCGCGAGGAGACCGGACTGATCGCCACCGTCCCGCCCCGGCTGGTGTCGGTGCATTCCAACGAGCGGTTCTTTCGCGGTGATCACGTCCTGGTCTTTGCGGTCGACGCCTTCACAGTCACAGAGCGCACGAGCCATGGCGAGATCGCCGAGATCGGCTGGTTTCATCCCCACGCCCTGCCCGACGACGCCCACCGGTCGACGCGGGACCGGCTGGCTGAAATCTTCGGGGGTGTCCTGGCGTCACCGGCTTGGTAAGGCGGTGACATGAACCCCTATGCCGCTCTCGCCATCGTCGCCGTCGTTCTCGCAGGCGGAGCCACCGCGATGCAGGCCCCGACCAATGCCCGTCTGATGACGGCCGTCGGGTCGCCGGTGAATGCCGCCTTTGTGTCCTTCGCGATCGGTACTGCCGTGCTGGGCCTGCTGGCGCTGATGATGCAGAGCCGGCCCGATCTGACAGCCGCCCGCGCCCTGCCCTGGTACGCCTGGATCGGGGGCGTCTATGGCGTGGTCTTCGTCGTCGCCGCCACCTGGGCCGTGCCGCGCATGGGCGTTGCGACTACCGTCACCCTGATGGTGGCGGGGCAGCTTATCGTCAGCCTGGTCCTCGATCATTTCGGGGCCTTCGGCGTACCGAAACAGCCCATCAACCTGACACGGATCGCCGGGATCGGCCTCGTCATTGCGGGTGTTCTTCTGGCGCGTCGCGGCTAACCGGCTTTCCTCCCCGTCGCGCAGCGAGGAGGAGGTGGCGCGGCGCATTCGCGCGGTGACGGAGGGGCTGCCGGACACAGCACAGATATCTGCCCTCCACCGCTTGGCGGTCCCCTTCCCTGTCGCTGCGCGACGCGGAGGAAACGCCTATATTGGCCCCGATGACCGACGTAACGATTCCCTCGTCCAATCTGCAGGCCGCCGATCTGATCCGCGACGAGGCGCGGCGCGCGCCTGACAAGCCGGGCGTCTACCGGATGTATGGCGAGGACGGTACCTGCCTGTATGTGGGCAAGGCCAAGTCGATCAAGAAGCGTATCCTCCAGTATGCGCAGGGTCGCTTCCACACCCAGCGCATCGGCCTGATGGTCTCCCTGACCCGGTCGATGGAACTGGTGGTCACCGCCTCCGAGACCGAGGCGCTTCTGCTCGAATCCAATTTCATCAAGAAGCTGAAGCCCCGCTTCAACGTCGTGCTCAGGGACGACAAGTCGTTCGCCGAGCTGATGATCCGCAAGGACCACCGTGCACCCCAGGTGAGGAAACATCGCGGGGCCCATACGACGCCGGGCGACTATTTCGGCCCCTTCGCCTCGACCTGGGCGGTGAACCGGACCCTGAACACCCTGCAGAAAGCCTTCCTGCTCCGGTCATGCTCGGACAGTGTCTACGAGACCCGTACGCGGCCGTGCATGCTGCATCAGATCAAGCGCTGTTCTGCGCCCTGTACCGGCCTGATATCGCTTGAGGACTATGGCGATCTCGTCGATGAGGCCTCGCAGTTTCTGAAGGGCAAGTCGCGCGCGGTCATTGCCCGGCTGTCGACCGACATGACGACCGCCGCCGAAGCGATGGATTTCGAACAGGCGGCAAGGGTGCGCGACCGCATTCGCGCCCTGTCGGCCATCGCCATGGAGAACTCGGTCAGCGCCGACAGTGTGGCCGAGGCCGATGTCCTGGCCCTCTTTTCAGAGGGCGGGCAGGCCTGTGTGCAGGTCTTCTTTTATCGCGCAGGCCAGAACTGGGGCGGGCGAGCCTATTTCCCGCGCGTGGACAAGGCCGACATCGACCCGGAAATCCTCGCGGCCTTCCTCGGTCAGTTCTACGAGGACAAGCCGATCCCGCGACTGATCCTGTCGAATGTCCGCCCGCACGAGCTGGAACTCCTGGAGGAGGCCTTTTCGATGAAGGCGGAGCGCAAGGTCGAGATCGCGCGTCCCCTGCGCGGCGACAAGCTCAGCCTCGTCGACCACGCCCACACCAATGCCCGCGAAGCCCTCGGGCGCAAGATGGCCGAGGGTTCGGCCCAGGGCAAAATCCTCGACGAAGTCTGCGAGGCCTTCGGGCTGGAGACCCGGCCCGAGCGGATCGAGGTCTATGACAATGCCCACATCCAGGGGACCAATGCCGTTGGGGGCATGATCGTCGCCGGGCCCGAGGGCTTCCAGAAATCGCAGTATCGAAAGTTCAATATCCGCGACACGGAGCTGTCGCCGGGCGACGACTACGGCATGATGCGCGAGGTCATGCGGCGCCGCTTCAGCCGCCTGGTCAAGGACGAGGAAGAAGGCGCCGAGGAGGTGGTGCGTCCCGACCTGCTGCTGATCGACGGGGGCGCGGGCCAGCTGGCCGAGGTGCTGGCCGTACTGGCCGATCTCGGTCTGGACGACATCGCAGTGGTCGGCGTGGCCAAGGGACCGGACCGGGACGCCGGACTGGAGCGGATGTTCATGCCGGGCAAGCCGCCCTTCATGCTGCCGCTGAAATCGCCGGCCCTCTATTATATCCAGCGCCTGCGTGACGAGGCCCACCGCTTTGCCAATGGTGCCCACCGCACCCGCCGCTCCATGGACATCAAGAAGAACCCGCTTGACGAGATCGAGGGCGTCGGTCCGGGTCGCAAGAAGGCCCTGCTGCATGCCTTCGGCTCGGCCAAGGGCGTGTCGAGGGCGGCCGTCGTCGATCTGATGAAGGTCGACGGGATCAACCAGCCGCTGGCGGAACGCATCCACGCCTTCTTCCGCAAGTCGTGAGCGAGGCCTAGAAC
>QBLX01000166.1 GCA_003241825.1 Alphaproteobacteria bacterium
GGTGAGGCGTATGGATCAGCCCTCGAGGTCCTGACCTTCGTCCGGCTCGGGCGTGCCCAGAAGCTCGTCGGCGATCTTGGCCGTGGACTTTCGCACCTTGTCCTCGATGGCGTCGGCCATGTCGGGGTTGGCCTTCAGGAAGTTGCGCACATTCTCGCGGCCCTGACCGATACGGGTCGAGTCATAGCTGAACCAGGACCCGGACTTCTCGATGATCCCCGCCTTGACGCCGAGGTCGATGATCTCGCCCAGCTTGGAGATGCCTTCGCCGTACATGATGTCGAAGATCACCTCGCGGAACGGCGGGGCCACCTTGTTCTTGACCACCTTGACGCGGGTGGTGTTGCCGACAACCTCGTCGCGGTCCTTGATCGCACCGGTCCGGCGAATGTCGAGGCGCACCGAGGCATAGAATTTCAGCGCATTGCCGCCCGTGGTGGTCTCGGGCGAACCGTACATCACGCCGATCTTGTGACGGATCTGGTTGATGAACAGCACGATGCAGTTGGACTTGGAGATCGAGGCCGTCAGCTTGCGCAGCGCCTGGCTCATGAGGCGAGCCTGCAGGCCGGGCAGGCTGTCGCCCATCTCGCCCTCGATCTCGGCGCGCGGCGTCAGGGCGGCGACCGAGTCGATCACCACAATGTCGACGGCACCGGACCGCACCAGGGTGTCGACGATCTCCAGCGCCTGCTCGCCCGTATCGGGCTGCGACACCAGCAGGTCGTCCAGATTGACGCCCAGCTTCTGGGCATAGCCGGGATCCAGCGCGTGTTCAGCATCGACGAAGGCTGCGGTCCCGCCGGCCTTCTGGATTTCAGCCACAGTGTGCAGGGCCAGGGTCGTCTTGCCCGAGCTTTCGGGACCGAACACCTCGATCACCCGTCCACGCGGCAGGCCGCCGATACCCAGGGCCATGTCCAGACCCAGCGAGCCGGTCGAAACCGACGGGATGACATCCGCCACGCCGCCCTTGCCGAGCTTCATGACCGAACCCTTGCCGAAGGCCCGATCGATCTGCGCGATCGCGGCTTCCAGGGCGCGCTGCTTGTCGCCGTCGTCCTTGCCCACCAATTTCAGATTCGCCTGTGCTGCCACCTTGCCACTCTCCTTTGCCATGATTCCTGTTTCGGTACCGGAAGGAGAGGCCCGCCTTCAGCCAAATGGCTGTGACCCGCTCCCTGTGAGACGCACTATGTGCATGGTTTGTTCTCGTTCACAAGATGTTCTCTTTTCAGCGTGCGCCGCGAGGTGGACGCCTACGACCGTTCTTGTCGTATCGGGGGTCGATCCACTTGATCAACCGGCCTGTGACGGGCCCGTTTGGTTACGCCGCGCGTCACCAAACAAGTTAGGGACAAGAGAAAATCTCGATTTAACCTGAAGGCCGCATGTAGGGAATGAATCAATGCTGTATCGGGAAGGTAACAGTATGAACAGGGTTTTAATCTCCGGGCTTGTCGTTGCCCTTGTTGTGTCGGGATGTGCTTCGAATCCTGACCATGTTCGTTCTCAATACATCTCGCCAGCACAGTATGCGAGTTACAGCTGTGCCGGGATCGAGGAAGATCTTCGAACCATCAGCCGTGAGGTTCACACCCTGACGGGAGACCAGCGCCGGCGGGCCAATGAAGACATCTGGTCTGCGGGCGTCGGCCTCGTGGTGTTCTGGCCAGCCCTGTTCTTCCTGATGCGGGGGAACAATGTCGACGATCTGGCGCGTATGCGGGGCGAGTATGAGGCGCTTGTTGCGGCCTCGCGCAGGAAGGACTGCGCGGGTCTGCAGATCGCACTGGCCAGCCCTGTCGTCTGAGTGAAGCGGGCGGCCGTCCGGCGGTCACCGCCCCGGTCGACGCTCCGCATCGATGATGCGCGTCTTCGTCACGCGTGCGTCGCGCTCAGGATCGATCCGCCGTTCGCAGCCTGAATCGGGACAGCCGTCTTCAGGTCGGACCGCGCCGGTGGGCCAGCAAATCCTTGGCCAGGGGTGTCCGGGTTAACTGGGGCCGCCCGGAGCGGGAGCAGGCATGGGTTCTGCGATCCGGCCACTGACAGACAGCCCGCAGGCCAGGATCAGGCAGGCTGCAGCCCCGGCAGCGAGGGCCCGGGACTGTCCGCGCGGTGCCAGGGGGCGGGCCAGAAGCACGACCAGAAGGCCGATCACGATCAGGGCTCCGGGGAAGTCCATGCCGATGCCGAGGAAGACACCGTGCGCCAGACCGGCCAGCCAGGCCCCGCCGATGACGGTGACGATCGCCGCCGGGATCAGGGCTGCTGGACGCTCCATGCGGGGATCGACGACAGCTGTCACAGCCGCTGCCAGTGCCGCCAGCAGCGCCATCCAGACGAACAGGAAGCCGGCTTCCGGAGCCAGGGCCTGACCCGCGAGCGCGAGCACACCGATCAGGGCAATCAGCCCCAGCCACTGGCCCCAGGGGGTGCGGGCAGTGCCCTGTGACCACAGTGTCAGGCCGATGGCGACGAGGGCGGCGACCAGGGTCACGGGATCGAAACCCCCCAGCACAGTAGCCAGAACGGCGGCTCCGGCGATCACGCCTGCCACGACCCGGCGCCCGATCCCCTCGCGTCCCGCCAGCAGCACCAGGGCGACGGCGACAACGGCCAGGATCGTCGCCCCCTCC
>QBLX01000167.1 GCA_003241825.1 Alphaproteobacteria bacterium
ATCCTGTCGCCGTCGCCGAGCAGATGCTGGGTGTTCCCCATGCGCAGGGTGCGCGGTCCTCCCGGGCAACCGACTGTTCGGGCCTGGTGCAGCAGGCGCTTTATGCCTGTGGCCTGGCAGGACCCCGGTACGCCGACCAGCAGGCTGCGCTGGGCGAGGGTGTGGCCCGCGATCATGCCCGGCGCGGCGACCTGGTGGTCTGGCCCCGTGCGGCCGGCGATCAGGCCTGGACCGGCCATTCGGCCCTCATGCTGGACGCCCGGCGCGTGATCCATGCCACCGGGCACCATGGTGCAGTGGTCATCGAGGACCTGACGGAGGCCGAGGCCCGCTATCGGGCGGATGGCTTCGATGCCCCGGTGTTTCGCCGCATCGCGGCCTGAAACGCAAAAGGGCGGACCGAAGCCCGCCCTTTCGATCTTCTGCATGTCCGGGATCAGGCGGCGGGAGCGGCCTCGGTCGCGGCAGGCGCGCCCTCGACAGGGGCAGCACCATCGACAGGGGCAGCACCATCGACAGGGGCAGCACCATCGGTGGCCGCAGGAGCCGCGGCAGCGGCTGCGCCACCGGGCTGGCGGGCGGGATCCGGGGCCGGAACGGCAAAGCCGGGCGACCCTTGCGAGCGCAGATAGGCGATCAGATTTACACGTGCCTCGGTGTCGCGCAGACCCGCGAACGACATCTTGGTGCCCGGCACATAACGGCCGGGGGCGGTGATGAACTTGTCCAGCGCATCCAGCGACCAGGTCGGATCGACCGAAGTATGACCCGTCATGGCTTCCGAATAGGCAAAGCCTGCATGACCCCCGACGGCGCGACCGACCACGCCGTTCAGGTTCGGACCGATGCCATTGGCACCGCCGGCATTGACCGTGTGACAGGCGATGCAGCGAGCATAGGCCGCTTCACCGGCAGCCAGATCGGCGACCGGGATCAGCGTGCCCCAATCCGGCGGCAGCTCGACCTCTTCGGCTCCGGCGGCGGCCTCTTCCGGCACGTCGACGAAATAGCCCATCTTCTCGGGGGCCTTTGGCGCATAGACCGCGCCGGACACCTGTTGCGCGATCAGGATGACGAACGCTGTCGCCAGGCCTGCGCCCATGATCTTGTTGAAGTTCAGATCGCCGCTCATTCGCGTCGTCGCATCCCGTCTAAAAGGCCCCGCCACAGGGGTGGCTCGGGGCGAATTTCTTGCGTGGGCGTCTCTGACACGCTAGCGCCCGAACCGCAACCGGCTCCGGCCTTCTGAAGGGTGTCGGGGCGTCGCAGTCCGATGGTGAATGATGAACCCGCTGATCTTGATCCCTGCGCGGATGGCCGCAACCCGGCTGCCGGACAAGCCGCTGGCGGACATCGGGGGCAAGCCGATGATCGTGCGGGCCTGGGAACAGGCCATGGCCTCCGGCTATCGGGTCGCCGTCGCTGCGGGCGACCGCGAGATCGTGGACGTGATCAAGGCCGCCGGAGGAGAGGCCGTCGTCAGCGACCCCGCACTGCCCAGCGGTTCGGATCGGATCCGGGCCACTCTCCAGGTGATCGATCCGGGCGGGGCCCATGACATCATCATCAATCTGCAGGGCGACATGCCCTTTGCCGACCCGGGACTGGCGCGCGCCTGTGTCCAGGTGCTGGCGGCCGAACCGGCCTGCGATATCGCCACCCTGGTCGCGCCGGAGTCGGGACCGGACGACCGTACCAATGTCGATGTGGTCAAGGCTGTGCTGGCCATGGGCGAAGGCGGCGGTCATGGCCGCGCCCTCTATTTCACCCGTTCGACCCTGTATGGTGACGGTCCCGTCTGGCGCCACGTGGGCCTGTACGGCTATCGCCGCGCCGCGCTGGAGCGGTTCTGCGCCGCCCCGCCCTCGCCGCTGGAACAGCGCGAGAAGCTGGAACAGCTCCGGGCCCTCGAAATAGGTCTGTCGATCTGGGCCGCCGTCATCGGCGACGCGCCGCTCTCGGTCGACAATCCGGCGGATCTGGAGCGGGCCAGAGCGATGGTGGTGGGTTAGTCTTTCATCCCGCTCATCCCGGCGAAAGCCGGGACCCCGTTCCTTCTCGGGCCCGAAGGGGAAAATGCGCTGGCCGGGTACACAGCGAAACTTCGTCAGGTCCATCGCCCAGAGCGCTGGGTCCCGGCTTTCGCCGGGATGAGCGGGATGAGCAAGCTACCCCTCCTCCACCCAGGCCTTCAGCAGTGTGTGGGCGATGGCGAAGCGTGGCGGGGCCTTGATGGCCGGGTGACGGCCGGCGAGGACATCGGCAGCCTCGGCCCGCGTCAGCCAGGCGACCTCTTCCAGTTCGGTCTGGTCCGGGGCGGCCTGATCGTCGGACACCTCGGCGATCAATCCGATCATCAGCTGTGACGGAAACGGCCAGGGCTGGCTGGAGTGATAGCGGACAGCCGTCACGGTCAGGCCGGACTCTTCCAGAATCTCGCGGGCACAGCCTTCCTCGATCGTTTCGCCCGGCTCGATGAACCCGGCGAGCGCAGACATGCGACCCGCAGGCCAGGCGGCCTGACGGCCCAGCAGACAGATCG
>QBLX01000016.1:0-22711 GCA_003241825.1 Alphaproteobacteria bacterium
GGTGAGGACCGGCGTGAGGAACGACGGGAGGAGCGTCGCGAAACCCGGCCCACGATCACGCCGGATCAGCGGGAGGCCCGGCGCGATCGCCGCGAGGATCGCCCGGTCCTGCCGGAGCAGCGCGAGGATCGTCGCGAGGATCGCCAGGAGCGACGCGAAGACCGGGTCAATCCAGGCGGGCAGGTTACGCCGCAACAGCGCGACAACCGTCAGGATCGCAGGCAGGATCGCCGTGAGGACCGTCGGGACGACCGGCAGGACTGGAGCCGCGACAACCCCCGCCCCTCGACGCCCAACGAGCTGGAGCGGTGGCGCGAGAACCGCCAGGATTATCGCCAGGATCGACGGGAAGATCGCCGTGGCGACCGCTACGAGCGCCGTCAGGACCGTAGGGAGTATCGGGAGTTCCGCAACCGCTTCAATCGCGACCAGTGGCGTCAGCGCTGGAATGCCGACCGCCGGGCGGACTGGTGGCGTTCGGACCGTCGCTTCAGAAACTATGGCGGAGTCCGGTTCGGGTTCTATTTCGCGCCGAACTACGGCTACTACAGCGTTCCCCGCCAGTTTTACGGACAGCTCTGGAACGAGGGTGACTTCCTGCCGTCGATCTTCTGGCGCTACTCGATCAACGACTACCGCACCTATGGCCTCGGCTACCCGCCAGAGGGCACGCGCTGGGTCGTCGTGGACAACGACATCTACCTGATCGACCAGTACGACGGGTATATCATCGAGGTCATCCACAACGCCTGGCGCTGGTAAGAGCCCGCACGACAAGCCTTCTCCCCTTGCGGGGAGAAGGTGGCGTTCTTCTCATCCTTCTCCCCTTGCGGGAGAAGGTGCCCCGGAGGGGCGGATGAGGGGTCGCACCCACCTATCAGTGTTCGATTTTCGGCCGATAACAAAGGCCTGCGGGACCCCTCATCCGTCACGCTTCGCGTGCCACCTTCTCCCGCATAAGGAGAAGGATCAGGGAACGCTACCTTCTCCCGCAAGGGGAGAAGGACGAGACGGTTTCGCTTACAGGCCCAGTCTGGCTTTCAGGATGTCGTTGACCGAAGCCGGGTTGGCCTTGCCGCCGGTGGCCTTCATGACCTGACCGACGAACCAGCCGATAGCCTGGGGTTTCTCGGCGACGGCGGCGGCCTTGTCGGGGTTGGCGGCGATGATCTCGTCGACGGCTTTCTCGATCGCACCCGTGTCATTGACCTGGACGAGACCGCGGGCTTCCACGACCTGACGGGGCGTGCCCTCGCCGGCCCAGACGTGGTCGAACACTTCCTTGGCGATGCGCGAGGAGATGACCTCCTCCTCGATCAGGGCCACCAGTTCGGCGACCTGTGACGGAGAAGTCCTTGCCGTCGGCAGCCAGGCGGGCTGAAAGCTCGTTCGTGACCCAGTTGGAGACCAGCTTGGCATCGCGTCCCGCAGCGGCAGCTTCGAAATAGTCGGCCTTGGCCTGTTCCGAGATCAGGACCACCGCATCGTATTGCGACAGGCCGTACTGCGACATCAGACGACGGCGCTTGTCGTCCGGCAGTTCGGGAAGGCTGGCCCGGATCTCTTCGATCCAGGCCTGCTCCAGTTCAAGCGGCAACAGATCAGGGTCCGGGAAGTAGCGGTAGTCGTTCGCTTCTTCCTTGGAGCGCATGGAGCGTGTCTCGCCCGCCGTCGGGTCGTAGAGCCGGGTCTCCTGCGTGATCGAGCCTCCGTCCTCGAGGATCTCGATCTGGCGGCGCGCCTCGTAGTTGATCGCCTGGGAGATGAAGCGGAACGAGTTCACGTTCTTGATCTCGCAGCGGGTGCCCAGATGGCTGAAATCGCCGGTCGCCTTGAATTTCTCGTACTGGCCCTCACGGCAGACCGATACGTTCACGTCGGCGCGCAGATTGCCCTTCTCCATGTCGCCGTCGCAGGTGCCGAGATAGATCAGGATGGTCCGGATCTTCTTCACATAGGCGACAGCCTCCTCCGGCGAGCGGATGTCCGGACGCGAGACGATCTCCATCAGGGCCGTGCCGGCGCGGTTCAGGTCGACATAGCTGTCGGTCGGCGACAGGTCATGGATCAGCTTGCCGGCATCCTGTTCCAGATGCAGGCGCTCGATGCCGACGTTGAAGAAGGAGCCGTCCTCGGCCTCCACCTCGACGACGCCCTCGCCGACGATCGGGAAATACAGCTGGCTGATCTGATAGCCGGTGGGCAGGTCGGGGTAGAAATAGTTCTTTCGGTCGAACTGGCTGCGACGGTTGATCTGGGCTTTCAGACCGAGGCCGGTCTTGACCGCCTGTTCGACGCAGTGGCCGTTCAGGGTCGGCAGCATGCCGGGGAAGCCCGCATCGACCAGCGAGACCTGCTCGTTCGGCCCGGCGCCAAAGCCCACGGCGGCACCGGAGAACAGCTTGGCCTTCGACGCTACCTGGGCGTGGATCTCGAGACCCATGACGATTTCCCAGTTGCCGGTGCGGCCCTGGATGAGTTTGGACGTGGCGGTCGTGTCGGTCATGGGCGATATCTAGGACGACGTGGCTTTGGCGTGAAGGGTTTTCGCGTTACCCCTCCAATGGTGACGAAACTACCTGCCTGACAACATCCGGAAGCGTGGAATGTCGACGGGTTTGGTTCAGAGGCTGGCGAACGCTATTATGCAACGATGGCCGGACGCAAGGTGCAGCGCTGCGCCAGCTGATCTCCGCGTGCAGGAAGACGTTGTTTGAGGTAGCCGATGAGTGTGTCCAGTGACCGGAATGTCTCACCAGGAAGATACGGCGAGCCCGCTTTTCGGTTTTCCCGGCCTTTGCGGACGGCGCTCGTCATCGTCATTGCCTGGACCGGCGTCGCCGCAGTTCTGTCTCTGCAAGGCTACCTTACCAGTCTCGCCAGCGGATCGCCCCAGCCATGGGGGAACTCGTTCCGCTACAGCTTGGCGATCGCCTCTGTCTGGGCGATCCTTACACCATTCATCCTTGACGCGGTTGGAAGCGCCCGCTGGGGCGGGAGGATCGGGCAGCGCTTCTCCATTCTTCTGTTGGGATTCGTAACCGCATGCGTGACGCATGTCGCTCTGTTCAGCCTGGTTTACTGGCCATTCTACGGTGCCGGGCAGCACGATACGCCGTGGGGTATGGGTCAGCATATGCTGGTGAGGAACATCGGCCTTAACGCGCTGTTTTACGGCGGCCTTGTCTGGGCCGGATGGCGCCGGAAGACACCCCCTCCTGCCACTTTGCCGCTAAAGTTCCTCAAGGTTCGACGCAGAGGCTCGATCCACTTCCTGCCACTGGACGCAGTGCAGTGGATTCGTGCTGCGGGAAACTATGCGGAAGCCATCACCGACAAGGGGCCCTTGCTGGTGGACGAACCGCTTGGCGACCTGGAAAAACGCCTTCCGGTGAGCCAATACGCGCGGGTGCACAGGGCCGCCATCGTCAGACTTGATCTCATCGGGGAGGTGCGCAGCCGGGGCCGCGGCGATGCCGATCTGGTCCTGCGCTCCGGCGATGTCGTCCGGCTGAGCCGTCGATACCGCAAAAACCTGACGGCTCTGTCCGCCGCCTGACCCGCTGGTCCAATCCAGGGTCCCGCTTGCCCCATCGACATCGCCGGAGCGCCGGGCAGCCTGCATGCTGGCGACATGACCAGCACCCTCATCCGTCTTCTCATTATCGCCCTGGCGCTTTGCGCTAATGCGGGCGTCGTCTCCGCACAGACATCCAACAGCCTCCCGCCCGATACTGTGGTCATCCTCGCACCACTGCACGGCTTGCACGAGAGAGAGCCGGCCTTCTCGTATGACGACCTGCGCGGGATACTCGACGCCGCCGATCCGGACGTCCTGCTGGTCGAAACCCGCCCTGACGAACTGTCCGGCTTTACCGAAACGCCCGGCCGCCCGGAGTATCCGGCGATAATCTGGCCATGGTTGGAACAGCGAACAATTCTGGTCGAGGCGATGGAACCGGGCGGCGAAATCTTCGCCGCGATGACGGAAGCGGCTAGCGCGAGATACACCCGCTTCAGTACAGAGCAACCAGCCGCCTCCGCAAGAACAGACGCCCTGCAACGCTCCCTGACACAAGCGCTCCTGCGGCACTGGCGGCATCCCGCCGACGTGCATGACGCACTGACCCGCGACCTCATGCAGGCAGCGGTCTTGAGCGAGAGGGCGCTCGGCGGGCCCGGCGATGACGAGGGCCAAGCCGCCTGGGACGGCTATATGATCGCCCGCGCCCGGGAGGTGATCGCGCGAAACCCAGGCCGACGCATTGTCATTCTCGCGAGCTACCGCAACCTGCGAGCATTCCGGGAAGGGCTTGCGGGCGAAAGACGGCTCATTGACGCTGAGCCCTGGCTTCGGACTCTACCCTTCCCTGATATGGAAGGGCGGAACCGCGACTAACGCTGGATCTTCACCACCACTTCTCAGGTTTGGCGACAAACCCCGCCGCTGTCTCCAGCGCTGCCCCCACCCGGAACACAGTCGCTTCGTCCAGCGCCTTGCCGATCACCTGAAGTCCCAGCGGCAAGCCGTTGGAATCCAGTCCGGCTGGCACTGAAATGCCGGGCAGGCCTGCCAGGTTGGCCGTGACCGTGAAGATGTCGTTCAGATACATCTGCAGTGGGTCGACCTGTTTGTCGCCGAGCGCAAACGCGGCCGATGGCGTGGACGGGGTGACGATGGCGTCGACCTGATCCCAGACGGCATCGAAATCCTCGGCGATGCGGCGACGGACCTTGAGCGCGCGGACGTAGTAGGCGTCGTAGAATCCGGCCGAGAGCACATAGGCCCCGATGATCAGGCGGCGCTTGACCTCGGCTCCGAAGCCCTCGGCGCGACTGCTTTCGTACAGGTCGGTCAGGGAGGTGGTGCCGGTCGCCCGATGGCCGAACCGCATGCCGTCATAGCGGGCGAGGTTCGAGGACGCCTCGGCCGGTGCCACGATATAGTAGGTCGGCAGGGCGTACTTCGTATGCGGCAGGCTGATGGGCACGATCTCGCAGCCGGCGTCCTTCAGCCAGGCGATGCCCTGGTCCCAGAGCGACTGGATTTCGGCGGGCATGCCATCGACGACATATTCGGCCGGGACACCGATGCGCAGGCCCTTGACCGACTGGCCGACGGATTGCGTCCAGTCCGGGGTCGGGATGTCGAGGCTGGTCGAATCCTTGACGTCGAAAGAGCACATGGACTGCAGCAGCAGGGCGGCATCCTCGACGTTTTTCGCGATCGGTCCGGCCTGGTCCAGCGAACTGGCGAAGGCCACCATGCCGAAACGGCTGGCCCGGCCATAGGTGGGCTTGATCCCGACCGTGCCGGTAAAGGCCGCCGGCTGGCGGATGGAGCCCCCGGTGTCCGACGCGGTCGCCGCGAGGCACAGGTCTGCAGCGACAGCGCAGGCCGAACCGCCGGACGAGCCACCGGGCGTCAGATCGGCACTGGAGCTGGCGGATTTCCACGGATTGACGACGGGACCGAAGGCGCTGGTCTCGTTGGACGAGCCCATGGCGAACTCGTCCATGTTCAGCTTGCCGAGCATGACCGCCCCGTCGCGCCAGAGATTGGCGGTGACGGTGGACTCATACGGCGGCACGAAGCCCCGCAGCATGTTGGAACCCGCGGTCGTCTGGACACCCTCGGTGCAGAAAAGGTCCTTGATGCCCAACGGCGCGCCCTCGAGCACGCCAGCCGTGCCGGAGGCGATGCGAGCGTCCGAGGCGCGGGCCATGGCGATGGCCTTGTCGGCCGTCACCTCGACATAGGCATTCAGACGGGGATTGGCGGCCTCGATATTGGTCAGGAAGGCGCGGGTGATCTCTTCGGACGAGAAGGTCCGGGCCTTCAGCCCGTCGACGGCCGCCTTGAGGGTCAGATTCGTGAGGTCGGACATGGCTATTCGACCACCTTGGGCACGACGAAGAAGCCATCTGCCGAACGCGGGGCATTGGCCATGATGTCAGCGACCTTGCCGCCGTCGGTGACCGCGTCGTCGCGCAGGCGCAAGGCCTGGGCCACGTTCGAGGTCATGGGCTCGACGCCATCGACGTCGACCTCGGCGAGCTGTTCGATCCAGCTGAGGATGCCGTTCAGCTCGGCCGCCAGGGGCTCCAGCCGGTCATCCGGGGTCTTGATACGGGCGAGGTGCGCAACCTTGCGCACTGTCGCGGCGTCGATGGCCATGCGGCCCTCCAAACACTGAAAGATCAAGGCGCGTGACTAGCCGCCCCGCCCCGGATTCACAAGGATCGGAGACAGACGCATTGATCCGGACTATGCAGCCGCCGTGCCTATCCTCGACCTCCTTGCCCTGCCCGCCGCCTGCCCGCCCGGAACGGCGTGGATGGGGCTCGATCTGGGGGAAAAGACCATCGGCGTGGCGGTGTCGGACACTGGATCTGATCCGGAAGTCGAAATTCACGCTGGAGGCCGCGCAGCTGTTCAAGCTGATGGATGCCCGCAAGGTGTCCGGGCTGGTGATCGGCCTGCCGGCCAACATGGACGGCAGCGAGGGGCCGCGGGCTCAGTCCTGCCGGGCCTTTGCGCGCAATCTGGAGCGCATCCGGCCGGTGAATGTCGCCTTCTGGGACGAGCGGCTCTCGACCAGTGCCGTAGAGCGGTTCCTGATCGAGGACCTCGACCTGAACCGCAAGCGCCGGGCCGAGGTCGTGGACCGGACAGCAGCAGCCTGGATCCTGCAAGGGGCACTGGACCGGGTGCGCGACCAGGCGACCTGGCTCTAGGATGGGCGGGCTGATCCTTGGCGTCCTGCCCGTCTTCTGCCTGATCGCCATCGGCTACGGGCTGCGCAAGTCGGATTTCCTGCCCGATGCGACCTGGCGGCCGATCGAGAAGCTGACGATTCACCTGCTGTATCCGGGGTTCCTGATCACCGCGATCTGGAATGCCGACATCTCGGGCGGCGGCTCAGGCGCGGCTGGCGCGGCGGCCGTCACCACCGTGCTGATCATCGCCACCGCTACCCTGCTGGCCAAGCGGTTCATGACCATCGAGGGCCCGGCCTTCACCAGCGTGTTTCAGGGGGTGATCCGCTGGAACAGCTTCGTCTTCCTGCCGGTCATCCAGTCGATCTATGGCCCGGACGGCCTCGCCCTCGCGGCAGTGGTGATCGCGGCCATCATCCCCGTGACCAACATCCTTTGCGTCATCGTGCTGGTGCGATGGGGTGCCGACCAGCGGGCCATGTCCCCCCTGTCGGTCGGAAAGGCCATACTGTCGAACCCGATCCTGATCGCCTGCCTCGTCGGCCTGGCTTTCAATCTTCTGGGTGTGCCCCGTATCCCCGGGGTGTCGGAGACATTGCAGCTTCTGGGCGGGGCCGCCCTGCCGCTGGGGCTGATCGTGGCCGGCGCCGGGCTCAGTTTCGCAGAGGTCGCGCGGCGCAAGGTCACGATCGGTGCCGTGTCGTTCGTCAAACTGGTGCTGACGCCGCCGATGATGTGGGCCCTGTGCATCGCCTATGGCGGTGACGAGACGGCACAGGCCATCGCCCTGCTGTGCGGCGCTTCGCCGGGGGCTGCGGCCAGCTATATCCTGGCGAGACAGATGGGCGGGGATGCGCCGCTCATCGCCGGAATCGTGGCCCTGACCACCGTCGGGAGCGCCCTGAGCATCCCGATCCTGCTGGCCCTCTTCCACCTTGGCTAGACTGGCCCTATTGGGAGTTTCGATGACCGAAGCCCACGCCGTCGACGATCTGATCTCCGAGCGGCTGATCCCGTTCCCGCATCCCCATTTCCTGTCGGCTGGCGACCTGAACCCGGCAACGGCGCGGTCGCTGCTGGACCTCGCGGACGTGTTCGTGGACTTCAACCGGCAATCGTCCAAGGCCCTCGACCTGATGCATGGCCGGACAGTCGTGAACCTGTTCTTCGAGAACTCGACCCGCACATCGTCATCGTTCGAGATCGCCGCCAAGCGACTGGGAGCGGATGTTGTGACCATGCCGGTCGGGGCGTCCTCGGTGAAGAAGGGCGAGACCCTGATCGACACCGCCATGACGCTGAATGCGATGAAGCCCGACATCCTGGTGATCCGGCACGGGGCGTCGGGGGCCCCTGCCCTGCTTTCGCAAAAGGTCGGTTGCGCGGTCGTGAATGCCGGGGACGGTCGCCACGAGCACCCGACCCAGGCCCTGCTGGACCTGCTGTCGATGCGCCGGGCCTTCGGGGATGTCACCAGCCTGACCGTCGCCATCTGCGGAGACATCGCCCACAGCCGCGTGGCGCGATCCAATGTCATCCTGCTGTCGATGCTGGGCTGCCGCGTCCGTCTGATCGGCCCGCCGACGCTGGTGCCCGGAGATGCCGACCGCTGGGGCTGCGAGGTCTTTCACGACATGAAGGAAGGCCTGAAGGGCTGTGACGTCGTGATGATGCTGCGCCTGCAGCTGGAGCGGATGGAGGGGGCGCTGATCCCCTCGACGCGTGAGTATTTCCGTTTCTGGGGCCTGGACCGCGAGAAGCTGAGCTGGGCCGCACCGGGGGCAAAGGTGATGCATCCGGGGCCGATGAACCGCGGGGTCGAGATCGACTCCGACGTGGCAGACGATCTGTCGGTGTCCCTGATCCAGGATCAGGTCGAGATGGGGGTCGCAGCACGGATGGCGATCCTGGCCTCGCTGTCGGCCCGGCTGGGAGACACGGCATGACCACCGCCATCGTCAATGCCCGGCTGCTGGACCCCGCCAGTGACTATGATGGTCCCGGCGGCGTGCTGATCGCCAACGGCCGGATCGAGACCGTCTTTCACGGCCAGCCCGGATCCATCCCGGGCGATGCCGAAGTGATCGATGCCCGGGGACTGTGCCTGTCACCCGGCCTGATCGACATCCGGGTCACGACCGGTGAGCCCGGGGCCGAGCCCAAGGAAACCCTCAAGTCCGCCAGCCTGTCGGCGGCCGCCGGTGGCGTCACCACCCTGGTGATCCAGCCCGACACAGACCCGGCGGTCGACGACCCGGCGATGGTCGAATTCATCCGGCGGCGCGGCGCGGCGCTGAACCTGGTCAATATCCACGTCGCCGGGGCCGCCACGCAGAAGCGCGAGGGCCAGCGGATGGCCGAGATCGGCCTGATGCATGAAGCCGGAGCCCTGTATTTCACCGACGGCGACCGGGTCATCACCAACACCCGCACGCTTCAGCGGGTCATGAGCTATGCCGGGGCCTTCAACGCCCTGATCGCCTGTAGGCCCGCAGAGCCCTGGCTGTCGGAGGGCGGGGTCGCCACGTCCGGCGAATTGGCGACCCGGCTGGGCCTGTCGGGCGTGCCCGCCATTGCCGAGCGGATCCAGCTGGAACGCGACCTCGCCCTCGTCGAACAGACCGGCGCCCGGTTCCTGATCGACCAGATCTCGACCGAGGCGGCGCTGGAGTGCCTTGCCCGCGCCCGGGGCCGCGGGCTGGATGTCGCGGTCAGCGTCTCGATCAATCACCTGTGCTTCAACGAGATCGATATCGGCGACTACCGGACCTTCTACCGGCTGGATCCGCCGCTGCGGCCTGAAAGCGACCGGCAGGCCCTGATCGAGGCGGTGCGCGATGGCCTGATCGACGCCATCACCTCTGCCCATATGCCCGCCCCGGCCGAGGACAAGCGCCGTCCGTTCGGAGAAGCGTCGCCGGGGGCCGTCGGGCTGGAAACCCTGCTGCCGGCCGCCCTCAGCCTGCATCACGAGGACGGACTGGACCTGCTGGATATCCTGCGGCCCATGACACACGGTCCGGCCGCAATGCTGGGTCTGGATGCCGGAGTGATCGAGGCTGGAGCGCCAGCGGACCTGATCCTGTTCGATCCCGGGACCCCAGTGGTGATCGACGCCGCGACCTTGCGGTCCAAGTCGAGGAACTCACCCTTTGATGGTCGCCGACTGCAGGGCCGCGTCATGCGCACTTTCGTCGCCGGTCGCGAGATCCATGCGTTTGATCGGAGCCCCGCATGAGCCTGTCCGGAGCCTATGACCCCGACAACATTTTCGCCCGGATCCTGCGGGGCGAGGTTCCGTCGGTAAAGGTGTGGGAGGACGACCACGTCCTCGCCTTCATGGACGTGTTTCCCCAGTCCGAGGGCCATGTGCTGGTGATCTCGAAGACCTCGACCGCGCGCAATCTGCTCGAGGTCGACGCTGAGGCCCTGAGCCGGCTTACGGCAGCCGTCCAGCGCACCGCCCGGGCCGTCGAGCGCGCCCTGTCGCCCGACGGCATCAGCATGATGCAGTTCAACGGCGAGGCTGGCGGCCAGACGGTCTTCCACCTGCATTTCCACATCATCCCGCGCTGGATGAACCGCCCGATGGACGGCCACGCCCAGCCCCGGATGGCCGACACCGAGGGTCTGAAGGCGCTCGCGGCCCGGATCGCAGCGGCACTGGACTGATTTCCAGTTCCGCTCATCCCGGCCAAAGCCGGGACCCGGTGTTTTCCGGCGCAGGCGGATGATGTTCAAGAACCGGGTCACGGCTTTCGCCGGGATGAGTGGATGTGGTGTAAGCAGAACCAGACCTGCCTCCCCCGAGCCCATCCAATGACCCATGCTGCCTCCGTTCTCGACCTGATCGGCAACACGCCGCTCATCCGCCTGCGTCGACTGTCCGAGGAGACCGGATGCACGATCCTCGGCAAGGCGGAGTTCATGAACCCCGGCCAGTCGATCAAGGACCGCGCGGCCCTGTCGATCATCCAGTCGGCAAAGGCATCCGGCGCGCTTCGCCCGGGCGGGACGATCGTCGAGGGTACGGCGGGCAATACAGGCATCGGCCTTGCACTTATCGGTGCCGCCCTGGGCCATCCGGTCGTCATCGTGATCCCGCGCACCCAGGCCGAGGAGAAGAAGGCCGCCATTCGGGCTCTGGGCGCCCGGCTGATCGAGGTGGATGCGGCACCGTTCTCGAGCCCCAATCATTTCGTCCACTATTCCGGCACGCTCGCGAAACAGCTGGATGCGGAACTGCCCGAAGGCGCGATCTGGTCGAACCAGTTCGACAACACAGCCAACCGCGACGCCCACTACGCCACGACAGGCCCGGAGATCTGGGACCAGACCGAGGGCAGGATCGACGCCTTCGTCAGCGCGGTCGGGTCTGGCGGCACGATCGTCGGCGTATCGACCTATCTGAAGGAAAAGAACCCGGACATCCGCATTGCCCTGGCCGATCCGGCCGGCGCGGGCCTGTTCAACTGGTTCACCCGAGGCGAGATGAAGTCCGAGGGGTCGTCCATTTCCGAAGGCATCGGAGTGGCCCGCATCACCGGCAATCTGGAAGGTTTCACGCCTGACCATGCCTACCGGATCGAGGATGCCGAGTTCCTGCCCATCCTGTTCGATCTGGTCCGATACGAGGGCCTGTCGCTGGGTTCGTCGGCTGGGGTCAATGTCGCCGGTGCCCTGCGGCTGGCGCGAGACCTGGGACCCGGAAAGGTCATCGTCACCCCCCTGTGCGACCCCGGCGCGCGCTATGCGTCCAAGCTCTTCAACCCCGACTTCCTGCGCTCGAAAGGCCTGCCGGTCCCGCCGTGGTCGGAAACCTGACTCGATCGACCGTTCACGGATCAGCCGTCACCCCACCGTCGCCGCCCCGTCGCACGCACGCCGTCACTGACCGCTAGCAGGGCCGTCGGTGTCAAGAGGTCCAGCCGTCGGGGCGGACCGTCGGCCGGGGGCGCTGCATCATGACCATCGACCGTCGTTCACTTCTGGGCTGGATCGGTGCCGGCTCTGCAGCTGCCACAACGGCTGCAGCCCAGAGCCAGTCGAGCCCGATTCCGGCCAGTTTCCAGCACGGCGTCGCTTGCGGCGATCCGGACCAGACATCGGCCGTCTTCTGGACCCGCGTCACGCCGGGACAGGACGGCACGACCGGCATCGAGGTCGAACTCCAGGTCGCGCGCGACGCCGGCTTCACCGATATCGTTCGTCGCACTCAGGGTCTGCGGGCAGGGATCGAACGCGATTTCACGGTCAAGCATGACCTGGACGGCCAGGGACTGGAGCCGGGATCAGAGTATTTCTATCGCTTCATCGCGGGCGGCGCGACCTCACCCGTCGGTCGGGTGAAGACCCTGCCGGTTGGCCCGACCGCCGACGTCGTGCTGGCTGTCGCCTCGTGCCAGCTTCATCCGGGCGGCCTGTTCAATGCCTATGATGCCATGTCGAAGCTGGAACGGCTGGATGCCGTCGTCCATCTTGGTGACTATATCTACGAATACGGGGCCAGCGCGACCGACTACGGCATGGCCACGGCGACCCGGCTGAACCGCATCCCGCAGCCGCCGCACGAGATCGTCAGCCTGGCCGACTACCGGCTGCGTCACGCCCAGTACAAGTCCGATCCCGACCTCCAGGCAGCCCATGCCCGCGCCCCCTTCATCTGCGTCTGGGACGATCACGAGATCACCAACGACGCCTTCATCACCGGGGCAGAGAACCATTCGTCCGAGACAGAGGGCGACTACTCCGTTCGCAAGGCCACGGCGCTCAAGGCCTATTACGAGTGGATGCCGATCCGGGAGCCGCGCGCGGGGCTGACGCTGGAGCATATCAACCGGAGCTTCGACTTCGGTGATCTGGCCAGCCTGCACATGGTCGAGACCCGGTTACTGTCGCGCGGCGAGCAACTGGACTACGAGAAGGACCTGCCCGTCACCATGGTCGACGGACAGCCCCGGCCGGACGTCGCTGCGTTCGATCTCAAGCGCAATGATGCCTCGCGCGACCTGCTGGGTGCCGGTCAGCTGGACTGGCTGAAATCCGCACTGACGGCCTCAAGGGCTTCTGGCAAGACCTGGCAGATCCTGGGCAATCAGGTCGTCATGGCACGTGTCGCCGGGCCGGATCTGGCGAAGGCCGCGACGCCGCAGGAGGTCGCGGACTTCCTGGGGGCGCTTCCCGAAGCCTACAGGCCCCGCATCGAGGCCGCGCTGCAGCTGTTCACCCTCGGCGTGCCGTTCAATCTGGACGCCTGGGACGGCTATCCCGCTGGCCGCGAACGACTCTATGCCGCCTGTGCCGAAGTCGGGGTCCAGCCGATCGTGCTGGCTGGCGACAGCCATGCCTTCTGGGTCAACGAACTGAAGGACGCGGCCGGTGCCCGGCGCGGGGCCGAGTTCGGGACATCGTCCATCTCGAGCCCCTCGATCGGTGATCTGTTCGGACCCCTGCCGCTCGGCGACCTGCTGGCAAGGGCCAACTCCGAGGTGGTCTTCTGCGACCAGAAGGCCAAGGGCTTCATCCTGCTGAACATCACGCCGGACAGGGTGACAGGCGAACTTCAGTCGGTGTCGACCATCCTGACCCGGCCCTACGATCTCGCGACCGTGAAGACCTTTGCGGTCTCGCGAGGACCGGACGGGATATCGGCACCGACCGAGGTCTGAGTCCCTACTGCCCGCCCGCTGCGGCGGGTTGGGGCTTGAGGTTCAGGTCCAGCCAGCGGGTCATCTCCCACAGGGTATGGCCGACGGACTCGCGCGCCCGGTAGCCATGCGCCTCGAGCGGCAGGACGACGTAGCGGACCGTCGCCCCCTGCCCTTTCAGTGCGGCATAGAACCGCTCCGACTGGACCGGGAAGGTGCCGGAGTTGTCGTCTGCCTCGCCGTGGATCAGCAGGATCGGTTCCTTGATCTGGTCGGCATAGGTGAACGGCGACATGGCGTTATAGGTCTCCGGTGCCTCCCAGTAGGTCCGCTGTTCGGCCTGGAAGCCGAACGGTGTCAGGGTGCGGTTGTAGGCTCCTGAACGCGCGATTCCGGTCTTGAACAGGTCGGTGTGGGCCAGCAGGTTCGCCGTCATGAAGGCTCCGTAGCTGTGCCCTCCGATGGCGATGCGGGACCGGTCGGCGACGCCCAGGGCCACCACTGCATCGATCGCGGCGCTGGCGCTGGCCGAGAGCTGCTGGATGTAGGTGTCGTTGGGCTCGGCTCCGTCCTTGCCGACGATCGGCATGGAGGGGTCGTCCAGGATCGCATAGCCCTGGGTCAGCAGGAACATGTGGCTGGACCCGCCCGGACGGGTAAAGCGGTTGGCCGTATCGACGACCTGACCGGCCACGGCCGCGTCGGTGAACTCGGCCGGATAGGCCCACATCAGGAGCGGCAGCGGCCCGTCGCGCTGTTTGTCATAGCCGGCGGGCAGATACAGCGTCCCCGACAGCTGGACTCCGTCGTCACGCGTGTAGGTGATCAGCTCCTTGGACACCCCGGCCAGCTGTGGCGCGGGATCGCGGAACGCAGTCAGGGGCGTCACGGCACCACCGACGGTCCGGATCTGGAGATTGGGCGGATCGATCCGGCTCTCGCGCCGGGTCAGCAGGCGGCGACCGTCGTTGTCGAGAATGCCGACCACGGTCTCGTACTCGCCGGAAGCCGACTGCCACAGGCGTTCAGTCTGGCCGGTCGTCAGGTCGAGCGTGCCGAGGAAGGGATATTCGCCCTCGCGGGTCGCGCCATCGCCATCGACGAACATCCGGGAACCGTCAGCGGTGAACTGGATCACGGCCCGGCCGGCGGCGTTGGTCCTGAGCACCGGCGAACCGGGATCATTGTAGCGATCCTGATAGTTGCGGTCGATGATGACGCGGCCCGTGCCAGGGTTGGACGGATCGACGACCGAGCGGGTTTCGCGCCGGGTGTTGAACCAGCGGGTGTTGACGATCGCGACGTCCTCACGGCCCCAGGTGATACCGGCGAACCGCTCCTTGAGGTCGATCAGCGTCGTCGGCTGGCCGGTGAAGGGAGCCTGAAGCATCAGGACCCGGTCGCGCACCTCTGCGGCCGTGCGGGGGTCACCGCCGTCCTGGGCCTCGGCCCAGACGAGGGTCGAGGGCGCATCCGCCCGCCACTGGGCCGAACGGGGCCCCGGAGCCACGGCGTCGAACGGCGGCGGGATATTGTCGCGCAGCGGCAGGTCGGCGACCGTGTGAACCACGGCACCGTTCATGTCTGTGATCACGACATCGGCCGGAAACAGGTTGGCCGGGACCACATAGCTGAAGGGACGTTTGGCGACCGTGCGAAGCATGAACCGGCCGTCCGGCGAGACCGACGATCCGAGGATCACGCCCCTATCGCCGACTTCCCGCGCCGCGCCGTTCAGGGGCACGATCGTGGTCTGGGCCGTGAAATAGTGGGCGAACAGCGCCTCGTCGCCCGGATCGCCCAGCAGGTCCTGATAGGTCCGGACCGGTGCCGCACGACCGCCTGTCTCGGCAAGGATCGGCCCGGAGGGTGCCACGGTGACGTCCGGCGCAGGCCCGCGTCCCTGCGGCACGGCCTGGACGACGATGCCGGAACTGTCCGGCAGCCAGCCGAAACCGCCGCCGGTCGCGGCATTGACCCGCGGGCCGAAGACCTCGCGCGCGCTGGCCGAGGCGACATCGGCGACCCACAGGGCCATGCCGTTGCTCTGATCCATCAGGAAGGCGATCGACTTGCCGTCCGGCGACCATGAAGGCGAGGTGAAGCGCGCACCGGCGGGCAGGGTGACGGCACGGGCGGTGCCCCCCTCGACCGGCTGGACCGAGATGCCGGTCAGCCAGGTCAGGCGACCGTTGGCCGGGCCATTGTTGCGGGGATTGATCCGGTATCCGGCCAGACGCAGCTGGGGCTCTGCCAGCTCGGCGATCGAGGGCAGGTTCGACCGCTCGAACAGGGCCAGGGTCGTGTCGTCGGGACTGATCGAGGGCGTCGGTGTGGGCCGGGTGTCGAGGATGGTCGCGATGGGGCTGGGTGGCTGCTGATAGGTCAGGGCCGCGTCCGGAGCCTGCGCCAGAGCCGGGACCGCCGCCAGCAGGACGAAGGCCGGAAGAAAGGTCCGAAGATACCGATGCCGCATGACGTCTACCCCTGAAATTACATTGTTCCCAAGGTGTAGGGGGCCAGTCGCCAAAGCGTCAACGGGCATGCTCGCCGCCCCGTCTGACGACGGGACCTGGGGGAAGCGAGGAAGCCTGTGAAGCCGCGGTCGAAAGGTGGTCAGTTGCGCGGGGCAACCGTGGCATTGGCGTCCGTCCAGCCGACGATCTGGCTGTTCAGATCCCGGGTTGCGGTTTCGAATGCCTCGACGATCGTCTCCAGCCGGTTCTCGGTCGCGGGCTGACGGACCGTGAAGGTCTGCTCGGCCAGGATATCCCGGTCGCGCATGAGCCGGGCCCGGGCGGTCAGGACGACAGTCGGCACACTGCCCGGGGCATCGTAGCGGGCCTCGAACGTCTGCACGTCGATATCGAGGGTCTGATCGCCGCGAACGCCCTCCTGGCCGCCGATCAGGCGAACCCGCTGTGCCTGGTTGGCAAAGGCAGCCTCAAGACTGTCGCTGTACAGCGAAGGAGCCGGTGTGACCCAGCGCGCGCCGGCAATATAGGCCGCCTGGCTGCCGGTCACGCCCAGCAGCCGGTCGGTCTGGGCCGCTTCGGGAAACTCGATCAGGCGCAGACTCACCGACGGCGCATTGATCGGCAGGGTCGTCGCGGTACCGGTGTCGGTACCGAACCTGTACATCTGAACGACCGGCGGGGCCTTCAGCAGCGAACAGCCGGACAGGACGATGGCGAGACCGGAGACGGCCAGCAGACGGACAGGTTTCACGGTTGCACCTCGATTTCCTTGGACTGGCCGCGGGCGATGAAGTCGCGCGGGCTGGCCCGCACCTCGTTCACCAGACCCTGCAGCGACCGGGTCGCCTCTTCCAGACCGGCAATGGACTGTTCCAGCTGAGGCAGGCCATTGCGGGCAAAATCACCCAGCGGCTGTTCCAGCCCGGTGGCCGTGCGGCTGACGGAGGCAATGGCGGCTCTCGCCTCTTCGGCAGCCGCATTGATGTTGGCCACGGCCTGCGTGCCATCGCCCTCGACCAGACGACGCGCGCTGACGCCCAGGGCCTCGTATTCGCCGACGGCAGCATTGGCCTTGGCCAGCGCCTGTTCCAGTTCGGCGAACATGCCCTTGCGGGCTTCCAGTTCGCTCGACAGGGCCTCGACGTTCTTGATGCTGGTCGACAGCGAGCGGATGTTGTCGTCGGACATCACGCGATTGATCCGGTTCAGGGCGTCCACGGTCTGGGCCAGGACGGTGCCGGAACCACTCAGCAGCTCGGCGATCGGCGAGGGCTGGCTCTGGATCACGGGAATGACATTCTCCGGATACTGGCTCTTCAGGATCGCGCTCTCGGGATTGCCGGCCGTGATCTGGATGTAGTTCAGACCCGTGATGCCCTGTGGCTCCAGCTGGGCACGCGATGTGACACGGACGGGCGTCGTGCCGTTGAGGCGAACGCGGGCGATGACCTGGTCACCCTGCTGCGGGTCGAGGTTGAGATCGGTCACCTCGCCGACGCGGATGCCGTTGAAATGCACCTCGCCGCCTTCCGACAGGCCTCGCACCGGCCCGTAGAAGACGATGTCATAGACGTCATAGTCCTCGGTGAAGGACAGGCGGGCGAGCCAGATGAAGAACACCGCAAGCGCCACCATCAGGGCGACGGTAGCGATGCCGACGGCTGCATAATGGGCGTCACGTTCCATGGATCGGTCTTCCTTCAGGCGGCCTTGGTGGCGGCGCGTCCGCGCGGCCCCAGGAAATATTCCTTGATCCACGGATGGTCAGAGCGTTCCAGCTCGGCCACCGGGGCCTTGGCCACGACATGCTTGTCCGCCAGCACAGCGACCTTGTCGCAGATGGCATAGAGGCTATCGAGGTCGTGGGTGATCATGAAGACGGTCAATCCCAGATCGTCCGACAGGTTCCGGATCAGTTCGTCGAACGCGGCCGCCCCGATCGGATCCAGACCGGCCGTCGGCTCATCGAGGAACAGGAGTTCGGGGTCCAGCGACAGGGCACGGGCCAGACCCACGCGCTTGCGCATGCCGCCCGACAACTCGGCCGGTTTCTGGTGGTGGACCTCGGGCTTGAGGCCGACCATGGCGATCTTCATCTCGGAGAGTTCGCGGATCGTTTCCTTCGACAGACGGGTATGCTCGACCAGCGGCGAAGCCACGTTCTGAAGCACGGTCAGTGACGAAAACAGGGCGCCTTGCTGGAACAGGGTCCCGGTCCGTCGTTCGATCTCGGCAGACTGTTCGCGGGTCATCTCGGCCGTGTCCTGGCCGAAAATCTTGATCGTGCCAGCCTCCGGCTGTTTCAGGCCGATGATGGTGTTCAGCAGAACCGTCTTGCCGGTGCCGGACCCGCCGACGACGCCCAGAACCTCGCCGCGGACCACATCAAGATCGAGATTCTCGTGAATGGATCGCTCGCCGAACTGGCTCAGCAGCCCGCGAACCTCGATCACGACTTCCTCCCGATCGCTGTCTGGAGCATCGCCGGGTGCGTGATCGATCAATGCCGTGTCGTGAAATGTCACAGGTCGAGTTCCATGAAGATCATGGCGAAGACGGCATCGAGGAAGATGATCGCGAAGATGGCCTGGACCACGGCCGCCGTCACCCGGCGGCCGAGGCTCTCGACGTCGCCCGATACCGACATTCCCTGTCGGCATCCGATCGCAGCCACGACGATGGCAAACACAGGTGCCTTGATCAGCCCCACCATCAGGTGAGTCCCCATCAGCGGATCCTGCGACATCTGCTGGATGAAGAAGGTCGGGCCATAACCGAGCACGCCCCAGGTCACCAGCATGCCGCCGAACAGCCCCGTCAGCATGCCCACGAACGTCAGCAGCGGCAGCATGATGACCATGGCCGCCAGACGGGGGATCACCAGGGCCTGAAACGGGTTCACGCCCATCACCTGCATCGCATCGACTTCCTGGGTCATCCGCATCGACCCGATCTCGGCGGCGAAGGACGATGCAGACCGACCAGCAAGAAGGATGGCGGTGATCAGCACGGCCAGTTCGCGCAGGACAGCAACGGCGACCAGTTGCACCGTGAAGACCCCTGCCCCCAGTTGGGACAGGAGGTTCGCACCCAGCAGGGCGATCACGGCCCCGATGAAGAAATTGGTGACCGAGATGATCGGCAGCGCGTCCAGCCCGGCCCGTTCGCCCTGACTGAACCAGGCGGGCCAGCGAATGCGGCCCGGGTTCTTGAAAGCCGACCCGACCGCAAGGATCAGCCGCCCGAGGAAGGCCATCGACAGCACGAATTCGGCGCCGATGTCGTAGACACCGAGACCGACCTTGGCGAAGCCCCGGATGAAGGCCGGTGATCGACGTGGCGGTGGCGCGCTTTCCCGCTCCAGCTTCTCGACCATCGCATAGACCCGCCCGGCCTCCGGCCGTTGAGCCCAGGCATCCTTGGGCAGGACCATGTCGGATGCCTGCACGATGGCCAGGGCACCCGCGGTGTCGAAACGCCCCAGTTCACTGAGATCTATCGCGGAAAGCTTGTGACCCGACAGTTCGCGGCCGAGATCGCGGGTCGACCGGCCCAGGCCCGTCGTCGTCCAGTCGCCGGTGAGACGCAGGACGGTCCCGCCTTCACGGTCCTCGATCTGATAGTCGGCTGAACTCATCGGCTTCTCTTTAGCCGAGGTGCGGCCAAACGCCCATGGCAAAGCCTGCCGGGGCTCGCATCAACGCAATCGCAGTGTTCCGGTTTCGCCACAGTGGTCAATACGGATCACAGCAGCGTCCGGACGCGTCGCAGATCAGCCACGAAGGCCTCACGCTGCTGGGCCCGCAGCACAGGATCCGGCAGGCGCAGCAGGTAGGACGGGTGGACCGTGATCATGCCCGCCGAGCCATCATCGAGGGCAATCGGATGGCCCCGTTCGCGCGTGACGGCCACCTTTCGATCCAGCACGGCAAGGGAGGCCGTGGCCCCCAGCATCAGGACGGCCTTTGGCCGGATCAGCGCGCGTTCGGACGACAGCCACCACCGGCAGGCCGTGACCTCTCCGGCGTTCGGGGTCTTGTGCAGACGGCGCTTGCCCTGGGGCTCGTGCTTGAAATGCTTGACGGCATTGGTGACGTAGACGTCTGCCCGCTCTATCCCCGCCTCGATCAGGGCATCGTCCAGCACCCGACCTGCGGGACCGACGAAGGGCTGGCCGGCCAGATCCTCCTGATCCCCTGGCTGTTCGCCGACGATCATGAGCCGGGCATTCCCCGGACCTTCGCCACAGACGCCTTGCGTCGCGTCGCGCCACAACGGGCACCGGCGGCAGCCCTGAACCCCGGCCACGAGTTCAGCGATATCGACAGGCGGGCGGTCCTGCGGGCCCCTCTCGCGTTCGAAATGAGCGACGATCCTGTCGGTACGGGGATTTGGCAGGGTGGCCGGCGTCGCGAGCATGGCCTCGGATCGTCCCTGGGCCGCTGCGATCATTCCCGGGATCAGGGCGGCCTCAGGCAGGTTCTTCCAGTAGCGTTTGGGCATTTCGCCCTGCATCGTCTTCGTCTTCAGCCGCGCCGGATTGAAGGTCGAGGCGTAGTATGTCTTCCAGAACTCCTCGACCTCATCCTCCTGCGGGGCCTGATCGGCAGTCGCCGGTGGGCCGAAGGTCAGCGTTTTCAGGTCCCAGCTGCAGGACCCGTCCGGCGTCAGGATCGACCAGCGCATGTTCTGGAAACGGCGGACGAAGAAGGGCGCTGTCCTTTCGAGCACGCGATGCGCAGGCTCGAACCAGGCGATGGAATTGGGTCCATCGCCATCCTCGATCTGGCGGAAGCGGACGAAGGCTTTCATCTTGTGCGAGGCCCGACTGACGTTCTTGGCCCGATCCAGCGCATCGACGACATCGACGTCGGACGTGACCTTCATCAGGTCCGGTTCGTCGCGCAGCCGCCACAACAGCCGATACATCAGGTCGAACCGGTCGCTGGATCGATGAAGGATCACCTGCCGGGCCAGGTCGACAAAAGCTTTCGCGACCGAGAAATTCTGCTCGACGCGGTTCGATGCCCCCCCGTTCACGCCCGGCGACAGGGCTTCGGTCTCGTCAAACAGCCCCGCCTGCCCTGCCGACCCACCGACCCGGAACGACGCCTGGGCAGGTTCGACGCCCTCCAGCCGCAAGGCGCGCGCCGCCGTCCGCCAGCCATCGAAATCGATCTCGTCAGCGAGAGTGCCAACCCGCATCAGAACAGGCTCAGCTGGACCGGTTTCGGCTCTGGTGACAGGCGCAGCCGAAGGTCAGCGGCATCAGTCAGCCCCCCGGGCGTCCAGTCCAGGGCCGTGATGAAGGGCCGGACCTTGTCGATACCCCGGCACAGACGCCCGATGTCCTCCAGCCGCAGCGTGCGCCAGCGCCGGATCGAGACGATCTTGTTGACCGACTTGACCCCCAGACCGGGCACCCGCAGCAACACCTCGCGATCGGCCGTATTCACATCGACCGGGAACTGGTCGCGTCGGTTCAGGGCCCAGGCCAGTTTCGGGTCGATGGCCAGATCGAGCATGCCGCCGGTTGCCGCCTCGCCGATCTCGGGCGCAGAAAATCCGTAGAACCGCATCAGCCAGTCGGCCTGATACAGCCGATGCTCACGCATGAGCGGCGGTTTGGACGACGGCAGTATGGCGCTGGAATCGGGGATGGGGCTGAAGGCCGAATAATAGACCCGCCTGAGGCCATAGCCTCCGTACAGGGACGCGCTTCGATCCAGGATCTCGGTGTCGGGCGCGCCGTCTGCACCAACGATCAGCTGCGTCGACTGGCCGGCGGGGGCGAATTTCGGAGGACGGGCACGATCCTTCTTGCCCGGTCGCGCGGCCTCGACCTTGAGCCGCACATGGCTCATCGCCTTCTTGATGACGGCGGTGTCCTTCTGGGGAGCCAGCCGGACCATGGCCTCGTCGCGCGGCAGTTCAATGTTGGCGGACAGTCGATCGGCATACAGGCCCGCTTCCTCGACCAGCCGGGGATCCGCTTCGGGGATCAGCTTCAGATGGATATAGCCGCGGAAGTCGTGTTCCTCGCGCAGCTTCTTGGCGATCAGGACCAGCTGTTCCATCGTATAGTCGCCGGACCGGATGATGCCGGACGACAGGAACAGTCCCTCGATATAGTTGCGCTTGTAGAAGTTCAGCGTCAGGTCGACGACCTCGTCGACCGTGAACCGCGCCCGCTGGACGTTCGATGACACGCGGTTGATGCAGTAGACGCAGTCGTAGATGCAGAAATTGGTCAGCAGGATCTTCAGCAGGCTGACGCAGCGACCATCCGGCGTATAGGCATGGCAGATGCCCATGCCCTCGGTCGAGCCGACGCCCCTGCCGCCGATGGAGTTGCGCTTGCTGGTCCCGGACGAAGCGCAGGATGCATCGTATTTGGCTGCATCGGCCAGGACAGCCAGTTTTCCGCGAAGGTCGAGTTGAGCCATGTTCGTGGTATGTTCTTATTGCAGAACAAGGTCCAGCGTGGCCGTAAAAATCGCGTCGGTCTGACGCGGATCAGGTCAGGAAATTGAGCAGGGACACATTCCGCAGCTGATTGATCACCTGTGCGGAGGCCTGGATTGCGACCTCGGACAGCTTGATGTCCACGGCCGCCTGGGCGAGGTCCGCGTCCGTGCGCTTGCCGACCATTTCATCAAGCTGAAACAGCTGGGCAGCGTTGTTCTCGTTGATATTCTTGACCTGCTGGAACAGGGCACCGTTCTGGGCCACATGCGTCATGAAATTGCGGCCCGCGGTGGCAAGTTCAGCGAGCTTTCCGGTCAGGAACACCTTCTGGGGCTCGGTCAGTCTGGTCGCAAAGGGCCCGTCGGCGTTCGTGCCACTGAAGGCCCGGATGTCGCGCAT
>QBLX01000016.1:22721-26958 GCA_003241825.1 Alphaproteobacteria bacterium
CAGCGCTTCGGTCCCGATCTCGTTCGCCAGAAAGCTGGAGTCAAACGTGGTTGTCTCGGAGATGCGCGAGCGTGTCTTGAGCGTGCCATTGTTGAACGCCGAAGCGACGTCCGGAGCGGCGACCAGCTGGTCAAGGGTCGTGAAGCCGACCGGTGGCTGGGTCGTATTTCCTCCGGAGAAGGCAAATTGTCCCTGGTGTTCCATGTTCAGGGAACCTGTGAAGTCCTGGAAAGCCGCTTCCAGTTCAAGGTTCAGGGTACCACCAGCGTCATTGGCAATGCTGTTTCCGATGGCCGACCTGAGCCGATCGAGTGCGTCTGCCCCGCGTGACAGGGCGAGATCCTGTGTATCCAGCCGTGCCCGCATGGCATCTCCGGTATCGATAAAGCTCTGTATGCGTGCCTGTGCCCCCTTCAGGGCCGTCAGACTTTCCGTGGCACGGCCGAAGCCCTGCAGATCTGTTGCGATCCTCCCGGTCGTCAGCCGCTGCTGGGCGTCAGCCTGCCGGTTCTGGGCCGAAAACAGGTTGAGCAGAGCAGAGTTGTAATTGCCCTGGGTCGATACGCGGGTCATCAGATCATCCCCAACAGAATGTCGTACAGTTCACGCGACGCCTGGATCAGGCGGGCCGAGGCGTTGAACGCTTGCTGGTAGGTCGTCAGGAGGACGAGCTCCTCGTCCAGATTGACGCCCTCGAATGCCGTCTGCCGAGCCGTGGCCTCGGTGCGGATTGCCTCGGCGCTGTCTGCGCGGGATTTGGCGGAAGCGGCCTTGCCGCCGATCGCTCCGGACAGTTCGGCAGCATAGCGCGAAACGGTCTGGGTGCTTGACCGGGCACCACCGGCAGCCTGGAAGGCCGTCGCGCGATTGCCGGCATCGGCCAGCGCCGTGGCTCCTCGCCCGTCACCCGAAAGTAGCCCCCTTGAGCCCACTGCCGCGGTGAGGTCGAACTGTGCCAGTGCCAGCTTGGCGGGGTTCTGGCGCACGTCGGACCGGACGGAGAAGCTGTCGGCGCGGGAGGCCCGAATGCCCGCCCCGACGCCGAATAACTGGGTGAACGACACACCGGACGGAACCTGAGCAGTCTGGTCATCGAGCGTCTTCAGTGTCGGAGCCGGGTCGCCATTGCCCTGGAACGTCAGTTCGCCGGCGGAACTCAGGGAGAAACTGCCGTAACGGCCGATCCCTGTGATCGGATCGTTCAGCGCTGCCCGCAGGTCATTAACGGTCGCTCCTGCCGGAACAGTGAAGGTGACGTCGCGCAGCTTGCTTCCACGGTCATCCGAAAGCCGGAAGCGGACTGTCTCTCCCGCCGTGAACCCGTGCGGAGACGCTCCCGACAACCCGGTTTCATACAGGGCCGGGCGGTCGGACTGGATCAGGTCGTTCAGACCGAAGAAATGAGAGAAGCCTCGTCCGGCACCGTTCTTCGAGGGGTTTGCGGGATCATCGCCAATCGCTACGCCATTGCCGCCCGTCGCCGCGATCGACAGGACACCATTGTTGAAGCTGGCCGTCCCGGAGGCGCCCAACTGGGCATTCAACACCGTCAGGAAGTTCGCTGGTGTCGCAGCGTTACCGTTGATGGTGAGGGTCGAGCCGGAAAAGACGATGTCCGCCCTGGCCTGGACAAGGCCTGCAGGGTTGGTGATCGCCACAGTGGTCGAACCCGTGAAACCGCCGAGAGCAGCCTCCAGCGACTGTCCAATGTTGCGGCCTGTCAGGACAGCCGGGGCAGGCACAGCCGAATGGGCATTGTGCGCCCGGTTCAGCTCGTCCGCGACATGGGTCAGGAGCTCGGCCAGGCGTTCGGCTGTCTCGGGCGCATCGACGTCGCGAAGCTCCAGGAGGCCCTTGATCTCGCCGGTCGTGATCAGGTCTGTGAGCGGACGGATCTGACCGCCCGGCTCCGTGATCAGGACCTCACTGAAGACCGTTTCAGGCGTGACCTTGCCGGCTCGCTGATACTCGAGCGTCGCTGCTCCAGGACCGACCAGCAGGGCCCCGCCCCCCGTCCGCAAGGAAATGCCGCCATTTCCTGTACCGGTCGAACGGACATCCAGAAACTTGCCCAGCTCGGCGACAAGCATGGCCTGTGCACCCTGCGCACCGGACGAGTCGGCATTCAGTGCCGTTGCGCGCGAGATCTCGACATTCAGGGCATCAATGTCACGCAGGAGGCCATTGACCCTTTCCACTGCCGTGCCGATCCGGCCATCGGCATCCTCGCGGGTGGCCTGAATCTGGCCTGTGACACGGGCGGCTTCTTCAAAAAGAGCCTCGGCCTTGAACAGAGCTTCCTGACGGCGCGGCGAGGATGATGCGTCCTCCGCAATCGTCGCGAATGCTGCGAACATTCCGTCGATGCTGGAAAAGAACCCGGTCGTGGAACCCGGATCGCCAAACTGCGTCTGGATGCGGTCGTAGAGCTCGCTGCGAGCCGCATAGCGGCCCGCGTCGGCATTTGCGCTCAGGCTCGCCGCCTGAAGGAAACGGTCAGTGGCCAGCCGGACGCGACCGAGCTCGACGCCAGACCCAACCCCCTGGCTGGTCAGCGACTGCTGGTCGGCAATCTTGCGGACATAGCCCTTGGTGTTGACGTTGGCGACGTTGTCCGAGACGACCCGCAGCTGGGCCTGGGCGGTCGCCAGACCTGAACTCGCATTGTTGAGGATTGAGCCAAGAGACATCAGACGGGCTCCACGACGGACGTTCCGACCCGCGCGCCCGGCAAGGCCTGCCCGGCAAGACGCAATTTCTGCCCGGTCGGAATGCCGCCGGTAGCGGCCAATCCGTTGACTTTATTACAGGAAGTGGTTCGGGCAGCGGTCATGATGGCTACTCCACGCAAGTGATGGGCCACCCTCCGGGAGGTCGGATCTCACCGGGCAAAAACCGTCATGACGCGGCAAATTTGGTCCTCTGCCCCGTCACCCTGCAATCGAAAGCCGGGCAAAATCTGGCGCGATTCCAGCAACCTGCACGGTTAGCCGAGTTTGGCCCGAGGCTTGCGACGGCCACTCCGAATGATCCGGCGCAGCAGGCGCCACCAGCCAGCGAGCCGCCTGCTTTTTATGCCTGCATCCGCAATCCTTTCGCCCGTTACCGTCCCGCCCGCAGGCCAGGCACGCGGGCCATCGGCTGACGCTGCGGCATCGGCGGGCGACTTTGCGGCTGCGCTTGCCACCGAGGCCGCTGCCGAGACTCCTTTGCCGGTCACCCCGACCACTCCGGTAGTCCCGACCGACATGCCTGTGCCCACCCTGTCCGCCGAGGAGAATGTCGCGGCCGAGGATGCGCCTGCAGAATCCGGCGAGGCCGTCATTGCTCCATTCCTTGTCCAGCTGGCCGCAGCGGCGGTCCCCGGGTCGACCGAGGGATCCGGTGACGAGGCCATGTCGAGCACTGCCGGGGCGCCGTCCACGAACAGCAGCGTCCTGCAGCCGTCGGCAAAGCCCGGCCTTCTCACACTTCCCGACGAGGTCCCGGTCGCACCGGTGCAGACGTCGCTGACCGACGAGACGCCTGACGCCGGTGCGAGCGCCACCGCTGAAAAGGCGAAGGCCGCTGCGGTCGCCTCGGTGCTGGAGGCCACTGCGCAGCGCTCTGCGTCTCCGGCCGGCGACGCCGCTCTGGCGAGCCTGCGGGCCATGCCGGGTGCACAAGCCTTGCAGCAGGCCACCGTAACGCAGCGCAAGACCGACGCGGCGTCGACCGGATCGGCGCTCGCCACACAGGATGACACTGACGACCTGTCCATTTCCACCGGCAAGGCCGGCGTTGATGACAGCGTCGCCGCGGACATGGACCTGAAAATCGGCAAGGGCCTGATGCCGGTTGAGCGCGCCGCCATGGCAGCGGTCGGCGGGACGACCGACAGCGACCAGCCCTTGCCGATCGCTGCCGGGTCAACGATCGAGCTTCTTCCACTCCTCGCCGAAGCCCTGCCTTCCGCGCCGGATTCTGATGCGCCGGTTCTCCCGGGCTCTGCTGCGGCAACTGCGGCATCAGGAGCAGGCTTCGCTTCCCTGGACACGTCGTCGCTCTCCAGCCTGTCTCGCGCCACGATCGAGACGACCGCCCATCTTGCGGCCCAGATCACCCAACGGCTGGCTGGCCAGTCGACAAGGTTCGAACTCGGCTTGACGCCAGAGGGGCTCGGCCGGGTCGACGTGACTCTCGACATCGACAGTGACGGGCAGCTGTCGGCACGGCTCGCCTTCGACAACCCGCCGGC
>QBLX01000016.1:26968-29022 GCA_003241825.1 Alphaproteobacteria bacterium
GTGGCCGGGCCGACGACCTGCGCCGACAGCTCGAGGACGCCGGCTTCACCGTGGCGCAGGACGCACTGGAGTTTTCCAGCCGCGACAGCTCATCCGGCGGCGATCGGCGACAGCAGCGCGCAGCTGCCTATGCCGATCGTCATGCTGCACAGAACGACCTCACCGAGGCCCCACCCGTCTGGTCTCTCCCCTCCTCCAATATGACGCCGCGCGGCGTCGATGTGAAAGTCTGAAGCCATGGTCGATGGCGTCTCCTCAACCAACGAAGCCGCGTCTCGGACATCCGCAGGACGGATCGGCCTGGCCTCGAATTTCGAGACCTTCCTGCAGTTGCTGACCACGCAACTTAAGAACCAGGACCCCTTGTCGCCGCTGGATTCCAACGAATTCACGGCCCAGCTGACCCAGATGTCCGGCGTGGAGCAGCAACTGCTCACCAACGACCTGCTGACCAGCCTGCTGGCTGCGCAGCAGGGCGGCGGCGGCCTGTCCAGTGCGTCGACCTACATCGGCAAGGAGGCCACGGCAGCCTGGAGCGCGACGGAGCTGAGCGAGGGTTCGGCCAAATGGTCCTACGAGCTCGGAACCTCTGCGAGTACCGCCAAGCTCGAGATTGTCGATGGTTCAGGACGTGTCGTGTGGTCGGGTGACGCTCCGTCCCGCCAGGAAGGCATCAGCGACTTCGTGTGGGACGGCAAGACCACCAATGGCACCCAGCTACCTGATGGCGGCGTCTATACGCTGAAGGTCTCGGCCCAGAACGCGGGTGGCGGCACCATCGAAAGTCAGGTCCTGACGCGCGGTCGGGTGACCGGCATCGAGCTCTACGAAGGCCAGCCCTATCTGACGATTGGCCAGTCCATTGTCCCGCTGTCCTCCGTGATTGCGCTGGACGAACTCCCGAACACGGCCCGTGCCGCCAATGACGACGACGGATCGCCCGTCGCGAACCTGATGGCCTCGCTCAATCCCCTCAAACTGTTCTCGTAAGGAATACCTGTCATGAGCATCAACAGCGCCCTTCTCGCCGGTGTTTCCGGTCTGACCGCAAACGCCGCCGCTCTTGCGGCGATCTCCCAGAACATCGCGAACGTGAACACGGTCGGCTACAAGCGAACGGCCAGCGAGTTCTCGACCGTCGTCAACAGCCAGACCCAGGGCACCGGTTATTCGGCGGGCGGCGTTCAGGCCACGGCCCGGCATTTCATCAGCCAGAGCGGTCAGCTCCAGCGGACCTCGTCGAGCACAGATCTGGGCATCGAAGGTGCAGGCTTCTTCGTCGTGGCCGAAAAGGCCGAGAACCTCGTTCCAACCGACAAGCGACTGTTCACGCGGGCCGGAGCGTTCACGCCGGACAAGCTGGGTTATCTCCAGAACACGGCCGGCCTCTATCTGCAGGGCTGGCCGATCGACTCCAACGGCAACATCAACACCGATCCGTCCGATCTGACCCGTCTCCGGGCGATCAACATCGGCAATGTCGGTGGAACGGCCGAGCCGACAACACGTATCCAGCTCAACGCCAACCTGAATGACGCTCAGGCGATCAATCCCGACCTGGCCAGTTACGATGCCACTGACCCTGCGTTCAGCATGTCGCCCTACAACCGGACCGATGACGTTCCCACAGGCTTCAATCACGATTTCCGACTGACGATCCCGGTCTCTGATTCCAAGGGCGGGCAGCGGACCCTGGCGATCTCCTTCCTGAAGACCAATGTTCCCAACGAATGGTTCGCCGAAATCCATGCCGTCCCCCCCGCAGATGTCGAGGGAACAGGAACTGTTCCCGGTCAACTCGCCTCAGGACGTGTTCGCTTCACGTCGGAAGGTCGCCTCGACATCACGGCCATGACAGGCGGCGGCACGCCCGTGGTCCCCGTACCAGCAGAGGGCTGGCTGTTTGCAGACTTCAACAACCCGTCGCTTACGCTGGCAGGGTCAGCTGACGCAGCCGCGACCGGTCCGAAATGGGCGACCTCCGCCGGCATCGATGCCCAGATCATCAGTTTCGATCTGGCCACATCGGCGGGGGGGCTCAGCCAGCTGAATGC
>QBLX01000016.1:29032-41431 GCA_003241825.1 Alphaproteobacteria bacterium
ATCCGGAGTGCTGTCGACGATCACCAACGGAACCGCCTTCGGCAATCTGAGCGCCATCAACGTCGACAAGGAAGGCTTCGTCACCGCTAATTTCGACAACGGGGTGACGCGCCGGATCGCGCAACTCGCGGTCGCCACCTTCACCAGCCCGGACAGCCTGCAGGAGCTCAGCGGCAATGCCTTCCAGGTCAGCCAGACCTCCGGAACCTTCAATCTGAAGACGGCTGGGGCTGGCGGCGCGGGTGATATCGCTGCCTCGCAGCTTGAGGCATCCAATGTCGATCTGTCAGCGGAGTTCACAGGTCTGATCACAACTCAACGCGCATATTCGGCTTCGTCAAAGATCATCACGACAGCTGATGAAATGCTTGCAGAACTCATCAGCATAAAACGCTGATCGTCAGGTAAGAAATCGTAAACTTCAATGAACCGTTGCTCGAAAACTGACCGAAGTGACTCTGTGGATGGATTGGATTTTATCTTTTCCTTCACCACGACGCTTAAACGGCCTTTAGGCGCGACGTGGGACATTGGCCTCTCAGAAGTGATGATGAATGAGGCATAAGCCCATGTTGCAAGAGCGACGCCTGAATCAAAAAGGCGAACAATACGTGGTTGGACCGACGGGCACGCCCCTGACGCTGCGGGATCTTCCGCCGCCGAATACCGACCGCTGGGTTATCCGGCGCAAGGCCGAGGTTGTCGCTGCCGTTCGCGGCGGTCTGATCAGCGTGGATGACGCTCTGGCCCGCTATCGCATCACGGCCGAGGAGTTCCTCGCCTGGCAGAAGGCCATCGATAAATGGGGCATGCAGGGTCTGCGCACGACGCGGATCCAGGTCTACCGCTCCTAGGCGAACGCAGACCGCCAGCCTGGCGCTGCACCAAGGCCGCTTCCGGTTGCGGAAGCGGCCTTGGTCGTTTCGGGTCCGGCCTCGAAAAGCTGCACCAATCCGCCTATATAGCCGCCATGACCATGGTCGACGACCTTTGCCCGATCCCCGATATCGCCCGCCCGGACATGGATGCGGCGATCGAAAAGGCGCGCCTGGCCGTCGGCCTGCCCGTCGGATCGCGGGTCGTTGCGGCCATGTCGGGTGGCGTGGACTCCACAGTCGTCGCGGCCCTGCTGCACAAGGCGGGCTATGACGTCGTCGGGGTGACGCTGCAGCTCTACGACCACGGCGCTGCCCTCAAGAAGAAGGGAGCCTGTTGTGCCGGTCAGGATATCCACGACGCCCGACTGGCCGCCGAGATGCTGGGCATTCCTCACTATGTGCTGGACTACGAAAGCCGGTTCCGCGACGCGGTGATCGACCAGTTCGCCGACAGTTATCTGCGTGGCCAGACGCCGGTGCCCTGCATCCGCTGCAACCAGACGGTCAAATTCCGCGACCTGCTCGACGTCGCCCGCGATCTGGGCGCCGAGGCGATGGCCACGGGTCATTATGTCCGTCGGTCAGTCATGCCGGGCGGACAGGTCCAGATGCGCAAGGCCGTCGACCACTCGCGCGACCAGTCCTATTTCCTGTTCGCGACAACCCGCGACCAGCTCGACTATCTCCGCTTCCCTCTGGCCGATCTGGAAAAACCCCAGGTTCGCGGTGTTGCATCCGAACTGGGGCTCAGGATCGCGGCCAAGCCGGACAGCCAGGACATCTGTTTCGTGCCCTCGGGCGATTATCGCACCCTGATCGACCGCCTCCGTCCACAGGGGCGCGAGGCCGGCGAAATCGTGCACATGGACGGCCGCGTGCTCGGCACCCATGCCGGGATCACCGACTACACGATCGGCCAGCGCCGGGGGCTGAATGTCGCCGTTGGCGAGCCGCTGTTCGTCACGAAGCTGGATCCCGAGGCACGGAGGGTCATCGTGGGCCCGCGCGAAGCCCTGCTGACGGCATCCCTGACCCTGGACGAGACCAACTGGCTGGGGAACGAGGCCACGATCGAGATTGCGGCGGATGCGGACACCCCGGTGCTGGCGCGTGTGCGTTCGACCCGTCCGCCCTCTCCCGCCCGGTTGTCGCGTGTCGACGGGGTGAGCTCGGTCGTCTTCGAGACCGGCGAGGAAGGCGTGGCACCCGGACAGGCCTGTGCCCTGTACGATCCGGCAGACCCGGACCGGCTGCTGGGCGGCGGGTTCATCCAGACGACGACGGCCGTTGTCTGATCTGACGTCCGGGGCCTGGCCGCTGCCTGCGCGCACGGCACTGCCTCCCGCATTCGCCTGGTTGCGGGAGGCCTTCCCTCGCAGCCGATGGCGTGAGGCCTCGGTCCCGGCCAGCGCCACCCACTGGCTGGAGATGCATGCGGGGTTCCGTCAGGCGAGCGATCACATGCAACAGTTCACGACGGCCTATCGCGCGGGCACCATCGATCTGCGAGGCTTCCACGACCGTCTGCTGCCAACCCTGTCCGGCTTTCTCCAGCACCTCGACGGCCATCACAACATCGAGACGACCCACTATTTTCCGCAGTTTCGCGCCATTGAACCTCGTATCGCGCCCGGGATCGATCTGCTGGACCGGGACCATGACGCCGTGCACGGGCAGCTGGAGAGTCTGGCTGATCGCGGCAACGCCCTGCACCGGGCGTTTCGTGCCGCAGACATCCATGCAGCGGATCAGGCGGCGCGCATGGCGGATGCGCTGGACGCTGCGGCACCGCCCCTCCTCCGTCACCTCGATGACGAGGAGGACATCGTCATACCCTTGATGGCCCTGAGGGGCTGAAGGCGATCAGCCTTCGCCGACGGCCACATCCCGGGGCATGACGTCACCGACGGTCGGCCGGTTCGCCGCGCGGGTCATGACGATGTCGCGCCCCTTGACGATTTCGCTGCAGTGGCCGCAGGCGATCCGGGGATTCAGCGAATGGCCGCAGGTCTTGTGAACCAGGTCGATGCCGCTGTCGGCGTCGCCATAGACATGTTTGGCGCCCCAGGCATGCAGGGTCACCAGGACAGCCGACAGATCCTTGCCCTTGGCAGTCAGCACATATTCATTGCGCGGCGGGCGTTCGGAATAGAGCCGGGGCTCCAGCACACCGTGCTGCACCAGTGTCTTCAGCCGGGCAGCAAGAACGTTGCGTGCCACGCCGAGCCGGTCCTGCCACTGCTCGAAGCGGCTGACACCCTGAAAGGCGTCGCGGATGACCAGCAGCGTCCAGGGATCGCCGATGATCTCCAGGGTGGCGGCGATGGAACAGCTTTGTTTTGAATAGTCTGCAGTACGGCCCATGCGGATAAAAGTGACCCTGCGTCACCAGATTTGCAAGCGGGTTGCCAAAACGAACGCTCCGGATCGCCCGCATGGCGTCTGTCGCGTGGACCCGCTTGCCTTGCGGGGCCCAAGCGCCGATCTAGCAGCCAAAGCAGTATGAGGTTCTTCATGTCCGATCCCGTCGTCATCTGTTCCTTCGCCCGCACGCCGATGGGCGGGTTCCAGGGAGCCCTGTCGAGCGTCAAGGCGACCGATCTGGGCGCCGCCGCAGTCCGCGCCGCCGTCGAGCGCGCCGGTGTCGCCGCCGATGTGAACCAGATCTACATGGGATGCGTCCTTCCCGCCGGTCTGGGCCAGGCCCCTGCCCGTCAGGCCGCCCTGGGGGCCGGACTGGGCCTTCAGGTCGAGGCTACGACCGTCAACAAGATGTGTGGATCGGGGCTCCAGGCCGCGATGATGGCGCATGACGCCTTGCTGGCAGGAACGGCAGACATCGTGGTCGCCGGTGGCATGGAGTCGATGTCCGGTGCGCCCTATGTGATGGCCAAGCATCGTGGCGGAGCCCGCATCGGCCACGATGTCATCTCCGACAGCATGTATCTCGACGGGCTGGAAGACGCCTATGAGCCGGGCAAGCTGATGGGTGCCTTCGCCGAGGAAACGGCACGGGACTATCAGTTCACGCGAGAGGCACAGGATGGCTACGCGCTCGAAAGCCTCAAGCGCGCCCTGGCCGCCATCGAGAGCGGTGCGTTCGATGCCGAGATCACGCCGGTCGAGGTCAGGAGCCGCAAGGGCACCGAGACCGTCACCCGTGACGAACAGCCCGGCAAGGCCGACCCGGCCAAGATCCCGAACCTGAAACCCGCCTTCAGCAAGGACGGCACGATCACCGCGGCCAATGCCTCGTCGATCTCGGATGGGGCCGCAGCACTGGTCATGACCCGCGAGAGCGTGGCGCGCGCCAAAGGCCTGCCGATCATCGCCCGCGTGGTCGCTCATGCTGCCCATGCCCATGAGCCCGCCAGATTCGCGACAGCCCCCGTTCCGGCGATGCAGAAGGTCCTGACCAGGGCCGGATGGTCGGTCGATGACGTCGACCTGTGGGAGGTCAACGAGGCCTTTGCCGTCGTGGCCATGGTGGCCCTGCACGACCTCGGCATCGACCATGCAAGGCTGAACGTGAACGGTGGCGCGACCGCCCTTGGACATCCCATCGGTGCATCGGGTGCGCGGGTCCTGACGACCCTGCTGTCGGCGCTTCAGGCACGCGGCGGGCGTCGCGGTGTTGCTTCGCTGTGCATCGGCGGCGGCGAGGCGGTGGCCATGGCGGTGGAACTGGCCTGACGCCCGGTCGACTCGCGACCGATCAGGCGCGCAAGGCCTGCCGTGCCGGACATCAGTATGATCATGGCGGAAACTCCGTCGGCGACTCATTGCGAATGATAATGCTTCGCAACTATGCTCCCGGTCCTTGCCTGTGCCAAGCTGCATTGTTGCTCATGACAGATCGGAGAGACCGCCATGCGTGAAGACGGCAAGCTGGACTATCTCGAGATGCCCGCCAGCGACATCGCCACGGTCAAGGCCTTCTACGGAGCGGCGTTCGGCTGGACCTTTCAGGACTACGGCCCGACCTACGCCTCTTTTGACCAGGGGATGGATGGCGGGTTCGACGCCGACCCGGCCCGCACCATGACGCCCCTCCCCGTCCTGTTCGCCACCGATCTCGAAGCCATGCTGGCCAGGGTCGAGGCCGCGGGCGGTGTGGTCGTCCAGCCACCCTTTGCCTTTCCGGGTGGCCGCCGGTTTCATTTCCGCGATCCTGCAGGCAACGAACTGGCCGTGTGGTCAGAGACCTGAAGCCTGTGCTGATGGTGCCGACCCAAGGGTACGGACTGGGCGGAGCCTTTCGTACCCGTCTGATCCGGCGAAACATTCGTCACGATCTGGCGGGGGTGGTGAATCTGGGATATTCCACCACCGGCTTTACTGCGGAGATCTGTTTTCCGCTGGACCGAGGGCGTCAGTTTGAACCTACCACTTGATGGACGACGCATTCTGGTCGTCGAGGACGAGTCTCTGGTCGCGATGCTGATCGAGACAATCCTGGAGGATATGGGCTGTCAGACCATCGGTCCGGTCTCCGGAATAGACGAAGCCATGAGAACCGTGGCCGAAGACATGAACATCGATGGCGCCCTGCTGGACGTCAATGTGGCGGGACGCGAGGTCTTTCCGGTGGCCGAGGCCCTGAAGGCCCGTGGCGTGCCCTTCGTCTTCTCGACAGGGTATGGCGAGGGCGGCCTTCCTCCACACTGGCGCGGCCAGAACACGATCCAGAAGCCCTTTACCGAGCAGACGATCCGTGAGGCCCTGATGAAGGCTCTGGGCGTCGCTAACGTCTGATACCCTTGAGCACCGCTTTCGCAGCATTGTGTCCCGGTGCGCCGGTCACACCGCCGCCGGGATGAGCACCTGATCCGCACAGGTAAAGACCCGGGACCGGCATACGGTGATCGGCGTGGCCCAGCACAGGCCGGGCACTGAACAGCTGATCCAGCGTCAGCCGGCCGTGGAAGATGTCGCCTGCGACCAGGCCGAACCGCTGTTCCAGATCGCGCGGACCCAGCGACATCCGGCCGACGACCGAGGCCTTGAAACCCGGCGCCTGGGCATCGATCGTCTCGATCATGAGGTCGGCGACGGTTTCGCGATGTTCATCGGCGAGATCGGGCGCGACATGCTGGCAGAACAGGCTGGCGACATGCTGGCCGGCAGGCGCAAGCGTGTCGTCCAGGGTCGAGGGGATCAGCATCTCCACGATGGGCTCGCGGGACCAGCCATCCAGCCGTGCGGAGGCATGGGCGCGGTCCATATAGGCCAGCGACGGGGCGACGATGATCCCGGCGGTATGGTGGTCGCCGGGCTCCGGCCGGCTGGTGAACCGGGGAAGTTCCGACAGGGCCACATTCATGCGGAACGTGCCCGATCCCGAGGCATAGCGGGCCATGCGCTCGCTGAAATCGGCCGGAACCACCGCAGGATCGACGAGCCGTTCGAACAGGAGGCGCGGATGCAGGTTCGAGACCACGGCCCGGCCCCGAATAACGTCGCCCGCTTCAGTCACCGCTCCGACCGCCCGTCCCTTTTCGGTCAGGACCGATGCGACCGGAGTCGCGAGCCGGATGTCGACCCCCTCCTCGGCACAGGCCGCAGCCATGGCCTGGGTGATGGCTCCCATGCCACCGATGGCATGGCCCCAGACACCCTTGCGGCCGTTCACCTCGCCGAAGACATGGTGGAGCAGCACATAGGCCGATCCCGGTGTGTAGGGGCTGGCATAGTTGCCCACCACGCTGTCGAAACCGAACAGCGCCTTGATCGGATCGCTTTCGAACCAGCCATCCAGCCAGTCGCCGGCAGACTTCGTGAACAGGTCCAGCAGGTCGCGCCGCCCCTGGGTGTCCAGCCCGGCCGCCCGTCGCCCGAGGGACCCCGCCGACAGCAGTTCGGGCAGCATCGCCATCCAGCCGCCGCCCGGACCCTCCGGCGTGACATTGGGCGGCGCTTTCAGGATCCAGTCGCGCAGGACCGAAGCCACGACTTCCAGCCGTCGCTCATACTCGGGCAGCCGTTCGGCATCCCGCGTCGAGAATCGCGCCACTTCGGCCTGGGTTCTCCCTTCACCGGCGCAGAAGCTGTCTCCCCCCGGCAGGGGCAGGAAGTTCGACATCCGCCGCTCGACGACCCGCAGGCCGTGCCGGGCCAGGTCCATGTCGGCGATCACGCGCGGGTTCAGCAGGCTGACGGTATAGCTGGCGGTGGAGTTTCTGAATCCGGGGTGGAATTCCTCCGTGACCGCCGCCCCACCGACAACGTGGCGACGCTCGAGGACCGTGACCTTCAGTCCCGCGCGCGCGAGGTAGAAGGCACACACCAGCCCGTTGTGCCCGCCTCCCAGGATGACGACGTCGTTGCGGATCTCGGTCATGGCACCAGGGGGACGATGTTGATGTCGATCAGGACAGCCGGCCGGACCAGCTCAACACCGTCAGCACAAGAAGGGCGATCGTCGTGACCACGAGGGCCACGATCAGCCAGTCTTCGACACGGTCGGGGGAACGCTGCATGTCCCTTCATGTCGCGATTCGCCTCTCGCCCGCGACGTAACGATGTCTCAGCAGCGGCTTGCCCAGCCAGTAGGCCAGTTCGGCCGGGCGGGCGATGTCCCAGACCGCCAGATCGGCAATCATGCCGGCTGCAAGGGTTCCAATGTCGCCCTGCAGCCCCAGCGCCCGCGCGGCGTTCCGGGTGGTCCCGGCCAGCGCCTCCTCGGGTGTCAATCTGAACTGGACACAGGCCAGGGTCATGGCCGCCGTCATCGATGCCAGGGGCGAGGTGCCGGGGTTACAGTCTGTGGCCACAGCCATGGCCACGCCGTGTTCCCGCAAGGCTGCCATCGGCGGAAGGCGCGTCTCTCTCAGCATCAGGAAGGCTCCGGGCAGGAGGACAGCGACCACCCCGGCTTCGGCCATGGCGCGGACCCCGGCCTCGCTGGCATATTCGATATGGTCAGCCGACAGCGCCCCATGGCGCGCAGCCAGGGCGGCTCCCCCGCTGTCCGACAACTGGTCGGCGTGCAGCCGGACCGGCAGCCCCAGCCGGGCTGCCTGTTCGAACAGCCGGGCCACCTCCGTCCCCGAAAAGGCGATGGGTTCGCAATAGGCATCCACAGCATCGACCAGCCCCTCGGCATGGGCCGCGGGCAGGATGTCGTCGATGGCCAGATCGACATAGGCCGCACGGTCGGAGCGATACTCCGGCGGCACGGCATGCAGTCCCAGATAGCTGGTCCGGACCCGGACACCCGCTTCCCGGCCGATCCGCCTTGCGACCCGCAGCATCTTCAGCTCGGTCTCCCGGTCCAGCCCGTAGCCGGACTTGATCTCGATCGTCGTCACCCCCGTCGCCGTCAGCCCGGCGAGCCGATCCAGGGCACTCACCAGAAGTTCGTCCCCGGACGCGGCCCGCGTGGCGGCAACACTGGACACGATCCCGCCTCCGGCCCGGGCGATCTCCTCATAGGTCGCCCCTTCCAGCCTCTGTTCGAACTCGGCAGAGCGATCCCCCCCGAACACGAGGTGGGTGTGGCAGTCGATCAGCCCGGGCGTGACCCAGGCTCCGTCCAGACGATCGATGTCCCTGGCGTCATGCGGCGGCAGGTCGGCGGCTGCGCCCACCCAGGCAATCCGCCCGTTCCGGACAAGGATGGCCCCGTCATCGATCGCGCCATAGGGGACTTCGCCCTCGACCATTGTGGCGATACGGCAGTCGGTGATCAGTCGGTCATGGGTCTCAGCCACGGGTCTCGAACCCTGCCAGCAGTTCGCAGAACCATCGCCCGACCGTCAGCGAGCCAAGGTCGCCGATGTCGAGGGAGGGGTCGTATTCGGTCAGGTCCACGGCCTTCACACGCGGATGCGCCCCGATGATCCGGGTGGCGTCGAAGAAGTCCTGCACCGACACGCCGCCCGGTCGGGCACCCGGGGACGCCGGCCACTGGCTGCGGTCGATGACGTCGATGTCGAAATCGACATAGATCGCGTCGCACAGGCCGGACAGCCGTTCCAGCTCCCGGGTGACAACTGCCGCCAGACCCTGTTCGCGACACGTCCGCGCCGTGTGAACGGCAATACCGGCAGCCTTTGCCTTGTCATGGGCACGGCGGGTATTGGCGAAAGGCGCAAGACCGATCTGGCTGATGCGCTGGCCGTCCAGACCATCCTCGAGCAGGGCCTGGACCGGATTGCCATTGGTAAGCCCCTGGTCGGTGTCTCTCAGGTCGAAATGGGCATCCAGCGTCAGCAGGCCGACCCGCTCCAGCCCCAGGCCATGAACACCGGGCCGGGTGATGGCATTGTTGCCGCCGACCAGCACTGTCAGCGCACGGGACGCCTGAGCAGCCACCGCATCCCTGACCGGCAGGAAGGCATCCGCCGGGCTGACGGCCTTCAAGGGCAGATCGCCGGCATCGAACACCTCGCTCGACAGGGTCTGGCCGGTCTCGACGTCATAGGTCGAGAACCTCGGCAGGACGGCACGAAAGGCCTTCGGCCCAAGGTCGCATCGCCCGGGCGTCAGCGACCGCTCGTTGAGGCCTGCCCCGATCAGGGCGACGGAGGCCTGAGGGTGCTGGCCCACAAGGTCTGCGACGCTGGGCCAGCCCAGTGCTTCTGAGTCTTCCATGGTCATGGTGTCGCAGCGTAGAGACGCAGCCATGACCCAGCAACAGACCCCGAACGCCCGCGTCATTCGCGCGCCCCGCGGCCCCGAGATGACCTGCCGCACATGGGCCGCCGAGGCAGCCCTGCGCATGCTGATGAACAACCTCGACCCGGACGTCGCCGAGCGCCCGGAGGACCTGGTTGTCTATGGTGGCATCGGCAAGGCTGCACGGGACTGGGCCAGTTTCGACCGGATCGTCACGGCCCTGCACGAACTGGCTCCTGACGAGACCCTTCTGGTCCAGTCCGGCAAGCCTGTCGGCGTCTTCCGCACCCACGAGGACGCCCCCAGGGTGCTGATCGCCAACTCCAACCTGGTGCCGAAATGGGCGACCTGGGAGCATTTCAGCGAACTCGATCGCAAGGGTCTGATGATGTACGGCCAGATGACGGCTGGTTCCTGGATCTACATCGGCACCCAGGGCATCGTTCAGGGCACCTACGAGACCTTCCTCGAGGCCGCGCGCCAGCACTGGGGCGGCGATGCGTCCGGGAAATGGATCCTGACCGCCGGACTGGGCGGAATGGGCGGGGCCCAGCCGCTGGCCGCGACCATGGCCGGGGCCTCCTGCCTGGCCATCGAATGCCAGCGCAGCCGGATCGAGATGCGGCTGCGAACCCGGTATCTGGACGTCATGGTCGAGAGCCTGGACGAAGCCCTCGCCCTGATCGCCGAGGCCGGACGGACCGGGAAGCCGGTCTCGGTCGGCTTGCTGGCCAATGCGGCGGATGTGCTGCCCGAGATGGTCCTGCGCGGCATCCGGCCCGATCTCGTCACCGACCAGACCAGCGCCCACGACCTCGTTAACGGCTATCTGCCCGCAGGATGGACTGTGGCCGAGTGGGAGGACAGGCGGACAAGCGACCCTGCAGCCGTCGAGGCCGCGGCCCGGCAGTCCTGCGCCATCCACGTCCAGGCCATGCTGGATTTCCAGGCCGCCGGTGTGCCGGTGACCGACTATGGCAACAACATCCGGCAGGTAGCCTTTGACGAGGGGGTCACCGATGCCTTCAACTTTCCGGGCTTTGTCCCCGCCTATATCCGTCCGCTCTTCTGCCGAGGCATCGGCCCGTTCCGCTGGGCCGCCCTTACCGGAGACCCGGACGATATCCGCAAGACGGATGCAGCCATGAAGCGGCTGTTCCCCGACAACGCGGGACTGCATCGCTGGCTGGACATGGCGGGCGAGCGCATCGCCTTTCAGGGCCTGCCCGCCCGGATCTGCTGGATCGGTCTGGGCGATCGCCATCGCGCAGGGCTGATGTTCAACGACATGGTCGCCTCGGGCGAGCTGTCTGGACCCATCGTGATCGGCCGCGATCACCTCGACTCCGGATCGGTCGCCAGCCCCAATCGCGAGACGGAGGCCATGATGGACGGATCGGATGCCGTGTCCGACTGGCCATTGCTCAATGCCCTGCTCAATACCGCCTCCGGGGCCAGCTGGGTCTCGATCCACCATGGCGGGGGCGTAGGCATGGGATACTCCCAGCACTCTGGCGTGGTCATCGTGGCTGACGGCACACCCGAGGCCGCCCGGCGGCTCGAGCGTGTGCTCTGGAACGATCCCGCGACCGGTGTGATGCGCCATGCCGATGCGGGCTATGAGATCGCGCGGGAGGCGGCGAGGCAGCACGGCCTGAACCTGCCATCACTGGAGGCACGGCCATGAACACGCTCACCATCGGGGCCGCGCCCCTGACCCTGCCCCAGTTGCGCGCCGTCCTCGATGGCCCGTTGACCGTGACACTGACCGACGCCGCCTGGTCCGACGTCGAGCGCAGCGCGGCCACGATCGCGGCCATCGTCGCGGAAGGGCGGACGGTCTACGGCGTCAACACGGGGTTCGGCCTGCTCGCCAACACCTCGATCGCGCCGGGCGATCTGGAGACCCTGCAGCGCAATCTGGTGCTCAGCCACGCCTGTGGCGTGGGGCCGCTTCTGCCCGATCCCGTAACGCGGCTGATGATGGTGCTGAAGATCGCGTCCCTGTCGCGGGGCGCGTCCGGCATTCGTCGAAAGACGCTCGAAACACTGATCGCCATGGTCAATGCCGACGTCCTGCCCTGCGTGCCCTCCAAGGGCTCCGTCGGAGCGTCCGGCGACCTGGCTCCCCTGGCCCATATGAGCTGTGTCCTGATCGGCGTGGGCGAGGCGCGGCTGGACGGAGAAATGCTCGGAGCCGAAGCCGCCCTGGCCCGGCTGGGACGCTCGCCAATCACCCTCGGGCCCAAGGAAGGTCTGGCGCTGCTGAACGGCACCCAGTGTTCGACGGCCCTGGCTCTCGCCGGTCTGTTCGCGACGGAGGCGGTGTTTGCAGCAGCCATCGCCGCCGGGGCCCTGTCTGTCGATGCGCTCAAGGGCTCGGACGCCCCGTTCGACCCGCGCATCCACGCCCTGCGAGGCCAGCCGGGCCAGATCGCCGTCGCCGCGACCCTGCGCGACCTGATGTCCGGCAGCGCCATCCGCGCCTCGCACCTCGAGGACGACAGCAAGGTGCAGGACCCCTACTCCCTGCGCTGCCAGCCCCAGGTGATGGGCGCGATCCTGGATGTGCTGACGGCCTCGGCCGGGATGCTGGCGCGCGAGGCCAATGCTGTCACCGACAACCCCCTGGTCTTCTTTGCGGACGGCGACGTCCTCTCGGGCGGCAATTTCCACGCCGAGCCCGTGGCCTTTGCCGCAGACCAGATCGCCATGGCGCTCTGCGAGATCGGCAACATCTCGGAGCGACGGACAGCCATCCTCGTCGACCCCAAGATGAGCGAACTGCCGGCCTTCCTGGTTCAGGAGTCGGGCCTGAACTCCGGCTTCATGATCGCCCAGGTCACGGCGGCGGCCCTCGTCGCCGAGAACCGCATGCTCGCGCACCCCTGCGTGGTCGATA
>QBLX01000017.1:0-15275 GCA_003241825.1 Alphaproteobacteria bacterium
GCATGGTGACTGTCTATCGCGACGCGAACTAGCGGGGTCGGTCCATTCGCTTCACGGACTCCATCGCCAACCTGCGGGACTCAGGGCTCAACGATGGCATCAGCTCGATGCAGCTTCGGGGCGACTGGGAAGGCTGCTCGGACGCGAATTTCCGCGGGCGCTGCGTTGTGTTCCGTAACAACGTGCGCAACCTGAGCAACGTCGGGATGAATGACCGGATCTCATCGCTGCGTCCGGTAAGACGGGGCGGCGGCTGGTAGTTCTTGCTGCCCTGAACCGTTCGCCATGAGGCCCACATCCCGGGGCTCGGCCGCGGGGCCCGGAGCGCCAGCTCGGAAGCGACTTTGACAACTCGCCAGGGTTCATCTGGCCCTTTCCATGAGGGACCGATGCCGCCGCTTGTTCTCAGTCGTTCGCCGGACAGCCCCCGGTTGCCAGGACATGTTCGAACTCTTCAGACCGCTGTGCTGGAGTTCGATAATCGAGAGCGCGGACAGACATTGCACGATCTCGTTTGATTTCGGCGACTCGTTGGACAATCGCCGCCTTCAATGCTGACCCGGAAACGCCGTCAGAACTGACTACGCAACACCGTTCCTGCCGGATCACCCAACGGGAGCAGGCCGCACGAGGCCCTGCCCAACCGTGAAGTACTGGGAGTGCAAAGGAAGCGCCGCCGCGCCGATCGCACAGGCATCGCCCGCCGTTTCCGAGAGGATGATCCTGGGCATGGTGCGAGGTTCAGCGCGTCTCGCGTCGTCGAAGATCTCGATGTTCGGGATCAGCCTCTCTGCCAGAGCTTTTGGAATACGTCCGCCGATCACGATCGCATCGGGATCCAGCGTTGCGGCCAGTGCAGAGATAATAAGAGAGAAGGAATCGCGCGTGCGCTCGATCCACTCATGGTTGCCAGCCCAGCCAATGTCGAAGCGGGACAACATGTCCGATATGCCATCTGTCTCCACCCCACCCTTCGCAACCAGATTTCGAAGCAGGCTAAGGTCCGGCTGGGCATAGGTCCCTCGCGGCAGCATCAGCCCGATCTCGCCGCCATTGCCGTGCCGGCCGCGCAGGAGACTGTTGTTGATCACCACACCGCCGCCGATCCCCGCTGCGACATACAGATAGACAAAATCGGAAGACGTGCGCCCTGCCCCGACCAGGCTTTCTCCGATGGCTGCAACATTGCCATCGTTCTCGACCCAGACCGGATAGTTCAGACGATCGGACAGGATCGCGCCGATGTCGACAAGCGCCCATTCGTCGAGAGAACGCGGTGTATTGTATCGGCCTCGACCGCCGAGGCAGTAGCCGGAAACGCCGACGCCAACGCCGAAAACGCGTTCCCGGTCGAGGTGTCGCTTTCTGAGAAAGCTCTCGAACGTCGCTTCCAGTTTCTCGAACACTCTCGTTCGGCTCATGACCGGCATGGGGAAAAAGGCCTGCTCCAGGACAATGCCCGAGAAGTCCATGAGAACGACCGAAAGAGCGTCGGTCATCATCGCCACACCGAACGAATAGAGAAAGTCTGGCGCGATCTCGACCGACATGGACGGCTGTCCCCGCCGCCCCTCCAGCACGCGCGCACCCTCGTAAAGCGCCCCCCGCTCGATCAGGCCCTTCACCAGTCGCGAGACACTCTGCTGGGCCAATCCCGTGCTGCGTGACACCTCGGGTTGGGTCAGGCCGCCAGCCCGAAGAACAACCCCGAGTATCGCTCTCTCGCTGTCTGTGACGGCAGACCGGCGCGTCCGCGCATCGGGGGTGCCGGAAGATGTCTTGGACTTGCTGATGCTGGGAGGACCTATACGTCTCGACATGTCTTGCGGCCCCCTACTCTCACAGTCGGTGTTTCTGTGTGTGCAGATACACGGGAAGTCAAAGCCTCCCTAGGGCGAGGCGCTGAAGGTTCCACCCGCTGACCGGACGTCAGACCCGGTCGAGTTCAGTCTGGATGCCTGTCGATCGGAGGATGCCGCAAGCGCGAGCGCTCCGCAGATTCCGCTATCCGCTCCAAGGCCCGGGGACGTGATGAAGTCGTGCCGTGGGTCCCGGTTGCGACCGATATCAACATAGCCGGCGATATTCTTTCCAAGCGCCGCGGTGACCATCGGATAGAGGTGTTTCTGGTTCATGACCCCGCCGCCAAGGATGATCCGATCGGGTGCTACGGTCAGGAGCAGGTTACCGCACAATACGGCGATGTAGTTGGCGACCAGGTCCCACGCTGCATGATCTTCGGACAGTTCATCGGCAGACTTGCCATACCGCGCCTTGATGGCAGGCCCTGATACCAGTCCCTCGATGCAACGGTCCTGATGGAACTGACAGTTGCCACCAAACCCGACATCATCGGCTGACTTGGGCACGAACACATGACCGATCTCCGGATGAGAGGCTCCGTAGACAATCCGGTCATTGACCATGATGCCTGCACCGATGCCGGTACCGATCGTGACATAGATCAGATTGCTGTAGCCCATGCCCGAACCCCACCGCGCCTCTCCCATCAGTGCGCAGTTTACATCCGTGTCGATGGCTACCGCGATCCCGAGAGCCCTTTCCAGCATTCCGACGATGTCCGTTCCGGCCCAACCCGGTTTTGGCGTGTCGAGGATATGTCCATAGCCCGGAGATCGAGGATCAATATTGACAGGTCCGAAGGCGCCTACGCCAAGTCCGGACAACGGGCCGTGCTGCTGCGCGGCACCTTGGAAAAACGCAATCACATCGGCCAGCGTAGCCTCAGGGGCTCGCGTCTCGAAGACAGCACGGTCCAGAACGCTGTCCGGACCGGATCCTACTGCACAGACGAATTTTGTCCCGCCGGCCTCTATGCCACCGTAGACCTTCGGCTTGGCTCGTGAGGTCTGCGGGAACGGCTGATGCCCGGTCATGCAACAACTGCCTTGAGGTCGCTGTGCGCTTCAGCAAGCCAGATTGCGGCCGTCCAGGAGAAGTCCGGCCCACCTGTTCCATCGCCCGTCACGGGGCAAAAAGCCTCGTAGAAACCCGACTGTTCGATCAAGGCCAGGGTATCGTACCTGACCCGGTTCGATCGCATCACGTCACCGATCTCGTTGAGCCCCTCACTGATCATGAAATTGACGACGGACCAGATCGGCCCGCGCCAGTAACGCATCCGGTCGAAACACTCACTCTGCGGATCCGTGCTGGGCACCATGAACCTGACCTCGGCAGCAATCCGGTCAAACGTGGCCTGGATGACCTGCCTCTGCTCCGGGGAACCGACACCGGCCCAGGCCGAGAGAAATGAGGCATTGGTGACAAGGCCGGACGATTCACCGGTAATGACGTCACGAGAGCAATGAGCACCGGCTGCCGGGTTCCAGAGCCAGTCCACTCCGGCCTCGGCGAGCTCTATCCTGACAGAAAGAAGCTCGACATCTGCCGTCTTACCCAAGGCCCTTGCCAGTTCGCGAAGGTCTCGATCGGCCCTTAGCAGGATCATGGTCAGACCCACATCTACCACCCGGAACGGAGATTCTTCAGCGATCCGATGATGGTCCCAGTCCCGGTCACGGCCGAACTGGAGCAGGGCAACGTAGCGGTCGTAGTCCGGCTTGCGTGGACGCATACCTCCATCGATGTGGGACAGGTCCTTGCGCTCGTAGGGTTCAACTCCGCTGGTATCGACGCGCCCTGCCGGCAGGTCCCACTCCGGTGAGTTGTCCCGGCCAGTTTCCCAGGGGTGAACCGTCATGACCAGACCCTTGCCGAGGGGATCTCGATGACGGTGGAACCACTGATGCAAGGCGAGAAGCCGGGGATACAGGGCCTCGAGACGGGACCTTGCCGTCTCGCCGCCCGCCTCGAACAGACGCCGCACAACACTGGCCACAACAGGCGGTTGAGTTATCCCGGACGTCTCGGGAGTCTGACCGGTTCGCCATACCCCGGGGCCGGGGAAGTAGGTCGGTTCATCGACCCTGAAGACGATGTGCGGCAGAAAGCCGTCCGACCACTGCCCCTCGAACAGTGTCTCGATCTCTGTCCAGGCCCGATCGATATCAAATGTCATGAAACCGAGGGCCACGAAGGCCGAATCCCAGTTCCACTGGTAGGGGTAAAGGCCTGCTGTCGGTACCGTGTAGCCGCCACGGTCATTGGCACGCAGAATGTCTCGCGCCCGTTCGCCGGTTGTCGTAGTCATTGTTATTCTACCAATATAATACGGATGTCGTTGACATTTGTGCCGGTCGGTCCAGTCGTGACCAGATCACCGAGAGCACTGAAAAGCGCATAGGTATCGTGGGCCGATCGAAGACTTTCGATATCGAGTCCCATCGCGACGGCCCGTTGCCGGGAGGTCGAGTCCAGAAACGCTCCGGCGTTTTCCTCTGTTCCGTCGATGCCGTCGCTGTCGCAGGCGAGGGCCGTATAGGCCAGCCCCTCCGGAACGGCCTGCATCAGCGCAGCGAGGAACTCGAGATTTCGCCCTCCTCGCCCCCCGGTCGCCTTCACCTCGACGGTCAGCTCGCCGCCGGAGACGATCGCCAGGGGGCGATCCGGCAAGCGGTCCTGCATGAGGCGAGCATGCAGAAGGGCTGCATCGCCAGCGGCTCCATCAATCTCGCTGCCCAGGTTCAGGACCTCATATCCCTGAGCGGACAGGCGGTGCTGTATCGCCGAAAGGGCCTGATGGCCGGTTGCGATCGTATGCACATCATGGGGTCTGGCCTGCTGCGCGCGGGCCTTGTGAATGGCCTCGGCAAGCGGTGGATCAACTTTCCAGCCATAGGCTTCCAGCAACTCGATCGCACGCGCGGGTTCGCGTTCAAAAGGCAGGGAAGGACCTGAGGCGACAAGGTCCGGCCGGTCGCCAACCACATCGGAAATGACAAAGGTGATCTGGGGTGCTGCAGCCGCCGCACAGGACAGACCCCCGCCCTTGATCCGGGAAAGATGCTTGCGGATGAAATTGATCACCTCGATCGGCGCACCACTGGCAAGCAGGTGGCGGGTGATCTCCTGCTTCTGGCGCAGTTTGACGCCGTCGATCGGTGCCAGCAACAAGGCCGACCCGCCGCCCGATACAAGAAACAGTACCCGGTCATCTGCGGTCACGCTGCCGGCGAGGGCGAGCATCTCGAGGGCCACGCTTTCGCTGCTCTCGTCAGGGACCGGGTGTCCGGCTTCAATGACCCGGATGCCTCCGGTCGGTTGTCCCGGATTGTGGCCATAGCGCGTGACCACCAGACCCTCGACGGGATAGTCCAGGGAACAGTGGACCACGCTGGCCATGGAAGCGGCTGCCTTGCCCGCTCCAAGGACAAGGGTTCGACCGGCAGGCGGCGAAACAGGCAGATATGGCAAGAGGCAGGCCTGCGGTTGGCAGCGCCAGACGCCATGATTGAAACTGTCCAGCAGCAACTCACGACGGGTCACCACCCCCCTCATGGCAGGCTTGCACTCGCGATCATGTTGAACGCAAGGCCCGTGAGGATCATCACCACAAAGGCGGTACAGAGGATCATGACCATCCGCCCACGGTCCTTGTCGGTCGCATCACCGTCGGTCACCACGACCAGACTGGCCCGGCTCTCCCGCATGCCGAGGGGGATGGTCAGGGAAATGGCGAGGCCGCACGTCACGACCAGACCTATAAGATTCCACCACATCCAGAAAATCTGAGGAGCGAAATTCCACAGCATCAGGTTGACGGCCAGACCGGAGATCAGGCCGATGTTCACTGCGGTCGGATTTGTCCGCGGCAACAGGATCGCCATGGCGAAGACGCCCAGTACCGGCCCGTAGAGGGCCGAGCCGATCTTGTTGATCCCTTCGATGACAGTGGGCGCAATCGTGCCTCCAAAGAAGGACACGCCCAGGATCGCAATACCCCAAACGATCGAAGCGTTGCGAGCCCGGCTCACGACGCGAGCTTCGTCGCGCTTCAGCAGCCCCGTCGTCTGGAGGTCATCCAGCGTCACGGCAGCCAGGGAGTTGATGGCCGAACTTACCGACGACATGGCCGCCGAGAGGATCGCAACAATCAGCAGTCCGATCACGCCATTCGGCAGTCTTTCCAGAATGTAGACGGGCAGCATGAAATCAGGCCTGTCCGCCGGAATGCTGCTCATCAGGCCGGGATCGTTGACCACCGAAACGCCCACGATCAACCCGACCACGCAATACAGGACGACGATCGGAAACCGCATGAGACCGTTGGCCAGCAGAAGGCGCCGGACGGCCGACAGGTCCTTTGCAGCAAGAATTCGCTGGGCCTGCGACTGGTCGCAACCGTAGTAGGAGGCATAGAGTACAAAGCCACCGAAAAGCATCGGGAAAAATCCGAACTCGTCACTCGAGAACCCGAACGAATTCCAGTCGATCGTCATCAACCGACTGCGATCTACCTGATCAACGAAGGACGAAACGCCACCGACGTCGTTCAGGGCAAAAATGGCCACAGCAATCAGACCACCGAAGATCAGGACCATCTGGATAGCATCGCTCCAGACAACTGCCTTCATGCCCCCCATCGCGGAGTACAGAAGGGTGACCACACCGACCACGACCACTGACTGCCAGTAGGGTATGCCCACCACCGCCTCGAGGATTATGGCCATGGCATAGACCATCATTCCGGTCGCAAACCCTCGGACGACCTGGAAAAACACACTGACCAGCATGCGGGTCGACCGCCCGAACCGGTCTTCCAGAAATGAGTAGATGCTGAAATGCCCTGACCGGTAGAGCGCCGGGGCGATAACGAACATGACGAACAACATCGCCAGGGGGACGGCCAGTTCGTAGGTCAGCCATTTGAGGCCGCCGCCCTCGCGCAAACCCACAAAAGCCGGTGCCGAGACGAAACTGATTGCAGACAACTGTGTCGCCATCACCGAAAGGGACAGCGGAAACCATCCGAGTTGTCGCCCGCCGAGAAAGTAATCTTTCTCGCTGGTCTGGTTTCTGAATAGAAAGCCAAAGCTCAGCAGGCCGCACAGATAAAGGACTATGACGGTATAATCGAGCCAGTTCATGTGCTGCCCTTTATCGAATGAATTCCAGGCTGCGTGTAACATCCGCAATCTGGTGAGAATAATGCCTGCTCAAATGCGAATGCATTCGATCCGGCAAATCAGCCATGACACCCACAAGACGTTGCAGGCTTGCAGCTGAAGCGATTGGGGCCTGTCAGATCAAATCCAACTGTGCCCCCAATCTGGCTCTACGCCCTGACACTGCCTGTAAAGCGGCCCCTCGCATCCCGAAGGCGCGAGAGACCGCAGGACAACCAGGTGGCTAGAAGTCGTACGTCAGACGGAAGGTTACGCGGCGTGGCAGGATCGGCCGGCCATTGAAGAAGGCAGGATTTACACCGGCGGCAGGCTGGATCAGCCCTGCCCGCGGATTTCCTTCAGCAAGACCCTGACTGTCAAACAGGTTCCAGACGCCAACGCTCATACGTAGCGTATCTCCACTTGGCGTCTCGACCGTATATCCGCCCTCGATACGGGCGATTGTATAGGCATCCAGAGGAACATTGTTGGACGCGTCCTGGAAGGTATCGCCCTGATAGTTGACGAAGGCAGAGGCGTCGAAGGCATTGTACCGGAAGATGGCGCCAACGTTCGCCAGAACCTGGGGAAGGCGGTCCGGCTCCTTGCCAAGGATGATTGCCGGGCTGTCCCCGACAAACTCGGCCTTCTGATAGGTGAGGTTGCCGGACAGAGTGAGGAAATCATTCACGCTGAACCTGCCGTCAAACTCAACGCCGACGGTATCGCTGCTTGTCGCGATGACCTGTGGTGTTAGATCCGCTCCAACGAATGTGACGGTGTTGCGGTCACGAAGCCCTGTGTAGAAGCCCGCGAAATATCCATCAAAGGCTCCCGTGCGAAGCTTCAGCCCTGCCTCGACCTGATAGACCGGCTCTTCCTCGAAGACGGCGATGTCACCAACGGTATTGATCTGGCCGTCGGTGCCCTGTGCCTGCGGGAAGAAGTAGCCCCGTGAAGCATTGGCGTAGACATTGACGCTTTCGTTGACGCGATAGAGCGCGCCGGTCGCCAGCGCCCAACCTGTCGCCGTCGCTTCTCCCTCCCGGAACTGACCCGTTCCGAAGGCGATATTGGTGATGGGCGAACCAGGGACCGGTGTAGCCGCAAAGGCCGTCGGCAATGTCGTCGTCCGTTCAAAGCGGTTGTTGATCGTGGCTCGCTCGATCCGTCCGCCGAAGTCGAACGACCAGCGGTCCGACTCGATCTGGTCGGCGAAATAGACGGCCTGTTTGAACGCGCTGCGGGTCTGGTTCGTATAGGCTGACAGAGGGTCCGTTATGCCGCCCAAGGCATACTGCAGCCCATTGACCGTCAGGCTGACCAGCCCCGGATCGTTGTTGAACTGCGTCAGGAACTGGACTGTTCTCTGATCGTTGTCGGCCTCGCCCCGGGAAATGAAGGTGCCGAACGTCAGATTATGGGTCAGCCCGCCCATTTCCAGCTTTTTGGTGAGGTTGAACTCAAGTGTCGCGTCAGACGCGGGCCGGACACGATTGTTGTAGGCGCCCGCATAGACACGATCCGTTGGTGCCAGGACACGACCGGACCGAACGTCGGTGAAGACTGCTGTGCCGGTCAGGCCCACTGACGTCAGATAGTTTGCCTGTGTGAGAGGAGCCTGGGTACCGATGCCGTTGCTGAAAAAGTTCGAGGCGGACTCATAGGTGGCATATTTCACCTTGCCATCGATGCCCCAGCCGTTGCCGAGATCCTTGTTCAGGATGGCGTAGACAGATCCACCGTTTGTATAGAACCCGTCCGCCGCATTGAACTCTGTCGCGCCTTCGGGCGTAGCGAAGCGGAAGCCGTCAATATCACTGACGTTGGTCGTGAAGACAGTTGCGCCGTTGTTGCCGAGTACACGCTCGCGGGACGTCCCATCAACAGGGATTGGGAGATAGAAGTTCACCCGATCGTTGATGTAGGTGCCGTGAATCCGGAAGAAGCCTGAGCCATCAGCAAAACGCCGTTCGATATTGCCCCGGATCGAGAACCCTTCGGTCGGCTGACCCGTATCAAGCGGACCCTCATCGTATCGATAGAAGCCGGACACCGCATAATAGGTGTTTTCAGCCAGCGGCCCCTGGAAGGCAAAGTCCCCGCGGTAGCGGTTGTCTTCGGCCAGTTCGAGCTGGAGCGTGCCCCGATCCTCATCGGTGCCGACCTTGGACACATAGTTGATGATCCCCGACGTCGAACTCACGCCAAACAGGTTCGAAACCCCGCCCTTTACGAATTCCAGCCGCTGGATTCCGAGGTCATTTCTCGCGAACAGGTCAAAGGCCGAAGAATTGAGGCCAAAGGCGCTGAAGACGGTCACACCGTCGTAGTTCAGCGGCGTGAACTCGAACTGCCCACCGGACGGAAGCCCGCGCACGCGAAGATTGGTTGCTACCTCGCCACCGCCACCTTCCGTCTTGAGGCCCGGAATCTGTTGAAGGATATCGGCCTGGCTGCCCGATCCCGCAAAGGTACGAAGCTGCTCTTCCGGCACCTGAGACACAGACAATGCTGTCTCGAATGCGGTTCTCGCAACGCTGGTTCCGGTTACGACGATTTCGTCGACGACCTGGACATCGTCCTGGAGATCATTTGCAACTCTTGGGGCCGTAGCCGAAGGGGCAGTCGTGGAGGGCGCCTGTGCAAACGCCGATCCTGACATCGCTGCCGCAGCGCAAGCCGTAAGCAAGGCTATCTTGTTCACCCGATTGATCATTTTTCCCCTCCCCAGGGATTCTGGACATTTTTATTGATCTTGCATCCGAGCCTTCTGGATGCCGCCGATCGAAGAGTGTCACAAAATAACCGTTTTACAACTCTTTTCAGGTGATATTACAGAACGCTGCAGTTCCGGCTTTGGATGACAGTCCGTCAGAAGCCCTCAGAGAGCGTAGTAAGTCCGCGGTGACTGACCACGCAGCGCTGAAAAAACACGGAAAAATTGCGTGTAACTGCCGAAGCCGGCGTTGAAGGCGCACTGCGTCAGATTGGTTGACCGCGCTTCAGCCATCAACCGATCGACCTCGGCCAGACGACACCGGTTTCGAAACGTAATGAGACTCTCCCCCGTCTCGCGTTTGAAAAGGCGCCCGATTCTGGATTCGCTCAGTCCCAGTGAAGCGGAAAGCTCTGGCAGGGTGACCGATGGGTCCGTACTGATCGTTTCGATCGCCCTCTGAACTGCGGCAGGGCAACGCTTCCTGAAATCGCTGTTGCGGTCCTCGCACGCTGCCAGAGCCCGGAAAGCCCACCAGGAGAGGCAGAGATCGTGATCAAATCCGGTGCCAACGGATGATGCCATTCCAGCGATCGACAAGAGTTCCTGATGCGCCTCCTCACCAAGACGAAAGACATTCCGCCGGAGGTCGTTCTGTAACGGGCTGACGGCATTGCTGGCTGGCACGCCCCCGAGCAGTTCGTCTCCCAGGACGAAAATCCACATGTCAAAGTCGGAGGTTTCCGAAACCAGCATGTGTGACTGGTCATTGTAGGCCCAGATGAGTGTCCGCGGCCCGGCGAGAAATACACGTCCGTCGATCATGTAACGCATCTGACCGGTGATGACGTGATAGGCCGCCAGTTCCCTGTGACGGCGGGGTTCCACAGCACGAATTCGCCTGTGTGACCGTCGCCAGAAGCGTCCTTTTTCTGTCGGAAGCAGATGTGGGCGCTGCGGGACCATGCGACGGATAATGCAATGTCATTGCAAAAATCTGCAAGGAACATTGCAGCTGGCCGGATTACACACCTCGTGACGCAATGAGGAGGTCCGGATGTCCGTTTCGCTTGATGCCCTTTCGCAGTCTTTCCGCAAACATGGCTATGTGGTCGTACCTGACATTCTGACACCGGGGCAGCTGCAGGGAATGCGTGATGTGGCTGATCGACTCGTCGAGGAAGAGGAGCCGTTGGATGGCGGGGGCAAGTTCCACGACATCGGACGCGGCAATGCGCGCCGCTTTCTGCGTCAACGATTTGCTGATCATGCCGAGATCCGTGACGTGCTGTTTTCCGAAGACGTGACCCGACTTGCCTGTGCCCTGCTGGGTCGCGATGAAATTTTCATGTTCAACGAACAGTTTGTCATCAAGGCCCCGCGGCAGGATGCCGCCGGGGCTTTCGGCTGGCATCAGGACGGCGTCTATGTGGACTCGGATCACGATCCCTACCTGACAATGTGGATTGCGCTCGATGAAGCGACCGAAGCCAACGGGTGCCTGTTTATCCTGCCTAGAAATCTGGACGAGGACACGACCCTGTCGGAATTCCAATGGAGCGATGAAACCAAGGAACGCGTCGGCTATTTCGGCTCGGATCCGGGCATAATGGTGCCGGCCAAGCCGGGAACGATGGTGGTGTTTTCCAGCACGACCATGCACCGATCTGCTCCCAACATCACCGACCGGCCTCGTAACGCCTACCTTTGTCAGTACTCGCCCACCCCCATCCTCGATCCAGCCACGGGACAACCAAAGCATTTCGCCATCCCGGTAAGCCCTGGTGGAACGGTGTCATAAGCCACCGGGCAGTGCACGTCTGAGGCACATTGAAGGCTCATAGCACCGCCCCGGGGTTGGAGGCCGGCCCAGCGCGCCGCTGATTTGAACCTCGAGTTTGCCGGCTCTGGCACGGTCAGCGGTTGGATTTTGCACCATCAATCGAGCTTCACTGACGGATAGATTGTCCGGCGGGCGACGGCAGCTTGACCGGCCGCCGAACTGGTGGCGAAGAGGAACCCTGCGAGGGACGCATGGGTCAGATGATCTTCGCTGCCTTGCCGACCGTGGGAGGTTGCCGAATGAAACGTGTCTTGCTGATCGCTTGTGCTGCACTGGCTGCAACGGCATGCGCATCCGTGCCGGCGCCTGCGATGGTGGCCAAGCCGGAGGCCCGCGCCTTTCGTGCAAGCGACAATGCATCGGCCGCCGTGGACGCGGCACTGGCGCGTGCGAGGCAGTCAGGCAAGCGGGTTCTCCTGGTGATGGGAGCCAACTGGTGCGGCGACAGCCGCGTTCTTGCCGGGTGGCTGGCTACCGATCGCTTTGCGGAACTGATCGAAGGGAAATACGAGCTGGTCTTCGTCGACATCGGTTTGCCGAGAGGTGGTGACAGACCCAACCTGGACATCGCTCGCCGTTTCGGGGTTTCCGAGTTGCCGGGTTCGCCGAACGTTCTTGTGCTCACGCGTGACGAAGTCCTGGTAAACCCCATGACCGTGACGGGTTGGCGAAACGCTGAAAGCCGCACGGGCGACGCGATCTACGATGAGTTGGCTTTGCTGGCTGATCGCCTCCTCTGATCCTGCAACCTCATCCAGCAGGCATGGCTGCTGATTTAATCCGCTAGCTGATCTCGAGCGTTTGCCATCGCGTTATGTTATCGTATAACACTACGGCAATCTATAACGCCTGCACCCGTCGGATGCCGGCTATGCGACGATGGCTGAGAGCGTTCCCACGAGCATCTGCGATTAAGTGTCCGAAATTGACCAAACGATCACGCCGCTTCTCTCCGGACTGATGCGTGAGACTGCATCGGCGGCCGCAAGAACCGGTCAGGAAAGATACGATGTTCGATTTGTGAACGCTTCCGGGTCGCCACGGGTCGATCACCTCGGCTAAGGTTCGGTCGCCGGCTCCTGTTCATGGACGCCGTTCACACCCGATGCTGTTCCGGAAGGTGCCCATTGCTGCTTGTGCTTGCCTTGTTGCCACTGATTGGAGCGCTGGCTCCTGCCCTGGCCATCAAGGCCGGGCGCAATGCCTGTGCTCTGGCAGCGGGTGCGGTGACACTGACAGCACTGGTGATGCTGGGGATGCTGGCTCCCGCCGTCATGTCGGGCGAGACAGTACAGGTCCGGATCGACTGGATTCCCCAGCTGGGCCTGAACTTCAACCTATTCCTTGATGCGCTCGGCTTGATGTTCGCGGGGATGATCCTAGGGATCGGGCTTCTCATCATCATCTATGCCCGCTTTTATCTGGCCAAGGCCGACCCGATGGGGCGGTTCTTTACGTATCTGCTGCTGTTCCAGGGCGCGATGCTGGGCATCGTCGTGTCGGACAACATCCTGCTTCTGCTGATCTTCTGGGAGCTGACGAGCTTGTCATCCTTCCTGCTGATCGGGTTCTGGCGGCACCTTCCCGAAGGTCGGCAGGGTGCACGAATGGCCCTGGCGGTTACCGGCGCAGGCGGACTGGCGCTGATCGGCGGGCTGCTGATCCTGGGCAATATCGCGGGATCGTATGACCTGACGGTGATCCTTCAGAACAAGGAAGCCATCCAGGCGTCACCGCTCTATCTCCCGGCGCTTTTGCTGATCCTGGGCGGCTGTTTCACCAAATCGGCCCAGTTCCCCTTCCACTTCTGGCTTCCCCACGCGATGGCCGCCCCGACCCCGGTCAGCGCGTATCTGCATTCGGCCACAATGGTGAAGGCCGGCATTTTCATGCTGGCAAGGCTGTGGCCGGTGCTGGCAGGCACCGATGCCTGGTTCTATCTCGTCGCGACGACCGGATTGGTGACCATGGTTTTCGCTGCTGTCGTCGCGCTGTTCAAGGACGACCTGAAGGGGCTGCTTGCCTATTCAACGATCAGCCATCTGGGCTTCCTGACCATGCTGTTCGGCTTTGGCACGCCGATGGCCGCCGTGGTCGGGGTCTTTCACATCATCAATCACGCAACGTTCAAGGCCGCGCTGTTCATGAACGCTGGCATCGTCGACCACGAGACCGGTACGCGGGATATCAAGCGGCTGGGCGGACTGGCGACCCTGATGCCGATCGCGGCCACCCTGGCCGTGGTGGCTGGCCTGTCGATGGCAGGCATCCCGCCCCTGAACGGCTTCATATCCAAGGAGATGATGCTGGACGAAGCCTCGAAGGCCGTGTGGTGGGGCCAGCCCTGGCTGGTGGCTGCACTCGCGACGCTTGGGGCGACCTTCTCCGTAGCCTATTCGTTCCGCTACATCGTCCACGTCTATTTCGGCAAAAAGCGTGACGACTATCCGACCAGGCCGCATGATCCGGGTATCGGACTATGGGGCCCACCAGCGGTCCTTGTCGCCCTCGTGGTGGCTATCGGCCTGTTCCCGGCCTTCGTCGCAGGCCCTCTGGTCGAGCAGGTTTCAAAGGCCGTCATCGGCGGAGAGACTCCCTACTACTCGCTGTCACTTTGGCACGGGGTGACGCCAGCCCTGTTCATGAGCATCGCAGCCATCGGGATCGGGCTGGTGATCCTTTCCGCACATCGCCGCATCGCCTCTGTATGGCACGGCCTCGTCCTGCCGGATGCCAAGGCGATATTCGATCGGACGGTCGCCTCGCTTGAGCGCAGCACCCTGGCGTTCACGGCCTGGACGCAGAACGGCTCGCTGGAACGCTATATCGCGATGTTCATCGGCACAGCCGTTGTCGTCGGCTATGCGGGCTTTCTAGGATCGGAGTTCGTGGCGGGAGAACGGCCCACGACGGCGGCGTCGCCCATGGCCATGGTGGGCTGGCTGGCCTTGATCACGGCCACAGCTCTCGTCCTTGTGAACCACCGGGCAAGATTTTCGTCCCTGATCTACGTCGGGATCGTCGGGCTCGTGATTTCGCTGGGTTTTGTTCACCTGTCGGCTCCGGATCTGGCCCTGACGCAGATTTCAGTCGAGGTGGTCACCATCCTGCTGATGCTGCTGGCGCTCAACCTGCTGCCGAAGACCAGCCCACGTGAGAGTTCCCTGCCCCGTCGTGTCCGGGACGGGGGGCTGGCCGTGCTGGCCGGCCTCGGAGTCGGTGGTGCTGCCTGGGCCGTCATGACGCGCCCTGTCGACAGTATCTCGGACTATTTCTGGGAGAACGCCAAGCCGGGCGGCGGCGGTACAAATGTTGTCAACGTGATCCTGGTGGACTTCAGGGGCTTCGACACTTTCGGCGAGATCATCGTCCTGGGCATCGCGGCCCTGGCCATCTTTTCGTTGCTCGAAACCGCGGGTACGGGGGCAAGCGGACGCCGGATTCTCGCGTGGCTCCCGGACACCCCGCGTTCGCCGGAACATCATCCGATGATGCTTGTCGTGGCTACCAGGCTGCTGTTGCCCCTCGCGGTGATGGTCGGTCTCTATATCTTCCTCAGGGGGCACAACCAGCCAGGCGGCGGCTTCATCGCCGGGCTGGTCATCTCGATCGCGATCCTGATGCAGTACATGGCGTCAGGATATCATTTCGCAGCCCAGCGAATGCGTGCGGACCATCACACCCT
>QBLX01000017.1:15373-22753 GCA_003241825.1 Alphaproteobacteria bacterium
GCATGGGCGTACTGATCGCGGCGGGAACGGGGCTTGGGTCATTGCTGTTCGGCGCTCCCTTCATGACCTCAGCGTTCGATTACTTCAGCTTGCCGATCATCGGGGAGTTCGAGCTTGCGACCGCCCTGTTTTTCGACGTTGGCGTGGCCCTGACAGTCGTTGGCGCAGTCATCCTGGCCCTGGCTCAACTCTCACAGGTCGCCCGGAGCGCCGAAAAGCAGGAGACGCTGGCAAACCCCTCCGCCATGGACGTCGATCCATCGGGCCCAACACCCACGCCGGCCTCCGAGGAGACAGGCAAATGATCAGTCTCGAGCTCCTCGTGGCATCCGCCATCGGCGTTCTGACGGCGGCTGGTGTCTATCTGGTGCTTCGCCGGCGAACCTTCCCCGTCGTGCTGGGGTTGGCCTTCCTGTCCTATGCGATCAATGTCTTCCTGTTCTCCATGGGCCGACTCGCGATCGACCGCCCGCCGCTCTACGACAAGGCGGCGGAAGGCTACACCGACCCCCTGCCCCAGGCCCTCGTCCTGACGGCCATCGTGATCGCCTTTGGCATGACGGCCCTTATCGTGGTTCTGGCGCTGCGCAGCTATCTCGAGACCGGGATCGACAGGGTCGACGGAAAGCCCGACGCGGAGGGCAAGGGATGAGCCTGATCGTTTCCTGGTGGGTTGTCGCCAGCCTTCTCCTGCCAGCCGTTATGGGGGCCGGAATTCTTCTCCTTTTCCGTCACCACCCTCGCCTGTCGCGCCTCTCCTCGCTGGGGTCATGCATTGCCCTCGTAATTATCGCAGGCGTCCTTGTTCACGAGGCGGACAGCGGCACGATCCAGAGCTATGCAATTGGCAACTGGCGCGCACCCTTCGGAATCGTCCTCGTGCTGGACCGGCTGTCCGCGATGATGCTGCTCTTGACAGCAGTCCTTGGCCTGACCGTCCTCGCCTATGCCATCAGCACCGGCAAGGACCGTCAGGGATGGCATTTCCACCCCCTGTTCCAGTTCCAGCTCCTCGGCCTGAACGGCGCCTTCCTGACCGGCGACCTGTTCAACCTGTTCGTTTTCTTCGAGGTGCTGCTGATCGCCTCATACGGCCTGATGTTGCACGGCCAGGGCGGAGAACGCCTCAAGGCGGGCGTCCAGTACGTGATCATCAACCTGGTCGGATCGACACTTTTCCTTGTCGGGATTGGCCTTCTTTACGGCGTCACGGGAACGCTCAATATGGCCGACCTTGCTGTGAAGGTGGCGGCGGCACCCCCGGGCGATCAGGGCTTGATCGCAGCGTCGGGTCTGCTGCTAACGACGGTGTTCGGGTTGAAGGCCGCACTGGTCCCGCTTCATTTCTGGCTACCCGGTACCTATGCGGCGACCAGCGGAGCCGTCGCTGCCCTGTTTGCGATCATGACAAAGGTCGGGGCCTATTCGATCATCCGCACGAGCACACTGATATTCGGCGAGGACGCAGGCGACCTCGCGTTCCTCGCTGCCCCCTGGATACTGCCCGCTGCCCTCGTGACGGTCATCATCGGCTTCGTGGGCCTGTACGCTGCGAGAGGATTGCGCGATCTTGCGGCCTGGGCTGTCGTCGGATCGATGGGCACACTGCTATGTGCCGTGTCCGTGTTTACGCCGGAGGCAATGGGCCCAGCGCTTTACTACATCCTGCATTCGACCCTGGCAGGGGCGGCATTGTTCCTCGTGGTCGATCTGATCGCTCAGAGACGAGCGGAACAGGGGGACGCTATCACACTCGCCCCCAGGTTCACCCAGATCGAGATCCTGTCGGGGCTCTTCTTCCTGGCAGCGATCGCAACGGTTGGACTGCCACCACTCTCGGGCTTTGTCGGCAAATTGCTGGTGCTTGATGGTGTAAGGGCGTCACCCGATGCTGTCTGGATCTGGGCTGTGATCCTGACGACGACCGTGCTGGGTGTTCTGGCGTTCGCAAGGGCCGGCAGCCTGATCTTCTGGAAGAGTGCCGCGATCGACGGCGAGATCGTGCTCCGATCGCTGCGCGGCGAGCGAGCCGGCGTAACCTCGGCTTCATGCCTGCTCCTGGCGCTTGCTGTCCTGACCGTTATGGCAGGTCCCGTCACGCGCTATACCAGCGCGGCTGCGGCCCAGCTATTTGAGCCTGACATCTATATTCAGGCCGTCCTTGGTCCGGATGCCGGAGGCCGTCGATGATCCGACGTATCCTGCCCCACCCCGGCCTGAGTGCGATGCTGGTCATCGTGTGGATGCTGCTGGTGAACGAGTTTACCTTCGGGGCCCTGTTTCTGGCGCTTGTTTTCGGAGTAGTGGTGCCGCTGTTCACCAGCCGCTTCTGGCCAGAAAGGCCGAGTATCCGATTTGGAGCCGATATGATCGGCTATGTCTGGATCGTTCTTTACGACATCCTGGTCGCCAACTTTCAGGTCGCCTCGATCATCCTCATGCGTCGGAACCGCGACCTCCGATCGCAATGGCTAGTGATTCCGCTAGAGCTTCGTTCGCCCGAGGCCATTACCACCCTTGCCGGCACCATCAGCCTGACCCCCGGGACCGTCTCGAGCGATATCTCGGGTTGTGGGCGTGCGCTCCTTGTCCATGCTCTCGACGTCGCCGACCCCGAGGCGGAGGTCGCCCGCATCAAGCAGCGATATGAAGCCCGTCTGATGAAGGTGTTCGCATGAGCGGAATGATCCTGCCAACTGCGCTTGGCTTTGCGTTTGTCTGCGTGAGCCTTTCGATCCTGCTGACCCTGTTCCGGCTATGGCGCGGCCCCCTGTCGGCCGACCGGATCCTTGCGGTAGACACCCTGACCATCAATGCCATCGCGATGATCGTGCTCTTCGGTATTGCCTACACCACGCCGGACTATTTCGAGGCGGCGCTGCTGCTGGCGATGGTCGGCTTCGTCGCAACTGTGGCCTACTGCAAATTCCTGCTGCGAGGAGACATCATCGAATGACCCTGGTTGCGGAAATCGTGGTCTCCTTCCTCCTGGTCCTGGGCGGAGGCTTCATACTCGTCGGGTCCTGGGGCCTTGCCAAGCTGCCATCGGTCATGACGCGGCTGCACGGGCCAACCAAGGCCACCACCCTCGGGGTGGGGGCCTGTCTGATCGCCTCGATGATCTATTTTCCGTTCTTCGGCGGGGCCTGGTCGGCCCACGAGCTGCTGATCACGCTGTTCCTCTTTCTGACGGCACCCGTATCGGCCAATCTGATCGCCAAGGCCCATCTCCATCGCCAGGGGCGTCGCATTGACGCAAACCCCAGCGACCAGATTGTGGATGGCCTCCCGGCTCCAACCGGCACGGCCGACTGGGCAACATTCGGGGGAGCGAAGACGCCAGACCCTTCGGTCCTCGGGCAGGCGACTGAAAAGAACTGACCAGGCTTGGCCGCGACGTTGGCGACGGACGCGGACGCTTGATCGATGCCTCACCTACAGACTTGGCCCCCGGGGAGTTTGATCCCCCGGGGGCCACTTGCCGGCCACGACATGTGCCCTTGCATAGGGCAGAGGCGTTCAATCAGAACCGGTAGGAAACGCCTGCGCTGACAACCCAGGGGTCAAGGGCATGGTCGCTCTGGAGAGCGATGGTGCTGCCCGCGCGGAAGGTCGCGGTCGTATCGACATAATAGCGCTTTGCATCGACGGTCAGGCCCCAACCGCTATCGTTGAGCGGCAGATCAAATCCGGTCTGGAGGACGAAGCCAAACTCGTCTGACAGGTCGACTTCGGTCGCCCCCAGCCTCGCGGCACCCGAGCCGACATCCTCGCTGAAGATGAAGAAGTGCGTGATTCCAGCGCCAATATAGGGCTTGAGGCCGCCCTCCAGTTGCAGGTGATACTTGGCCGTCACGGTCGCTGGCAGGATGATCGCATCATCGATAAGGGCAGTGCCTGCCAGCGGCCCTGTGCCCTCCACATCATGCGGGGTCACACAGCAGATGGTCTCGATCGAAATGTTGGGCGTCAGGAAATACTCGATCGCCACGGTTGGTACGTAGGAGTCCGATGCCTCAACCTGGGCTCCGACGGGCAGACCGATCCGGTCGGTAGCTACAGAGGAGATAGCACCATCGGGGAGCACACCCGTGGCCATCACCTTGACCTGCCAGCGATCCTCGACGGACTGCGCGACTGCGGGCGCTGCGCCTGCCATGGCTGTAGCCATGATTGCGGTGCCCGCCAGAAGGCGGCCGACCCGGCCGGCGTGCGAGCGGCGGGATTTGAGGGAAAGAGGCATGTCTGAGCTCCAGATGGGAGACGTCGGTCCTCTCCGGAGAGAACCGCGTCCTGACCCCGTCATCCTGCGCCCGGGCTGCCAACGTCGCGTCCGCCATCCGGGCAGCCGCGCTACCTATGCCATTCGGCACCGGGCCTGCAGCACGTCAGCCCTGTGGCAGTTCGCGACGGTCTTGTTTGACCGAAGTCAAAGCTCCCCGCCAGGCGAACCCCGTAACTGGATCAGACAGGCGGTCGCGCAGGTCGTCCATCGGAGCCCTTCATGACCCTGGCCAATCCGGCATGCGCACAAACACAGCGAAAGCTGCAGACCGCGTCGCTCATTGCGCGCCACGATGCCAATCTCCCGCGCTATACTAGCTACCCCACGGCGGCACAGTTCACGCCTGATGTCAGCGGGAAGGAATGGGGAAACTGGCTGCGCGCAATCCAGCCAGACCAGACGGCCTCGCTTTATGTCCACATCCCTTTTTGCCGGACGCTTTGCTGGTACTGCGCCTGCAACACGCGGGCGGTGAACCGCCTCGAGACCATCAGCAGCTATATTGACCTTCTGCTTGCCGAAGCCGGCCTGACCCAGACCGCTATTAGCCGGCGACAGCGGGTCTCGCATCTGCATTTCGGGGGCGGGACACCGAACATGATCTCACCGGCCGCCCTCAACCGCCTGTTCGACGGTCTGCGCAATGCTTTCGCGCTCGAGCCGGACGCAGAAATCGCCGCCGAACTCGACCCTGCCAGCCTGACGCGGGATTGGGTCGACACCGCCGCACGCAACGGCATGAACCGGGCCAGCCTTGGCGTACAGGATCTGTCGCCTCGCGTTCAGCGCGCGATCAACCGGATCGAGCCATTCGAGATCGTTGCACGGGCTGCGGGATGGCTGAGGGCGGGGGGTATCAAAGCCCTGAACCTGGACCTGATGTACGGCCTTCCCCTGCAGAGCTGCGATGACATGCTGGCGACGCTTCAACAGGTCGTGACCCTCAACCCCTCGCGGATCGCCCTGTTCGGCTACGCTCATGTGCCATGGATGAAGCCCCATCAGAAGCTGATCAACGCGGCCGACCTGCCGGGCCCTCTGGCGCGCTTTGCCATGAGCGAGGCCGCTGCCGCCTTCCTGACGGGAGCCGGCTATGTCGCTTTGGGACTGGATCATTTCGCCTTACCGGATGACAGCCTGGCGGTGACGGCGAGAACGGGACGGCTGCGTCGCAACTTTCAGGGCTACACGACGGACCAGGCCATGTGCCTGATCGGCCTCGGGGCGTCGTCTATCGGCCGGACCCCGCAGGGCTATGTGCAGAACCATACGGTCGAGCGGGACTGGCGCGCTGCCGTGAACAAAGGGCACCTTCCCGTGGCTCGGGGCCTCGATATGACCTGCGACGACCACCGCCGCGCAGACATCATCGAGCGACTGATGTGCGATTTCAGCGTCAACCTGAAGGACATCGAGGACAGGCATGGTCCTGCACCCGATCGCCTCTCGGCCTCGCTGGCGAGGCTGATGCCACTCATCCAGGATGGTCTTGTGACCTGTGTTTCCGACATCATCACCGTGACCCCTCTGGGCCGACCCTTCGTGCGCCTCGCCTGCGCGGCCTTCGACAATTCGATCGCGCCCTCAAACGCCAGACATGGGCGCATGATCTGACGTTTGCGCTGGATCAAGGCATCAAGCCACCGCGGGGGTCACACCGCGTTAGACGCCTCCAACCGACCGCATATTGCGCCCGGACCGCGTCGTGGACTCCAAGATGCGCTTGCCCCATTCAGCCCGGATCGCCGCACTCGCTGCCGGCCTCACCCTCTCCGCCCTAACCGTTGCTCCCGCAGCCGCACAGGACTGGCAAATCGCACGCAAGGGTGACTGGATCGTCACCGGGCGTGTAACGGACATCTCGTCCAGTGCCGACGACGCGATCACCACTGCGGCCGGCGGCTCGACCGGACTGAGGGTCGATGTCGAGCACGACATCATGCCCACACTGGGCTTCACCTATTTCCTGACCGACCATGTTAGTGTCGAGGCGATCCTGGGGGCGACCCGACATGAAATCCGGGCCGAGGGCGGGACAACGGATGTGGCGGTCCACGAAACCTGGGTGCTGCCACCCATCGTGACCCTGCAATATCGCCCGGCACCGGAGGCCCGGGTCAGCCCCTATGTCGGGGCTGGTTTGAACTACATGCTGTTCTTCAATGGCGAGGACCGGAACGGCTTTGATGTCAGCCTTGATGACGGACTGGGCTATGCGCTGCAGGCTGGTGCAGACGTCGCAGTTTCTGGGCCATGGACCGTCAATCTTGACGTTAAGAAGGTCTGGTTCAACACGGATGCCAGCATCAATGCCGGTACACTCAAAAGCGACGTCAACCTTGACCCCTGGGTCATCTCGATCGGCCTCGGCCGCAAATTCTGACCGTTCCCGAAACTTTGGCCTGACAGTGTCCGCGACCTGGCCGGTGACCCACTCACCGATCGGGTTGCGGCATTAGGGCCGCCAGGGCCCAGAGGCAGGCCGCGTCCATGCCGACGCCCGTGCTGTCCGTGCCGGGGCCCTAGCTCCATGATCTCGACAGGCTTCCTCGCCGCGGATCGAGAAAACACGATCGGCCATTTGACCCGGACCGAACCCCAGTCAATGATGCTCGAAGTCGGGGTTGGGCGGTCGAGCATGACGGTGCCAGACTTCTGTTTTCGTTTGCCGTTCGCGGCATCGTTCGGGGGAGAAATCACTTGCATAGACGTCATTTCCTGGCCGCCTGCGGCATCGGCGCAGGTGGGCTTATGCTGCCCGGCTTTCGCGCCATCGCTGCCGAGCAACTGGTCGAAACCGTCGAGATCGCGGTCAAGAAGCGACTTGCCGACGCAGCCATGAGCGCCGCGACGGCTGCCGGAGCGTCCTACTGCGACGTCCGCATAGGCCGCTACATGCGCCAGTTCGTGGTCACCCGGGAAGCCAATGTGCAGGGTGTGACGAACACCGAGTCCTCAGGCGTCGGTATCCGTGTCATCGCCGACGGAGCGTGGGGCTTTGCTGCCACCAACGACATGTCGGCAGAGGCCGTCGCCGCTTCGGCCCGGCTGGCCACGGACATCGCCAAGGCCAACGCACGCAACCAGACCACCCC
>QBLX01000017.1:22869-23088 GCA_003241825.1 Alphaproteobacteria bacterium
TCAGCTGGCGCACCCCCATCCGTCGCAACGGCATGGAGGTCGAGATCCAGGAGAAGGTCGATCTGCTGCTTGGCGTCAATGCCGCCGCCACCGGCGCCGGAGCCAGCTTCGTCAACTCGTCGCTGTTCCTTGTGAACGAGCAGAAGTACTTCGCCAGCACGGACGGGTCCTATATCGACCAGGACGTCCACCGCATCTTCGCGCCCTTCACCGTCACAG
>QBLX01000017.1:23101-51240 GCA_003241825.1 Alphaproteobacteria bacterium
GTGTGGTCAGCTACGGCAAGTCCTACGACATGCGCGAGGACGCGATTGCTGCGGCCGTGCAGGCTCGCGAGAAACTGACGGCAACGTCGGTCAGGCCGGGTCAGTACGATCTTGTCCTCGACCCCAACCACCTGGGCCTGACCATTCACGAGTCCGTCGGCCACCCCCTCGAGCTCGACCGCGTGCTGGGCTATGAGGCGAACTTCGCTGGCACCAGTTTCGCCACGCTCGACAAGCGCGAGCAGCGGTTCCAGTACGGCAGCGAGATCGTCAACCTCATTGCGGACAAGACCGAGGTCGGATCCCTGGGTGCTGTCGGTTACGACGATGAGGGTGTGCAGACCAAGGCCTGGCCCCTCATCGAGAACGGCAAGCTGGTCGATTATCAGGCAACGCGGGATCAGGCCCATATTCTGGGCAAGACCGAGTCGGATGGCTGCTCCTATGCCGACTCGTGGGCTAGCGTGCAATTCCAGCGCATGCCCAACGTTTCGCTCCAGCCCGGCAAGGTCCCGATGAGCGTCGCCGACATGATCGCCGGCGTCGACAATGGTATCTATATCCTTGGCCGCGGGTCCTTCTCGATCGACCAGCAGCGCTACAATGCCCAGTTCGGCGGCACGCTGTTTTACGAGATCAAGAACGGCCAGATCACCCAGCCTCTGGAAGACGTCGCCTATCAGATGCGTACCCCGGAGTTCTGGAACGCCTGCAGCGCCATCTGCGATGAACGTGACTATCGCTCATGGGGCTCGTTCAACGACGGGAAGGGGCAGCCCAGCCAGTCGTCTGCCGTCAGCCACGGATCGCCCACCACACGTTTCGACGGCATCAATGTCATCAACACCGCGCGTTCGCTCGGCTGATCTGACCTCGGGGAAAATCAAATGAGCATCATGACGCAAGACGAGGCGAAGACGATCCTCGACAAGGTGGTCGCATTGTCGACCGCCGACCAGTGCACGGCGCGCCTTCAGGGATCGATCGACGGCAATATTCGCTTCGCCCTCAACAATGTCTCGACCAGCGGCGTGGTCAGCGACACGAGCCTGGCGGTCGACGTCGCGTTCGGAAAGCGGGTCGGCACGGCCACGATCAACGAGTTTTCCGACGCTGCCCTCGCTCGCGTCGTCAAGCGCGCCGAGGACCTGGCAAAGCTGGCACCGGAGAACCCCGAGTTCATGCCGGCAGTCGACAAACAGACCTATCGCCCCAGCAACACCTTCGTCGAAGCGACCGCCGCCATTACGCCTGCCCAGCGAGCTGCGATCGCGCAAGCCTCGATCGAACCGTGCAAGGCCCAGAACCTGATCGCGGCAGGCTTCCTGACCGACAACCAGAGCTTCGTCGCGTTCGCCAACTCGAACGGGAATTTCGGTTATCAGCGTGCCTCTGACATGAACTACACCTGCACCGTGCGCACTGCGGATGGCCAGGGGTCGGGCTGGGTCGGGCGCAGTCTGCAGGATATCAGCGACTTCAATGCCGCCAGCGATGTGAACATCGCCATGCGCAAGGCTGCGGCCTCGGTGGAAGCCCAGGCGCTTGAGCCTGGCAAATATACCGTCATCCTCGAGCCCGCTGCTGCCGCTGGCCTGATCTCGTTCATGGGCAATTTCTTCGGAGCCCGTCAGGCCGACGAGGGTCGCAGCTTTCTGTCCAAGGCGGGTGGCGGCAACAAGATCGGCGACCAGGTCTATGACCCGCGCGTGAACCTGTATTCTGATCCCTGGGATCCAGATGTCCCGGTCCTGCCGTGGGATGGCGATGGCCTGCCGCGAGAACGCATGGCCCTGGTCGAGAATGGACGGATTGCCAACCTGAACTATTCCCGTTTCTGGGCCCAGAAGCAGGGCAAGACGGCAATGGGCCAGCCCGGCAACCTGATCATGTCCGGGGGTACGAAATCGACCTCCGACCTGGTGCGCGAGACCGAGCGGGGTATTCTGGTCACCCGCACCTGGTACATCCGGATGGTCGACCCGCAGACGGTGCTGCTGACAGGCCTTACCCGGGACGGCACCTTCTATATCGAGAACGGCCAGCTGAAGTACCCGCTGAAGAATTTTCGCTTCAACGAGTCGCCGGTGATCATGCTCAACAACATTGACGAGCTGGGCCGCCCTGTTCGGGTTGGTGAAGGTCTGACCATGATGATCCCGCCGATGCGCCTGCGTGACTTCACCTTCACATCGCTCTCAGACGCAGTCTGACCGGAGGGCGCGTGTCGAGTGTTCCGTTGACACGCGCCGACTGCCTGCGGCTTTTGACTGGCAGTGCTGCGGGCCTGCTGACCGGCGCGTTTTCGTCGCCCGCAGCCGCCATTCCAGCCTACGATTTCTGGTTCACCCGTTTGCGGTACGACTCGGGCAACTGGGATGTCGACCAGAGGATGCCAGCCAATATCCTGACGTCGCTGGTCGACTACACCAATCTGCGCGTCGACCCCGAAGAGCGCGTGGTCCGGCTGTCCGACCCCGCCATGCTGACAGCGCCCTTCTGCTATCTGTCGGGACACAAGCTCGTCGAGTTCAGCAGTGCAGAGGCTGAAAACTTCGAACGCTATATCCGGAACGGCGGCTTCGTCTTCGTGGATGACTGCAACCATGACATCGACGGACTTTTCGCCCGCTCGTTCGAGCGGCAGATGACCGCCATTTTCGGAGCGACGGCACTCAAGAAACTGCCGAACACCCACCCGATCTACCGCAGCTTCTTTTCGTTCGACGGCCCGCCGGCGACCAGCTTCGAGCTGAATGGCTGGGGCGATGATCTGGTCCACGATTACCTGAAGGGTATCGAGATCGATGGGCGACTGGGGGTGCTCTACAGCAACAAGGACTATGGTTGCGAGTGGGACTATGACTGGCGGAACAAGCGGTTCCTGGCCGAGGACAACACCAGATTCGCCGTCAATATCGTGATCTACGCCCTGACTGCCTGACTGCCGGAAATCAAATGACCCCTGCGCCTACAGAAGCCGACATCGCCGCCCGGCTGGATCAACTCAGCCAGCTGCGCGGCGCGATCGGACAGGCCATCGTCGGCCAGGACGCCGTTGTCGAACAGCTGCTGGTCGGACTGCTGGCCGGTGGACATTGCCTGATCGAGGGCGTGCCGGGTCTGGGCAAGACCCTGCTGGTCCGCACTCTCGGCCAGGCGCTGGCGCTCGACTTCCGCAGGGTGCAGTTCACGCCCGACCTGATGCCGAGCGATATCCTCGGGACCGAAGTCCTGGAGGAGGACCACGGCACCGGCCACCGCCATTTCCGGTTCCAGCCAGGACCCGTTTTCACCAATCTGTTCCTCGCCGACGAGCTGAACCGCACACCGCCCAAGACCCAGGCCGCCCTGCTTGAGGCCATGCAGGAACACACCGTCAGCTATGCCGGGGTGACCCATCAGCTGCCAGAGCCCTTCTTCGTCCTCGCAACACAGAACCCGCTGGAACAGGCCGGCACCTACCCTTTGCCCGAAGCCCAGCTGGATCGTTTCCTGCTGAACATCCGGGTCGGCTACCCGACGGCCGCGGAAGAGCGCGAGATTCTGGTCCAGACCACCGGAGGGACAACCGCTGTTGTGCCCCGGGTCATGACCGGGGCGGACATCGTCGCGCTGCAGGCCTGGGTCCGTGAGGTCCATGTGGGCGCAGGTCTGCTGTCCTGGATCACGGCTCTCGTTCGATCCAGCCGCCCCAGTCCTGAGGCACCGCAAGCCGTCCGCGACTATGTTCGCTGGGGGGCGGGCCCGCGTGCAGGACAGGCGCTTGTCCTGGCGGCCAAGGCACGGGCGCTCTTGCACGGTCGACTGGCCGCCACGCGTGAGGACGTCGCAGCGCTCGCGGCCCCGGTCATGCGCCATCGCCTCCTGCTATCATTTGCGGCCGAAGCCGAGCGCAAGACGACCGACGACGTTGTGGCGGCCCTGCTCGCGGCACTGCCTGCACCCGGGCCTGACTGAGCCGGGCATGTCGCCGCTCGATCTCTCCCCGGAACTGCGTAGCCGACTGCGCCGCCTGTCGATCGTTCCACGTCGGCCGGCTGCCCTCGCCAGCGCAGGCATGCATGACAGCCGTAACCGGGGCGGCGGGCTCGAGTTCGCCCAATATCGGGCCTATGAGCGGGGCGACGATCTGCGCCAGATCGACTGGAAGCTGTACACCCGCTCAGACCGCTTTTTTGTCCGGGACGCCGAGCGCGAGAGCCCGATCGCGGTCTGGATCCTGCTGGATACCAGTGCGTCCATGGCCCAGGCCGATCTCGCCACGCCGGAATGGTCGCGCTTCGACGCAGCATGCCAGCTGACAGCCAGCCTGATAGAAGTTGCCCTGACTCAAGGCGATCGTTTCGGGCTCATTATCGAGGCGGCAGAAGGTCCGATGGTTCTGGCCCCCGGGTCCGGCGCGCGGCACCGTGACCGCCTTCTGTTGACACTCGCCCCGATCAAGGCGGCTGGTGTCGCCCGTTGGGAGCGCGACGTCGCGATCTTCGGGGAGCAGATCGGGCCAAGCGACCTCATCTTCATCATCACGGACGGCTTTGACGAGCCCTGCCTCGTCGCTGCCGAGCGGCTGGCCGCGACGGGTCGTGACGTCTCGGTGATCCAGGTTCTGACCGCCGATGAGCGCGATTTCCCGTTCGCAAAAGGGTACCGCTTCCACGATCCGGAAAGCGGCACTGCCCTCGTTGGAGATGGGCCCGCGCTGCGCAAGGACTATCTGGCCCGCCTTGCCGGCGCCCGCGCAGAACTCGAGACGAGGCTGGTCGGGCGAGGAATCCGCCTCGTCGTTCATTTCGTGGACGAGAGCCCTGAAAAGCCGATCCGCGACCTGTCTCGGGAAGTGGCACAGAGATGAGCCCGGCCCTCCTCCTGCCCGCCGCCCTCGCCGCTCTGGCCGCCTTGTTGATCCCGCTGGTCATCCATATTGCGCGCCACACCGAGAGCCGAACAGTCGATTTCGCAGCCCTCCGCTGGCTCGAGGCAAGACCCAAACCCCGCCGGAGGCCCCGTTTAGACGAGCGTCGGCTTCTGGCCCTCAGACTGCTGCTACTCGCAGCGCTCGCCCTCTCGCTTGCCCGGCCAGTCCTCTGGGATGTTCCAGATGATCGAAGGGTTCTCGGCATTGCGCCGGGCGTAGCATCCAGCACCGTGGACTCAATCGCCGAAGCGGGCGACCGCGTGGTCTCGCTGACCCCCGGCTTCCCCGGCTTCGATGGATCGCGCGTCGCGGCGACCACCGGCACGATAAGCCTTATCCGGCAGCTCGATGCCGAGTTGCCTCCGGCGACGCCTCTGACGCTTGTCGTTCCCGCGATGCTCGAAGGTGCCGATGCCCAACGCCCCATCTTGTCGCGCGAGGCCCGGTGGGTCGTCACCGACCCGATCCCTGTGGCTCCCCTTCCATTGGCCCAAGCGGTTCCGGATCTCGTGGTTCGTCACGCGCCCGGCGCGACCGATCCCGTTCGCTACTTCCGGGCAGCGTCTACAGCCTGGGCTGCGGTGGGGACCCGGCCCCGGTTCACGGCGGCGACTGTTGCGACACCTCTGGAGCGCGACACGGGCGCACTCGTGTGGACGGCCCCGGGCCCCCTTCCAGAAGCCATCGTGCGCTGGATCGAGGCGGGCGGGACCGCGCTCCTGTCGGTGGATACCCGGCTTCCGGTCGAGGGCAATCCGATCGTGGCTTGGCGCGATGCGGTCGGTCAGCCACTGGCGACAGCCGAAAACGCCGGACAGGGTCGCGTGATCCGCCTGACCCGACCCCTCGAGCCGGCGGCCTTGCCGGAACTGCTGGACGCCGATTTCCCAGATACTCTGCTGGGCCTTCTGGCTCCGCTGCCGGCACCAGCCCGGGTGGCCGCTGCGGATCATGCACCGTTGCAGGGGGCTGGCTTATACAACCGGCCACCCCTGGATCTCCGGCCGTGGCTGGCCTTCGTGATCGCCCTGCTGTTCGGTGCGGAACGGTGGATGGCGACGCGATCTGCGCGAGCCATTGCACCATGACCGCCTCGCCGATCCTGCACGCGCCGCAGACGGCCGCACGAAGGCGAGCGGCATTGGATGCCCTGGCGATCGGCATGCCTCTTCTGTTTCTGCTGGCCGTCCTCGGCTGGCGACTGTTCGGCCTGTCAGGCGTGATTGGCGGCGTGCTGATCGGCAGTGCCGGCCTCGCCGCATTCGCCCTGCATCGCATCCGGCCTCTCGACCGGGACTGGCTGATCCGGCAACTGGACGCCCGACTGCCTCAGTTCGAAGACAGTAGCGCGCTTCTGTTCGTCGACGCCCGACAGGCCAGCGGGTTTGCAGCTCTCCAGCGAAGCCGCCTCCTGTCGCGCCTGCCCGAAGCCGCGCAGCTCGACCTTGCACCGGATTGGTCGCGGCGGACCATCTCCGTCATGTGGGCGGCCAGTGCTGCCCTGATCGTCGCCGTGTTTGCTTTGCCGGGTGCCGGACAAGGCTTGAGAACAACTGCCGCCGACAGCCCTGCAGCTGTCGCGGGGCCGCCGCGGATCATCAGCACCCGTCTCAGGATCACCCCTCCGGCCTATACGGGCCTGCCGGTGCGGGAGCAGGCGAGTCTCGATGCGAGCGTCCCGCAAGGATCCCGGATCGAATGGACCGTGGCTCTTGACCCGGCCCCTGCCTCTGCCGCCCTGACCTTCCCGGACAGTGTCCCGGTCGTCCTGCAGCAGCAGTCCTCCAGCTGGACAGCCGGAAGGACGATCGATACGCCATTGCTCTACCGGATCGAAGCGCCCGACCTCGCCCGACAGCGGCTGAGCAGGATCGATGTTGTCGTCGACGCCCCGCCAGAGGTCCGGCCCGAGGGCACGGACAGCCAGCTGGTCATGGTTCGACCCGGCCAGACGCGCTGGACTCCGGTCTTTGAGGCGACCGACGACTACGGGGTTCAGTCCGGGGCCAGCTTGCGCATCACGGTGACCCAGGGTGATGGGGAAAACATCACCTTCATCCAGCGGACTGCGACCCTGACTGGCAGCGGCCCGGCCCGCGCGAGGCGCTTTTCCACCACGCTCGACCTTGTGGGCGAAGGCATGGCTCCGGGCAGCGACCTGATCGTTCAGCTTGTTGTCAGCGACAACCGGACGCCCGATCCCCAGACTGTGGAAGGCCCCAGCATCATCCTCCGCTGGCCCTCCGATCTGGCGCTGGCGGACGGACTCGATGGCCTGGCCCAGCCGGTCATGCCTGCCTATTTCCGCAGCCAGCGCCAGATCATCATCGATACAGAGGCCCTGGTGGTCCAGCGTCGCCGTCTCCCTGCGGATCAATTCGTCGATCGCTCCAACGCCATTGGCGGAGATCAGGCCCAGCTACGCCTGCGCTATGGCCAGTTCATGGGCGAGAAGGCCGAGGGCGGCGAGCTGGTACTGCCAACGAACGACGAGCCGGCGGGAATCGCACTGCCGACCAATGACGCCGCACCCGCCCCTCGTCGCCCGGTTCCTTTGGAGGACCATACGGGTCATGGCCATGCCGAGGGTGAACACCCCGTCGAGCCCGGCTCGCCGGAGGCTGTTCTCGCCCAGTATGGGCACGCCCACGACACCGGTGAATCCTCGACCCTTTTCGATCCAGCAACGCGCTCGACCCTGGCCCAGGCCCTGGACGCCATGTGGGGTTCGGAGCGCGCCCTGCGTCAGGGCCGACCAGAAGACGCGCTGCCCTTCGCCAACCGCGCGCTGGAACTCCTCAAGGAGGCGCAGCAGGCGACGCGAATTTTCCTCCCTCGAACCGGGTCCAATCTCCCGCCGATCGACCTGTCCCGTCGTCTGAGTGGCGATCGTGAAGGCATCGTTGCCGACCGTTTGATCCGTCCGACACCGCCACCCCAGGATACCGTCCCTGTTCGGGCATGGCGGGCGCTGGAGGAACGGCCGGCCTCGGGACGCAGCGCCCCGCTCGCCCTTGCGGAACTGGAGCGCTGGGTCGGCAGCAATCGCAGTCGCCTGTCGGACCCTCTCGCCCTTTCGGCTGCCATCGATACCGTTCGCAACGAGCCTGGCTGCATTGCTTGCCGCCGCCGGCTTCGCAGCCTGCTGTGGAACGCGCTTGAGCAACCGTCTGCAACGGTGCAGCGACGAGAGGCCTCCAGTGAGCGCGGCCGCCGCTATCTGGATGCGCTGCGATGATCAGCGACGGTCTGGATCTGCGCTACTGGACCATGGCTATCATTGGCCTTGGCGTGGTCCTGGGCATCCTTCGGCTGCTGCTTTGGCAGAGGTCGGCTCCGGTCCCGGATCGGTCGCCGCGCAGGCGCCTGGCGCTCCTTGCCGGTCTCCAGATTGCGGTCGGCCTTCTGCTGTTCCTGAGCCTGTTCCCGCCCAGCGATACGATACGAACGGGTGCCCTGATCGTCGCAACAGCGGGGTCAGGCATGCCGGTGGATCGACAGCCCGGCGATGTTCTCGTGGCTATGCCCGAGGCCGGAGCCATCGAAGGGGCCTTCCGTACACCCGATCTGGCGACCGCGGTTCGTCGCTTCCCCGATGCCTCGGGGATCAGAATTCTCGGACAGGGTCTGGTCCCTCGCGATCAGGAAATCGCGCCACAAGGTCTGATCTTCGACGCGCCTGCATCGCCTCCCGGCCTCATCGAGGTCGCCATGCCAGGACCGGTCGCTGCAGGAGCAGGCTTTTCGGTGGGCGGCCAGATCGGCTCACTGCCTCGCGGATCGATCGAGCTGGTTGATCCGGCGGGGACCCTCGTCAGTCGCAGGCCCGTGGCTGCGGGTGCACGTTTCATCGTGACCGGAACGGCGCGTACCCCGGGCCTGGCGCTGTTCCTCTTGCGCCTCCGCGATTCGGCTGGCGAGGTGCAGGAACAGCTTGTCGTGCCGGTTCAGACCCGGAGCGAAGCGCCCCCCCGCGTTCGTGTTCTGGCTGGTGCGCCCGGTGCGGAGACCAAATTCCTGCGCCGCTGGGCCCAGAACGCGAGCATCGACCTGAGGGTCGATATCGATGTGGGCGCGGGCGTCCAGCTTGGGGATGGCCGCATGGCCTTGACGCGGGACTCTCTCGCCGAGGTCGATCTGGTCGTCATCGACGATCGGCGCTGGGAGACCCTTGCGGCAACAGAGCGGGCGCGCCTGCGGGCAGCAGTGTCCGAAGGGATGGGTCTGCTGCTTCGCCCCACCGGTGTCCTCTCGCCAACCAGTCGCTCCGAATGGGCGGCTATGGGTCTCCCGCTCACGGGCCCGGACGACAGCGTCGCAACGCAACTGGACCCGTCCTCGGGAATCGAGGATGCGGCCTTGGTTACGGACACCCGCGCGCGTGAACCGCTTCCCGAACTGACGCGGCGCGATCTTGCCGATCGCGGTGTGCAGGCCGTGTCCCTGCTAAAAGGACGCGACGGCGTTCCTCTCGCCAGCTGGCGTCCGCAGGGGCGCGGCCGCGTCGGGCTCTGGACGATCACTGACAGCTACGCCCTCGTCCTGACCGGCGAGCAGCAGCGTTACGCGGATCTCTGGAGCACGCTCTTCTCCACGCTTGCCCGCGCCAGCGACGACAGTCGGGTTCGTATCGAGGGGCCTGTTCTGACGGGGCGCCGAACGAGCGTCTGCCGGATCGATGGATCCGCAACGGTCCTGGCACCGGACGGGACATCGAGGGCCCTGCTGAATGACCCGCTCACCGGCGACCATGCATGCGGAGCTTACTGGCCAACACAGGACGGATGGCACGTCGTGCGCGACGGGCGGGGTCGGGAAACGCCCTTCTTCGCCCAATCCGCATCCTCAGCCCCGTCTCTTGCGGCATGGACGGACCGGCAGGCGACGGTTGCGCTTACGGGCGGTGAAGCCATCGCGCGAGGAAACAGCACCACCGGTTCACCGGGTTCACCCTGGCCGTGGTTCGCAGGGTTGCTGATCGTCGCTGGTCTGCTGTGGTGGCTGGAGCGCAAACGACCTGCAGGGGGCAAGCCTCAAGATTGAGTAGCGTTAAGCCAAGCTTGACCCCTTCGGTGCAACAACGATCCGTCAAAGGCGGAGGCGGGGAGATTTCTTGTTGAACGGCGTTTTCGCCTGGACCAGACGGGTTGCCCTTGATCAGAAGGGCTCCATCGCGATCAAATTCGCACTCGCTGTGCCCGTCATTGCCTTGCTGAGTGTCGGAGCGGTCGATCTTATGGCGGTCAGCGCGACCCATGGCCAGTTGCAGTCGATCGCTGACAATGCCGCGCTCGCAGGCGCACGTTCACTCACACTCGCCGCCGACAAGGTCCTCGCCGAGCAGAGAGCAGAAAATTTCGTCAAGGCCGAGATAAGCCAGTGGCCAGGCGCACCTAAATACACGGAGACCTATACCGTGATCGAGGACAAAGCGGGGCGCCGGTTGCGCGTGACGCTGAACGGCCACCGCCCCTCATTCTTCGGCAGTATGCTGCCACCCGGCGGCTGGAATTTCACTGTCGATGCCACGGCCTCGCCGGTCGGCCAGACCCCGCTGTGCGCCATCGGTACCGGCGGCAACAATCTGAATGGCATATCCACGGTCGGGGCCTCGCGACTGACGGCACCGGATTGCATGGTCCACTCGAACAGCAATATCGTTGTGAAGAACACGGCACGGATCACCGCATCGGCCGTCCAGACCGTCAGGGCGGCCAGCTCAAGCGGCATTTCGCCTTCTGCCGGTCAGGGTGCGGTCCCGATCGAAGACCCTTTTGCCTCCATGGCCTTTCCGTCACTCAATGCTTGCAAGGCCCAGAATTCGAATCCAGGTCAGGGCAACCCGATCATCTACTCTGACAACAAAACCCACTATCTTGCGCCAGGGCGCCACTGCTTTCCCATCGAAGTCCGGAACGCGACAGTGCTTGTCCTGCAGCCCGGCGAACACTTTTTCTATAAGAACTTTTCCTTGATCGGCAGAGGAAAGCTCAGGGGCGATGATGTGTTTCTGTTCTTCGACCATGGGTCAGACCCGAGGTTCTCGGGCCCGTGGATCGGTATAGATCTCGGAGGTCGCAAGAGCGGAACCTATGCTGGCATGGTGATGGCCACGATCGCGGGAAATCAACCCGACATCTCCATCCCCGGAGGCCAGGTCAGACGACTGCTAGGCGTCGTCTACGTTCGCAACGGATTTCTCATGGTGAATGGCACCGGCGTCGCGGCTGAGGCAAGTGACTGGACAGTCGTTGTTGCGAGGGAGATCCAGTTAGAGCAAAATGCGTCCCTCAGGATCAATGCCGACTACGAAAACAGCGACGTCCCAGTCCCTGCAGGGGTTGGACCCAACGGTGGCATCATGACGGGCACGCGCCTGACGAACTAGTTCCGCACATCGCGGGTGCCGGGCCATCCGCCAGGCCTGGGACGGAAGAGTGTTTCCAGTCTTTGACCAACAGCCCGGATCACTTCGGGGCCCGCCGGAACACCTATTCATCTTAAGCCCGTTTTTATGGTTTTCGGCTAACGTCGATATGGCTGCGGAGAGGGCCATGGAGGCCTTGTGTGAACGGCATCGCGGTGTGGATCGGAAAGCTCTTTGCGGACAGACGCGGTTCGATCGCCGTCAAGTTCGCTCTGACTGTCCCGGTCATTGCCTTGCTGAGTGTCGGAGCGGTCGATCTCATGGCCGTCAGGGCAACCCATGGCCAGCTGCAGTCGATCGCTGACAATGCCGCCCTCGCAGGCGCACGCTCACTGACGCTCGCCGCCGACAAGGTCCTGGCAGAAGAGAGGGCCGCCAGCATGGTGCGGGCTGCGATGAGCGAATGGCCGGGGGCACCTAAATACACAGAGACCTATACCGTGATCGAAGCCAAGGATGGGCGTCGGCTGCGCGTCACCCTGAACGGGCATCGGCCATCCTTCTTCGGCAGCATGCTGCCGCCCGGGGGCTGGAATTTCATCGGGGACGCGACGGCCATACCGGTGGGTCAGACGCCGTTGTGCGCGATCGGCACCGGGGGCAACAATCTGGATGCCATATCCACGGTGGGGGCCTCGCGACTGACGGCACCGGATTGCATGGTCCATTCGAACAGCAACATCCTCGTGACGAATACGGCGCTGATCACGGCGTCGGCGGTCCAGACCGTGAAGGGCGCTACAGCGAGCGGTATCTCGCCCGCTGCAGGTCAGGGAGCCGTCCCCATCGAAGACCCCTTTGCATCAATGGCATTTCCGTCGCTCAATCCATGCAAGGCTCAGAATCCGAATTCCGGTCAGCAGTGGCCAATCGTCTATTCCGACAACAAGACTCACTACCTCGAACCAGGCATGCACTGTCGGCCCGTCACAGTCATGAACGTTACGACCCTGATCCTGAAACCAGGAGTTCATCTTTTCTACAAGAACCTGTCCGTTCTCGGGACCGCGAGACTCACTGGCGACGATGTCTTCCTGTTTTTCAATAACGGGTCCGACCCGAAATTTACCGGGCCCCACATCAAGATCGATCTGATCGGTCGCAAGAGTGGAACCTATGCGGGCATGGTCATGGCCACGGCCTCGATGAATGGGGGCGACATCTCTATCCCCGGGACCCGGGTCGAACGACTGCTGGGCGTGGTCTACGCACGCAACGGGATCCTGAGCGTCACCGGGAGCGGGGAAGCCGCAGGGAAAAGCGACTGGACGGTCGTGGTTGCCAACCGGATCCAGTTGTCCGGCACCGCTACCCTCAGGATCAATGCCAACTATGAGGACAGCGACGTCCCGGTCCCTGCGGGGGTTGGACCCAACGGTGGCATCATGACGGGCACGCGCCTGACCAACTAGCGGGGCGAGGCTGAGCTCAAGGCGACACCGGCCTGTTGCGTGCGAACACCCGCAGGGCGCCCGAATGGAAAAGGCCGGGATCAGGAAAAATCCCGATCCCGGCCCTCTGAGTCAACGGTGACCGTTTGCGCTCAGGGCGTCTCGGTGATCACCAGCGTGGCCGAGGCCGTGCCGCCGCCGAATGTGCCGACCCAGACGTCATAGGTGCCGCTCTGGGGGCGGTTGAACCGGACCTCGGCATCCCCGTCACCATAGCTGTCATCATCACAGGACCAGTCGCCGTTTGGTCCGTTGATGATGAGCGTCGTATCTTGTGAAGAGACGGTCCGGAACACGAGGGGCAGGCTGCCGGCAGAGTAGGTCACCTCGAAATCGGGGGCTTCGCTGATGCGGCCCGTGCAGGAGCCCGGCAGACGGGACCCGTCGACGCTGCCTCCCGCTGTGACCGACACCCGGTACGGATCCGGCGTGAACCCGGCACTCAGACTGATCTCGCCAGAGACCGCCGTCAGTCCGGCGTTCTGTGCGAAGGCTGGACCGGCCGCAAACGCAACCATGGCGGCTGACGCCAGGACAAAAAGCTTCATCACGTGTTTCCCCAAAAAAAGACACCGCTCGGTGTCGGTCAGAAGTTCGGGTTCCCGTCGCAACCTTTGTGTCCGGGGCCGAGGACAGCGGTGTAGAACGGCGATATGCTTAACGACTACCGCCATGGATATGGTGGTCGCGTGTCCTCAACGAACCCGTCACTGCAGGGCCGTCGGGTGAAACGACTTTCATTTCAGCGGGGACCGATCCGACCTCATGACTGCCTCGAAGACCTATCCGCCGGGCACCGCGGCATCTGACGATAGCAAGGCGCGCAGCCTGCTCCTGTTCGCCGCCGTCGTTCTGGTCGTGCAGGCGATCTTCTGGTTCGGCGTCTATCAGCCGTTCCTGAGTATACCGGCGTCCGGTCAGATCGACCGGATGGCGTTCACGAACATACGGATCACGGAGTTGGCAACACCGACGCCTGAAGCCGCAGCGGCGGCTGTTCACCAGCCTGTGATCCTGCCGCATACCGTCTGTTGCGAACCTGTGTACCTGTCACTCAAGCTCGACTTTTCCGTCACCGACGTGCCGCCTGAGGGCCTGGGGCTGCTGACCTATCATTGGGTCGACAACATGATCGTTCAGGTCAACGGGACCGTCGTCGTCGCCGATGGGGTCATGAAGTTCGGGCGTCAGACGTTTGAAGGCCAGAAGGGCCGGCTGGTGCATATTCCTGCCGGCCTGCTGAGGCCCGGTTCCAACAGCCTTTCCTTCATCACCGTTCGCGACGGTATGCCCTACACGGACCTTTACCCGCCCATTCTGGCTCCGGTTGATCAGATCAAGCCCTGGGCAGCCCGCCGCCTCTGGCAGCAGAACGAATATCAGCTGATCGCTGGCTGGACGACCTTCATCCTCGGTCTGCTGGCTGTTCTGATCATTCTCCGGTCCCAGGAGCGCGGCTTTGCGGCCTGGCTCGCTGTCCTGTGTTTCAGCTGGACTGCCTTGGCTGCATACGCTCTGGTTCTGAATTATCCGGTGGGGGGGACCCTGCGGATGATCGCCTTCTTCGCGATCAACAGTCTGGTCTCCACGGCCCTGCTCGGCTTCGTCGATGCCTGGTCTCGCCGGCCCCTGCCATGGCTTCAGCCCTTTGCCATTCTGGCATGGACGATGCTGGTGCTCGTCTCGGCCTACTGGCTGCTCTATCGCCCCATGCCCGAGGGCTACGACGTGCCAGCGCTGATCTGGTCCGTCTTCACGACCGTCATGGGCGTGGCGGTGGTCCTTCGCGTCGCATGGCATTTCATCAGCGTCCGGGAAGATCGCCGTATCGAGGGGGCCCTGCTGAGTCTGGTGGCCGTCTGTATCGTCCTGGACGCCGTGGACACATATCTTGGAGCAAACACCGAGGACTACGTGCTTCAGTCCGGTCCAGTCCTGCTGTTTGCGCTGGTGGCGGCTTTCATCCAGCGGAACTTCACCCTGTTCCAGTCTGCGCGCGACCTGAACACCCATCTGGCCGAGCGATTGGCCGAACGGGAAGTCGAGTTGCAGGCGGCGCAGGCACGCGAACACGACCGGGTCCGCCTCCAGGCACACAACGACGAACGCCGCCGGATCATGCGGGACATGCACGACGGGCTGGGCAGCCAGTTGATGGGCATGTTGCTGGCAGCCCGACGCGGCAAGGCCGAGCCCGCTGTCGTCGCCGAGGGGCTGCAGTCCGTTATCGACGAAATGCGGCTGATGATCGATTCGATGGACTCGGTCGGCGAGTCCCTCGCGTCCGCCTTGACCACCTTTCAGGATCGCGTGCGACCGCGCGTCGAGGCCGCAGGGTTCGCTCTGGCGTGGAACGGCCTCGTCGATACCCCGCTGCCCGACTATCTGCCACGCGTGGTGCTGCAGGTCTTCCGCATCCTGCAGGAGGCCGTGAACAATGCGCTGAAGCACTCGGGTGGCGACCGGATCGAGATCGGCGTTGGACAAGACAGCGAGGCGGGTGCGGTACGCCTGACCGTCAGCGACAACGGCAAGGGCTACAGCGGGACCAGTACATCGGGCCATGGCCTTCGAAACATGAAGACGCGGGCGACGTTGATCGGAGCAAGCTTGACCATTGATGCGTCCGAGACCGGGACCGATGTCGTCCTGATCCTGCGACCCGTCCCGAGGGAACCATGACTGAAACCGAGTCGCCCCGCCGCATCGCGATCCTAGAAGACGATCCTGACGTGCTGGCCCATTTCGTCGAAATCGTCTCGGGCTCGCCGTCGCTCGAGATCTGCGCAACTGCGAGTTCGATCGCAGACGCACGGGGCATGATAGCGCTGGACCCGGATCTGGTCCTGACCGACATCGGCCTCCCGGATGGAAGCGGGCTCGACTTCATTCCGGAGTTGAAGGCTGGCTCAGGGTGCAAGACGCTGGTCGTCACGGCGTTTGGCGATCGTGACACAGTCGTGAATGCGCTGGCGGCGGGGGCTGACGGCTATCTGCTCAAGGACAGTTCGCCTGAAGTTATCCTGGAAGGAATCCATGTCACGCTGATGGGGGGAGCCCCCATCAGTGCCTCGGCAGCAGTGTATCTGCTCGATCGCCTGCGGCAGCGTGAGCCAGCGCCCCCTATGGGCCCCGACCACCGGCCCGAACACCTCACTCCCCGCGAGATCGAGCTGCTCAAGGTCTTCGCCCGCGGCCAGAGCTACAAGGAGGCGGCACGATCCCTTGGCATTTCGCCGCTCACGGTCGGCAACCATGTGAAAGCCATCTACCGCAAGCTTGAGGTCAACTCGCGCGGCGAGGCCGTCTATGCCGCCATCCGCCGGGGTGATCTTCAGGTTTGATCCCCGGCGTCATGATGATGGCATGGAACAGACGGCTCGGCATGGACAGGCCGTCACATGACTTCAGGCCGCGGCCCGTCTGTCGAAACGAGTCTGGGCCGACTGGCCAGGGCTCTGTCGAGCGGCATCTCCTGTCTGGAACCTCGCGATCAGATCGACCAGTTGGCTGGCCTCGTTCGTCAGGCTCTGGCTGGCTGCGGTTGACTGTTCCACCATGGCCGCATTCTGCTGTGTGACCTGGTCCATCATGTTCACTGCAGTGTTGACCTCGCGTAGTCCGGTTGCCTGTTCCTGCGTCGAGGCTGCAATCTCGGACACCAGCCCGTCGATCTCGGCGACGCGGCCCATGATCCGCTGAAGCGCCTCACCCGTCTGGCCGACCAGAGCGACGCCAGCGTTCACCTGGGTGGTCGAGCTTGAAATCAGGACCTTGATCTCCTTGGCCGCGATGGCTGATCGCTGGGCCAGCGCCCTGACCTCGGAGGCCACGACGGCAAAGCCTCGACCAGCATCTCCCGCCCGCGCAGCCTCGACCCCGGCGTTCAAGGCGAGAAGATTGGTCTGAAAGGCGATCTCGTCGATCACGGCGATGGTCTGGGTGATCTGATGGGCCGATGCATGGATCGCATCCATGGCGGACACGGCTTCCCGCACGACCGTACCGCTGGTTTCAGCGTCGTTACGGGCGGCCTGCACCGTGGCAGAGGCCTCCCTTGCCCCGGATGCCGTGCGGTTCACGGTTGCGGTGATCTGGTCGAGCGCTGCTGCCGTTTGTTCAAGTCCTGCAGCCTGCTGCTCAGTCCGGGGCGACAGGTCATCGGACGCAAAGCTGATCTCGCCCGCGCCGGAAACGATGGATCGGGCATTGGCATCGATCACGATCAGGTCCGACTGAAGCGCGCTGATCGCCGAGTTGAAGTCGTCCTAGAGCTTGGCGTCCTGGCCGGGGAAACGGCCAGGAATGCGATAGGTCACGTCTCCACGAGCCAGGGCGCTGAGCCTGGCCGCGGTCTGTTCGACGATCAGGGCCTGCTCGTGCGCTACAGCAAGATCAAGCGCCCTCTTCTCTGCCGCGATCCGGTCGGCCTCGGCACGCGAAACTGAGCACCAGGTGATGCACGGCCACGGTTGCGGCACCACCGATAATGGCGCGCCAGTCACAATAGATCACGACAACGGCCAGCGCTGCAAAATAGGCCATATGCATGTCGATCTGGTAGGGATGACCTGCGAGGCCCGCAACGAGCGTCGAAACCTGGGCCATCAGGAGAATGGCCGAAAGCATCCGGCCGATCGAGCGCGCCCGGAACATTGCCCAGACAACGGTCTGAAGCCCTGCGATCAATACGACCGGCACGACACCCCGGACGAGATCGGACCCGAGCAGCAGGCCCTGTGCCAGTCCGCCAGCCGCCAGCCGCCAGCACCCAGCACCCAGCACAGCGAGACAACTACACTGCTGCCGACCGCGCGTTGGTGAGCAAGATCACGAGTCTGGAAGATCATCAGTTACGCTCCGAGGATGGGCCACAGGTCAGTAGGCGGGGGTCGAGAATGAGCCAGACGCCAGTTCGGCGGAGCCGCGCCTGAAGGTCCGCTCCGCCATAGATCTTCACGATATTCGGGGTGCGGCCTCCAGAGGCCGCGACGCCAATCGGAGTTACCGCCTCATCGCTCTCGGCCGCGCTCCACCAGGGAGGAAAGACCGCCGTGACGACGAAGGCAGCGCTGGGCGGGCAGACACGAGCACCACGGCGACAGTACTGGCCAGAATGGCCATCACCGATGCAAACAGCTCGATCATCAATCTGGGGACATCAGGATTCATCAGCGCTCCTGACCGGATCGATGAGCGCGGGAACTGAACAAATGGCTAGATTACAGGCCAATAGGTAATCCTACCTAGCCCGGGAGATACCCTGCAAATCGACCCACTACGGGCACGCCGCACGCTGGCAACCATTCAAAGCAGGTATCAAACACACTCATTCTGACAAGACATTACCAGCTACAGATGACGCTGCCGAGAATTTGTCTTCATAGTCTCCGACTGTTCACGCCTCGCTGATCAACCCGAGGAGAACGGCCTGCTTATGGTAAACGATTGTTATTGGGTTCTGCGTTATATGTTGCTGCATGTTCATGCCCACCACGGATCCGTCGCGGTACTTCAGGCTAGCCGTCACGCGACAGCGTGAGCTCAGAACACGTCTTTCAATCGCCAGCTTTATCGCCTTGACTGCCTGGTTCCTGGCACCGTCGATATGGCCAGTTGCTTGGCTCATAGCCGTGTTCGTAACCCAACTTATTGACGCAAAACTTTTTTTTCCGCTCCGCCAGACCGAAGACTTCAAGCCGTCATCGCGGCTGAGCACCATCCTGATGGCCTCGGTGACCGTAAACGTCTCTGTCTATGCTTCCCTCGCGATCTACCTCTGGTTCTCGGGTGGTTCCGCCGGGATGGTGTTCGGCATGGTGATGCTGGCCGGTGGCATGCTTCATGTCAGCGTCCACATGCATGATGTTCGCGCGTTCGTCATTGCTTCTATCATTCCCTACGCCCTGTATTTTCTGGGCCTTCCGATCCTTCAGGCAATCCTGAGCAGGGAACCGCTCGACCTCCTGATCGCGGTCGGCGGTGTTTTGTACATGACGCACCTCGGGGTCACGATCCGCCAGGGATCGCAGAGCACAAAGGCCTTGAAGGACGCAAACGAACTGGCGCGCGCTGCCGCAGAACGCGCCAACATTGCCAACTCCGCCAAATCAGATTTCCTCGCGACCATCAGTCACGAAATCCGGACACCCATGAATGCGGTGATTTCAGCCGGTCAGTCGCTTAACCGAACGCAACTGGATCCTACGCAGCGCGATCAGGTCGAGATGCTTCTCGACTCCGGCGGCATCCTCGTGGCCCTGCTCAACGACATTCTCGACTTTTCGAAGATCGAGGCCGGCAAGATGGAGTTGATCCCGGCGTCGGTCGATGTTCCCGAGCGTCTGAAGGCCATGCAGCGGATCTGGTCGGAACGCGCAGAACAGGCAGGCTCCAGCCTGAGGCTTACGATCGACGACTCGGTCCCTTCTGCCTTGCATCTTGATCCGCTCCGTTTCCAGCAGATCGTTTTCAACCTCGTGTCCAATGCCGTGAAGTTCACGCAGGATGGATATATCGACGTCCGGGCGCGCTGGTCCGCGTCCGAGAACATGCTGGAGATCGAGGTCGAGGATACCGGCTGCGGTATTCCGGCCGATCGCCTCGGCGCCATCTTCGAGCTGTTTGAACAGGCTGATGCCCGGACCACTCGCCGGTACGGGGGCACGGGCCTGGGTCTCGCCATCAGCCGACGGCTGGCAGAGCTTATGGGCGGCAACCTTGTGGCCCGGAGCGACGTCGGCCTCGGATCATGCTTCATCGCCCGAATGCCGTGCAGTCTTGCGGAAGTCGTTGAAACTGCGAACCCGTCCGAGGCTCCCACAGGATCGATCGCTGGTCTTTCCATCCTTGTCGCAGAAGACCACCCGGTAAACCGCAAGATCATCGGGCACGTCCTCGAACCCTTCGGCGCTCTCGTCAGCTTTGCTGAGAACGGCGCTCTCGCCGTCGAACACTGCCGGACCAACCGGTTCGACGTCATCCTGATGGATATGCAGATGCCGGTCATGGACGGCCTCGAGGCCTCCCGACAGATCATCGCCGAGAAACTGGCTCCCGCGACGCCCATCATTGCCCTGACCGCCAATGTGCTGGACGTTCATCGGGAAGCCTGGGCACAGGTTGGAGCGGCTGGCTTTGTGTCCAAGCCGATCGAGCATAACCTGCTGATCACGACGATCCTGCATTGCGTGCAGGCGGCCCGGCAGGACAGTCCGGAAATGGCGGACTAGAGAACCGGCATTTCCCCGGTGCGCTCATGAGTCCGGACAGCTAGCTGGCAAGTCCTGGAATCTGGCTCAGGACCCATCCCGCGACCACGATGTGGGTCAGGGTAATGATCACCGACAGCCCGTGCAGCCATTTGAACGCCGACTGCGCTCCGGCATCGATCGCGCGATTGATTGCAGGCATCAAAAGCTGGCGTGTTGGCAGCACGGAAACAGCAATGGCACCAAGCGCGAGCGCCAGGGGCAGGGCCAGAGACAGGGTGAGCGCGGCCGCCAGCGCCGCCGTACCCATGACGAACAGGTAAAAATGCGGGAAGGCACGTCGAATGGTGGGGCCAGCAGTCTCCGGAGGCAGAGCCGTGAACAGGAAGGCGGCAAATCCGAAGGAGTAAAGGATCATCCCCCCGAACAGCAGCGCAGTGACCAGTAGGGCTGCAGTGATCATGGGTCCGGTTCCGCGAGAGTGCTGGATGTCGACGTACGTCCCCGTGCGGATGAGGCCAATGCGACACCTCGCCCTCGCGTCAATCGGCTCATCCCCGCAAGGATTGTAGTATCGAGCGCGACGACAGCGCGTGATCGCACGCCCTGGAACGGGAACCCCGACCCTATGACCTCTCCCGCCATCGACGCTTCGACCGAGAGCGAGATCATCGAGATGGCGCTGAGCGACCATGTCAGTTTCGAGGATATCCGCGCACTTCACGGATTGGGACCGGATGAGGTCAAGGCCCTCATGCGCAGTCGTCTCAAAACAGGCAGCTACCGCGCGTGGCGCAAGCGCGTCAGGGATTTCGGCGACCGCAGGGCCATCTATAAATAGCCGACCGCCGACTGCAAACCTGGCTCCAGCGACGCACCGCAGCGCGTCGCTGATTGTCACACACGCTGATCGTGCCGCAACTGGGCGAGGCCAGCCCCATCCATCACGAGGCGCACACCGAGGCTGCCTGTACCAACCAGAACCGGTGCCTTGCGCAGAGCGATCTCCAGGGCCTCGACCTCGGGACAGGCAGCACAGGCCTCGACGATCAGTGTCATCAATCGCTCCTGGGTTTCGAAGGGCGTCGTCCTGGCGATCTCGTCGATCCGGGCGATCAGCGGATCATAGTCGAAGACAGCATCCATGCGGTCTTCAGGGATCATGACCAGAGACGGATCAATCGCCAGGGTCAGGTCAAGCAGATGCCGATCCGGCACGACATCACCGGGTCCATAGGTACCGATGCTCACCGTCAATTCGAGATCCCGCAGTTCTATCCGGCTGTGCATGATCACGTCCTGGCCTCGAGATTGAAGTCCTCGACCTCGTATCGAGAGCGACACGACGGCACCAGTTTCGCTGGCTGGTACAGGCGCGGCATCGGGGCGCAGCATCATCGGTGGACGTTGGCTTCGTCCCCCTTTCAGTACATGCGCAGCACAGCACACGCGCCCGAGCCCCCCTGTTGCAATTAGGAATGTGTCGCAGTATCAAGATCGCCGTTCCTCCTTGGGTCACCGATCTATGATGCGCTTCCTGCTCGCCTCCGCCGCTCTTTCAGTCGTTTTGCCGACCACTTCCCATGCCCAGGAGGCGGCTGCCGAGCTCGGCACGATCATCGTCACAGGCGAGACGCGCGGCTATGTCGCCCTCAACTCGGTGACAGCCACGAAGACAGATACGGCGCTGGTCGATGTGCCCCAGAGCATCAACGTCATCACGCGCCAGCAGCTGGACGACCAGGCCGCCTACAGCCTGTCGGATGTCCTGCGATATGTACCGGGTGTCACCGTTGGTCAGGGCGAAGGGAACCGCGACCAGATCACGCTGCGTGGCCAGAACACCACCGCAGACTTCTTCCTCGATGGCGTTCGCGACGACGTCCAGTATTTCCGCGGCCTCTACAATCTCGAGCGGGTCGAAGTCCTCAAGGGCCCCTATGCCCTGATCTTCGGGCGTGGTGGCGGGGGCGGTATCGTCAATCGGGTGCAGAAGACACCGAACGGCGCAGGCCCTTTTGCCAACACTCGCGTCTCGACCAACAGTCTCGGGGCTTTCGACATTTCCGGCGACCTCAACACGCCGCTGGGTGAGCGGGCCGCTTTCCGGCTGAATGCTGTTTATGAAGAACTGGCGAACCACCGGGATGCCTATGAAGGTCACCGGTTTGCGGTGAACCCCTATCTGGCAGCGGACCTCGGCGGCAGCTGGCGCGCGGGTCTGTCCTACGAATATGTCGAGGATGACCGCGTCACCGATCGTGGGGTGCCATCGCTGAACGGGCGTCCCATTGAAGGGTACCGCGACCGGTTTTTCGGCGTGCCCGGCTCTAACGTCGCAACGCTTCAAGCCCACATCCTCAAGGGCAGGATCGACGGGGACCTGGCGCAGGGCCTTTCCGTTTCGACGACCGTCCTCTACGGCGATTTCGACAAGCTTTACACAAACGTCTACCCTAACGGCCCTGCGACCAGCCAGACGGGCGGCGTCCCGCTGGCGGCCTACACTGATCCCACCACCCGCGAGAATTTCCTCGTTCAGAGCAATCTTCTCTGGGAGATGCGCACGGGACCACTGGACCATCGGATCCTGTTCGGCCTCGAATACGGCGACCAGAGCTCGGCAAACCAGCGCCGGAACGGGGTCCTGTCCAACAGCCTACTGAGCCTGACCGACCCCGTTTTTCCGACCGTGACATTCGGAGCCCTGGTCCGGGATACGGTTTCCACCGTCCAGACCGTCTCGGCCTATGTGCAGGACCAGATCAGCTTCGGGGAAAAGTTCGATATCGTCGCGGGATTGCGCTTCGACCGGTTCGACATCGACGGCATGGATTTCCAGCCTGTCATTGACCGCCCCTTCTCTCGCACCGACGAAAAGGTGTCGCCGCGGGTTGGCGTGATCTTCAAACCTCAACCTGACCTGTCGCTCTATGCCAGCTACAGCCGGTCCTTCCTGCCCCGTGCCGGCGACCAGTTCCTGAGCCTGTCGACCATGCAGGAAGACCTCGAGCCCGAGCGTTTCACCAATACGGAGGTCGGCCTGAAATGGCAGGCCCGGTCGAACCTCATCCTGACGGCGGCCGTCTTCCAGCTGGACCGGACCAACGCAACCACACCAGATCCAAACAATCCCGCGCTCAGCATCAATGTGGGTGAGACTCAGACGAGCGGGCTGGAACTTGCAGCGACCGGCAACATCACCGACCGCTGGCAGATCAGCGCAGGCTATGCCTGGCAGGACGCCCTTCTGGCGGGCAATGACTCTGTCCGGCTGGCCCAGGTCCCCGAACAGCAGTTCAGCCTCTGGAACCGGTTCAACCTCACGGACCGCCTCGGCCTCGGCCTCGGGGTGACACACCAGTCCGACCAGTTTGCGGCCATCCGGACCAGCAATGCGACCACGCGCCTGCCCGGCTTTGTCCGCGTTGATGCTGCCGCGTTCTATGATGTGTCAGACGAGGTCCAGGTTCAGCTCAATATCGAGAACCTTCTCGACGAAACCTATTTCCCCGACGCGCACAACAACGCCAATATCTCCACTGGCGCACCCCTGAATGCTCGGCTGACGGTCAGCGCACGGTTCTGAAGACGGCAGATCGCCAGTTGCCCGGGTTGTTAAAGAGGAAGCACCATCAGCCGTGCGGGATCGGCCATCACCCCGACGACATCTCCCGGCGAGGGTACTTCGCCTGACAGGTGAAGCGAAAGTGCGACCGGGCCTGCCTTTACCCGAACGACACGATAGCCACCGGCGAAGCTGACCGAAGCCACCCGTGCCTCCAGCCCGCTACCGCTCCCGGTCAGCTTCAGGTCCGTCGGGCGAATGCCCATTCGCGCCGGGCCATTCGGCAGGGCCACGGACTTTCCACCGAGAATGGAGGTCGCCACACCCTGATCCACCTGTGCTTCCACGAGGTTTAGTGGGCCGAGCAACCGGGCCGCGGCGACCGAGGTCGGACTTGTGTAGAGGTCCTGAGGCCGTCCGACCTGGATAACGCGACCGGCGTCCATCAGGGCCAGATCCTCAGCCATGATCATGGCGTCCTCGGCATCGTGCGTCACGACAATGGCCGATGCACCGGTGTCCCGCAGGGTTTCCATCAGGTCCTCGCGCACTTCGGCGCGCAGCGAACCGTCGAGGCTCGAGAAGGGTTCATCCAGCAGGATCACCGCCGGATCACGCGCGAGTGCCCTGGCCAGGGCAACACGCTGCTGTTCTCCGCCGGACAGGGTATGCGGGAAGGCCTGGCCATGGTCAGAAATCCTCAGGCGTTCCAGAAGCCCCCCGACCACCGCGTCGCGATCCGCCCTGCCCCGCAAGCCGAAGCCGACGTTCTGTGCCACGGTCAGGTGGGGAAACAGGGCGAAGTCCTGAAAGACCATCCCGACGCGGCGATTTTCCGGAGCCACGGCGCGACCCGGTGCCGAGACCACCTGGCCGTCGATCGAGATGGTACCGGCATCGATCGGCTCCAGCCCGGCAATGGTCCGCAGCAAGGTACTCTTGCCGGAGCCAGAAGCGCCGAGCAGTCCGAGGATGCGTCCGCGCGTCAATGTCAGGTCGGCCCGATCGATGGCTGCCCTCTGACCAAAGATGCGGCTGACACCTGTGACCGAAACGATGGCGTCAGTCTTGGCCATGCAGGTCTCCGGGGCGAGAGGCCGTGATCTTGCGGGTCAGCCAGATCACGGCCGGGAGTGTCAGGGCGAGGATCATGAGACTGGGCCAACCCGCGTGCGGCAGTCGCTCGTCACGAGCGTAGTTGTCGGCGATGACGGCCAGCGTGTCGACGTTGAAGGGGCGAAGAATCAGCGTCGCAGGCAGTTCCTTCACGACATCTATGAAGACGACCAGAACGGCTGTCAGCATCGCTCCCGACGCGATTGGCAAGCGAACAGACAGCGCGGCACCCGTCTCGCTGCGCCCGAGTGTGCGCGCGGCGGACACCATCGAAGGCGTGACCCGCGTCAGACCGGCCTCGACCGGCTCCAGTGCAGCAGCCATCAGCCGCGCGGCATAGGCGTAGATCAGCAGGAGAAGCCCCACACCGAACCCGGAAACAGCGCCCGGAACGTTCTGCCAGAGCAAGGAAGCCGGAGCGAGAAGGCCAATCGCCATAACCGCGCCCGGCGTGGCGTAGCCCAGACTGCTGATGCGCGCCGTGATCGGCATCCGCTCTGCCGAAAGGGCCAGACACGTGGCAAGGATAACCGTTGCAATTGCTCCGCCCAGTCCAAGGCCGAAGCTATGGGACGCCGCACGCGCCAGACGGGCCCAGTCCGGGCTGATGTCCAGGGCATTGATCGCCAGCCAGCCCGCCGGGAGGAACAGGCCCAGAGTCAGCAATCCGAGGCAAAAGGCGAAGGCCAGAAGACCGCGCCATCCCTTCAGCGGGGTCGGCTGGATTGGCCGCCAGCGAGCACGTGCCGTCTCGTCAGTTCGACCCCGGCGGCTGAGCCGCTCGATCCACATCAGCAGGGCAGCAGCCCCAAGCAATGGCAGCGCCAGCCGGGCGGCAGCCTCCAGCGAGCCATAAACGAACCAGGATCGGACCACGCCCGTGGTCAGGGTCTGGACGCTCAGGAACTGCACGGCCCCGTAGTCAGCCAGGGTCTCCATGACCGCAAGGGCCACGCCGGCAGCCAGCGCCGGGCGCAGCAGTGGAAGGGCAACCCGGAAAAGGGCCAGGGTCGGAGAGCACCCCAGGCTACGGGCTGCTTCGATCGCCTGGCTCGACTGGTTCACGAGCGCGGCACGAACGGTCAGATAGACGTAAGGGTAAAAGGCGAGGGACAGCACGAAGGCCGCGCCGGGCAAACTGCGCATCTGCGGCCCCCAGTCAAAGCCCGGGACCGCTCGCATCCAGGTCCTCAGATCGCCCGCCACATCGAACAGGTCTGCATAGGCATAGGCGACCGCAAAGGCCGGTGCCGCCAGGGGCAGGACCAGCGCCCAGGCAAAGACGTTTCGGCCGGGAAAGCTGTGCATCACAACCAGCCAGGCCGAGAGTGAACCGACCACGGCTGTGGCAAGGCCAACCATGCCGGCCAGCGCGACCGACGTCAGGGCGTAACGCATGAGGTCGACAGCCGCGATATCTGCCCGACCTTCACCCAGCGCTGCAGCCACGACACCGATCAGGGGCGCGATCGCGACCGCAGCCGCGAGGAAGGCGAGCAAGCGCAAAAGCGTCAGCCCCCGCACGCGTGGCGCGCGTGGGCCCGAAACGGATGTGACCTCAGCCGTGATTATCGCCAGCCCGCTGCGCTCATCAGGCTTTGAGCCTCGGCCTGACGCGGACCATAGGCTGCCACGGACATCGGGTGGGCCTTGAAGTTTGCATAGGCATCGGTTGGCGGCGGTGCGGGGACGTTCGGACTGGCGGGGAACTCGTTGTTGCCCGCCGAGACCATGGTCTGGGCCTCAGGCGACGCCAGATACTCCAGCAGACGAACGGCATTCGCCCTGTTGGGCGCATTGGCAGCGACGCCACCACCCGAAATATTCACATGCGCGCCCAGCCCGTCCAGCGACGGGAAGGCCAGCTTGACCTTCGTTGTCACGTCGCGATCCGCTGCATCGTCGGAATTCGCGAGCCGGATGTAGTAATAGCTGTTGGTCAGGGCGATCTCGCAAACACCGGCATTCACGGCACGGATCTGGTCGCGGTCACCGCCTTCGGGGAGGCGAGCCATGTTTGCGACGACACCACGTGTCCACTCGCCAGCCCGCTCCGGACCCCAGGCCTCGATCAGCGCTCCGACCAGCGACAGATTGTAGACGCTGTCGGCCGAACGGACGCAGAGCTTGCCGCGGAAGCGCGGCGACGCGATTTCCTCGTAGGTGTCGACATCGGCAGGCTGAACCTTGGTCGAGTCATAGGCGATGATGCGGGCGCGACGATTCAGGCCGAACCAGAGGCCCTCGGGATCACGCAGATTCGCCGGAATGGCGTTAGTCATCGTCTCCGACACGACGGGCTGGAGCAGGTTCGCCGTCTCGGCTCGCCACAATGCCCCTGCATCGGCTGTGATGAACAGGTCGGCGGGGCTGGCCACACCTTCGCTGGTCATGCGAGCGATCAGCTGGTCGGCATTGCCTTCGATGATGTTGACCTTGATCCCCGTCTGCTCAGTAAACTGCGCATACAGCGCCGCATCGGTGTCGTAGTGACGTGCCGTGTAGACATTGACGACACCACTGGCGGCCGTCTCGGGCGTCGATGTCCCCTCCTGACTACAGGCGGAGAGAAGTGCCACCAGGGCAAGGGACGTGATGATGTTGGTTCGCATGTGCATAAGCAAACCTGTGCCTTGCCATAGCTCGCCAGGTCAAGGGGAAACCATGTGCGACAGAGTTTCAGAACGCCACACAGCGGCACGAAACGTCGCCAACAGGCAGACTGATCAGCAACGTTGACCGCGGACGACCCGCAACAGCGTCAGTCTCGGGAGGCGCTCTCACCGCAAGCGAGCGGTGCGGAACGCTTTGCGCAGCTTCCACGCGATGGTCATCAGACCCAACGCCATGATCGTGCTGTATCGCCGAATGCGCCGTATTGCAGGGGTCGTCATCATGCCTCTCCTCGTCAAAGGGGCGCGCACGAAGACATCGAGGCAATGCAAAGACTGGACCCCGACATCGGACACGCCCGATGCGGTCCGACATCACGATCACAATGAACGTCAGAGGGGCCCGGGCCGCGAACCAATGTCTGGCAGACAGCCGCTGGATGGCCCAATGAGTTGTCGTGATACAGGCAATAACCGCGCGCCATGAAAGGCTCACGGGGCCTGCAATTCTCCGGTGGCGATGCTGAATTGCCAGGCTGTCAGTGTCAGCTGTCCCACCTGTTCAGCCTCGCGGATCCACGGGAAGGTCCGCAGGTTCTTGAGCGACAGGTCAAGCACGGCGAGCTCGACTGCGCCTTCCAGAGCCTGTCCGGTGCCCTGCTCTGGCATCGGCCACATTACGGGTTCCGCGATATCCATCCAGGGACCGAGAAAGTCCCTCGCCTCGCGCAGTGGGCCGTGGATCATGGCGTGGACCCCGTCACATCCCACGTGTCCCAGCACGACGATACGCCGGACCTTGAGAATCTTGACGGCATACTCCAGCGCTGCGCTGG
>QBLX01000017.1:51250-64310 GCA_003241825.1 Alphaproteobacteria bacterium
GGGCGGACCCAGACCCGCCACGTTGCGGATGACAAAGAGTTCGCCGGGTTCCGCATCGAATATGGTCTGGGGATCAATCCGGGCATCCGAACAGGCGATAACGGCTGTGGCGGGTTGCTGTCTTTTCCGGGCGAGCTGGGCAAAAAGCTGAGCCTTCGCTGGCCAGACCGTGGAGCGAAAGCGACGATAGCCGACGATTAGCGGGTCATTGGAATCTACCACGGGGCCCTTGGGTCAAACACGAATGTCGAAGGTATGCTGACTGGGCCGCCGAAGACGCGTTTCGCCAAGTATAGCCTGAGCCTGCTCGACGGGCCGATCGGTAGGCGAACTCTGGTGGGCGGCCACACGCCCGGTCGCCTGGGACGTCTGCACGGACCAGGCTTGTGCCACCAGTGAGGACGGACCCACTCTCATCGCGCCGCCCCCTGTTCAGCCGTCAGGGCGAAGGCTGCCGGGTCAAGACCCAAAATCTTGCAGAGGCTCAGGATGACGGCACGCTCCTCGGCATCAAAGCCGCCATCCGCCTCCGCCACCGAACAGGCTGTCTCGATCAACATGCGCGAGGGACCCGGCTGGCCACGCAAGCGTGCCACTGCGACCTCTGCTGTCGCCTCGCCGTCATCGAGGTCGCGTTCGAACCTCAGATTCAAGGCCTCGAAAAGGGTAAGCACATCGTTGGTGCCGAAGAAGGCCACGGTCGGCGAATTGCGCATCCTATCGACAAGACGTCTGCGTTCGTCGGGTGTGACCCATCCATCGGCTTGCGCAACCATTGCGCAGCCGGCCACCACTGCATCCATCTGAATCATGTCGCCAGGAGTCCAGACATCGTCCGGATCAATCCTTGACTGTCGCATTGTCCTGTTTGGTCCAGGCATGGTTCCCTCATGTCGTGATGTCGCGCTTGCGCGAACCCGATTGCGATTGCGATTGCGTGATCTCCGGTTTCAGCGCTGCGGGAGCGCCGGGCTTGGGAGTTCAGTGTGAGGAAGACGTGGTCCGGCCATCGTCGAAAAGCATCAGCTTGTCCTTGATGACGAGCTTCTTCTTCTTGATGGTCGCGAGCGTTCTCTCGTCAGGACGCAATCGCGCCCTTTCATCTCTCAACGCCAATTCGAGCAGGGCATGACAGCCCTTCAATCGGTGTGCCAACACGATAGACATGGAGCCTCTCCTTCTCTGGCCGGGAGCGCTCGATGCCGAAGCTTCAGTCGAAGTGGGGGAAAATCAGCCGGACCCCGTCATCGAGCGCACCCGATGCGGTCCGACATCACGATCACGATGATCGTCAGAGGGGCCCGGGCCGCTCAAGAACGCTGCCCCAGTTGTCGAGATCTGGCCAATAAGAAAGCGTCATGCCCGCCATCAGACAGTATTATGACGAGACTTCTGAGACATGATTTTTGCGTCGATTGCCTGTACTGCTGACTGCAGGCGTTGACGTAGGCCGCAACTGTCGCCATTACGCCCACACCACGGGTCCGGGCCCCTCTGGCAGTCGAGGCGTCGACTGCGATGTCGGATCCCCGTTTGGATAGCGGAACGCGACGCTTCTTAGAAAAAATCAGGGGTATGGGATGCACGAGTCCCTTTCTTTTCTTGCCGCGACCTATGTCGGGCAACCGATCTGGCTGTGGATAGCCTTCCTCGCCTTCATCGGACTGTTGCTCTGGATAGACCTCGGGGTGGTCAACAACAAGGATGGCGTTGTCTCCGCCAAAAAGTCGGCTGCGATGTGGGCGTCGTTCGCATCGATCGCAATTGCGTTCGGCGCATATGTATATTTTATCTACGAGCCCGATCCTCGCTATTATATGAGCCCGGACAACCTGAACCAGCAGGCTGTTCTCCAGTATTTTACTGGTTATCTTCTTGAAACAGCCCTGGCCTTTGACAACATTTTTGTCATCGGAATGATCTTTACGTTCTTTGCGGTGCCTCGAGAGTACCAACACCGCGTTCTGTTCTGGGGCATCCTTGGAGCCATAGTCTTCCGGGCGATATTTATCTCGCTTGGCGCAGCCATCGTGAACGAGTTCACCTGGGTCCTGTTTATATTCGCCGCCTTTCTGATTTTCACCGGTTGGAAGATGATCTTCGGTGGCGATCACGAAATGGACCTGAACCAGAACCCGGTCCTCAAGTTTCTCCGGAAGCGAATGAGGATCACGGACACAATCGAGAACCACAACTTCTTCGTCAAGAAGCCAGACCCCAAGGGCTCTGGTCGGCTCGTCCTGTTTGCAACGCCCCTGTTCCTCGCCCTCGTCATGGTCGAGGTTGTGGACGTGATCTTCGCGGTCGACTCCGTGCCAGCGATCTTTGCCGTCACAAAGGACCCTTTCATCGTCTACACGTCCAACATCTTCGCGATTTTGGGCCTGAGGTCGATGTACTTCATGCTCGCCGAAGCCGTCGCACGCTTCAAGTATCTGAAGTACGGCCTGTCCATGGTCCTCGTCCTGATCGGCGTGAAGATCATCTGGAATTTCGGCCTCTACAAGGCCTGGAAGGACATGACGGGCGAAGCGCTGGTCCCTTACCTTGAACCGCAGTGGTCCCTCATCGCCACACTCGGCCTGATCGGGGGATCCATGGCCTACTCGTGGATCAAGACCCGCGGGGAACAGGACAAGGAATGAAGGTTTGGGCCGCCGATCTGCTGATCGGCGGCCCATCGCCTTGCGGCGTTCCGCTCCTGATCACGACAAGACGGGGCCCCGCTCCAGCGCCCGGAGGACCTCCTGGGCCAGCAATCCTGCCGGCCCGCCCATGCCACGCATGGATACGAGCGCGATCTCGCTGTCGCTGAGTGGCGGCAGGGGCTCGCGAAGCACGGTCAGATCGCGCGGAGCCATGGCTGCGGGCAGGACTCCAACGCCAAGACCTGCCCGAAGCGCCGCCATCTGCCCGGCAAGACTCGGCGACGTGAACGAGGCCCGAAAAGCCAGCCCTGCAGTTTCGAGTGCAGCCAGCGCCCGCTTGCGGTAGATATCCGGTGCCGGCGCTATGATGACCGGCAAGGGTGTGGCCTCGACGATGGAAGGGTCGAGAGCGACCCAGACAAGCGGCTCGCTCCACACACGGACGCCCAGTTCAGGGCCAACGGGCTCGCGCTTGATGAGGGCCAGATCAAGGAGCCCTCGCGACATCTGGTCCAGCAGATTGGCGGTGTAGTCGCATGTCACCGAAAGCTTGATGCGAGGATGGCTCCGCGCAAACGCACCCAGGATGCCCGGCAGGTGCATGGTCGCGATGTCCTCCGGCGCGCCGAACCTGACCTCGCCTTCCAGATCTCCTTCGCCCAGCGTGGCAATGATCTCGTCGTTCAGGCGCAGCAGATGGCGAGCCTGGGGCAACAACCCGGCTCCCTCCGTCGTCAACGCAATACCCTTGCCTGCACGATCCATCAGAGGAGAACGCAACTGATCCTCCAGTCGGCGGATCTGCAGGCTGATGGCAGGCTGGGTTCGCCCCAGAAGCGCTGCCGCGCGCGTGAAGCTCCCGGTTTCGATCACAGTCACGAAGGCCCGCAACAGGTCCAGCTCGAGATTGACCAGACGCGACGTCACGGCATTAACCTTCGTTATGGTTCCCATTAGAGGTATAAACTGGAGCGGAGGGTGCGTCGAGGCCAGAGGAGACAACCCTTCGACAGAACCGACAGCCCATGCCCGATCTCTCTGCCAGCCTTGCCCTCCTCACCTCGCCGGCAATCCTTTTCTTCTTTCTCGGGGCGCTCGCAGCGTTCGCTCGATCCGATCTCTCCATCCCGGAGCCTGTCGCCAAGGCGCTGTCGCTCTATCTGATGTTCTGCATCGGGTTCAAGGGTGGCGTGGAAGCCCGGCTTGCAGGGTTGAACGGAGATTTCCTCGCCGCTGCAGCGATCGGACTGGCGCTCAGCGCACTGATGCCCCTGCTGGCCTACGTCATGCTGAAGCGGATGCCGAGACTGGACCGGTCGACGATCTGTGCCCTCGCGGCGACCTACGGATCAGTCTCGGTCGTCACCTTCGCGGCAGGTCAGCAGCACCTCGCGACATTGGGCCTCGCCTCCGGTGGCTATATGGCGGCGGTTCTGGCCCTCATGGAGACACCCGCCATCCTTACGGCGCTTCTGCTCCTCAACGGAGCCGGGCGCGGCGTTCCGGGGCACCGCCGCACGGTTCTGAAGGAGGTCTTCGTCGGGGCAGCCACGATCATGCTGCTCGGGAGCTTCCTCGTCGGCTTGCTTTCAGGCACGGCCGGAATGGCAAAGCTGGAGTTGTTCGTGGGCCCGCTGTTCCAGGGTGCCCTCTGCTTCTTCCTGCTCGATATCGGCCTGACCGCCGCCCGTCGTCTGATGGAGGGTGGGCGAAAGCTGAGCGCGGGTGTGGTTGCCTTTGCAATCGGCTTTCCCCTCCTTTCGGCGGCGCTGGCATTGGGTCTGGCGCGTCTGGCCGGGATGGATGTCGGGAACGCCGCCCTGCTCACGATCCTCGCGGGCTCAGCGTCCTACATCGCTGTGCCTGCAGCCATGCGGCTTGCAGCACCTGAGGCCGACACGGGCGTGTTCGTGACCGCTTCCCTGGCGATCACCTTTCCCTTCAATCTCACGATCGGGATCGCCCTGTACACGGCAGCAACCGTTTGGCTATGGCAGTAGCGCTTCGGGCGCACGGTTGATCTACCGAGCCATCCTCGGCGGATATCCGGACATCAGTGCGCGAGAATTCGCATCCTGACGGCGTCGAGACCCTGCAGGCACGTCCGAGGCCCGCAGCAGCGTCTTGACCATGGTGTCGTCGCACGCCTTGCGACCCGCCCGGACCTCGTCCATCAGCGTCCCGAACACATGGGGTTTCAATCTATAGTATATAGCTGATCGATGCCGTCGGCAGTTTCCATTGTTGAAAATCAGCAACGGCAGGCGTCTGCGTATTGGTTGAGCGCCCTGTGGTTACATCCTGCTTGATCCGATGCATTGAACAGGTTGCGTTAACCGAGACGAAGATTCCGCATGCTATCGGTAAGACTAACCGACTGATGACGGATCGATGGTCGAGGGCGACGCGCCATTGCAGTTCATCATGCCGGGGCGCGCACCACGACGCACTCCGCCACCGCTCAAGGCGGGTTCCATTTTCGACCTCAAGCCTATGAAACATAACACGTCTGCTGCGAGCAACCGCCGAGACAGCAGCTGATGCAATCGATTGTTGCAATCGATTGCATTTGCAGTATCCTTGAGCTTGACGGGCTCAATCAGAAGCTCTGGAAACCACGGGGACGGAAAATGAAGCGATTGAATTGGGTCTGCGCCGGTGCCCTGCTGGCGGCGATGGGAACAACTCCGGTCTGGGCGCAGAGCGCGCCAGCAGCCCAGGGTCTGGACCCTGCTGAAACGACCGTCGACGAGATCGTCGTCACGGCGGTCGCGGGCTCCAGCACCACGCTGAGGTCCTCGGTTTCGGTCACCACCTTGAGCGCGGAGACCATCGAGGATCTCGCGCCCCGATCAACGGCCGAGATCTTCCGCAGCATTCCCGGCATCCGGTCGGAGTCATCCGGTGGCGAAGGCAATGCCAACATCGCTGTGCGCGGTCTGCCGATCTCGACCGGCGGCGCGAAATTCCTTCAGATCCAGGAAGACGGACTGCCGATCCTCGAGTTTGGCGACATAGCCTTCGGCAATGCCGACATTTTCACCCGCTACGACGCAACCATCGCCCGGGTTCAGGCCGTCCGCGGCGGCTCGGCCTCGACCTTTGCTTCCAATTCGCCGGGCGGGGTCATCAACCTGATCAGCCAGACCGGCGCTACCGAAGGCGGCAGTATTGCCCTGACGCGAGGCGTCGACTTCGACACCACGCGCGGTGACTTCCAGTATGGCGGGCGTCTGAACGAGACGATGTATGGCTCGATTGGCGGCTTCTATCGCACGGGCGAAGGCGCACGCGACGCCGGGTACACGGCGGAGGAAGGCGGCCAGATCCGGGCGTCGCTGACCAAGGAATTCGACGCGGGCTATCTTCGGCTCAGTGCCAAATATCTGAACGACCGGGCCATCGGCTACCTGCCCTCGCCGATCCAGGTGACCGGCACCAACAGCGATCCCAACTGGGGCCCACTGCCTGGCTATGATGCGTCCAGCCAGACCCTGCATTCCGCCCTGTTCCGCAACAGCCCGGGCCTCGACGGGGCAAACGGGCCGCGCGTATCCGACATCGCCGACGGGATGAACCCCGAAGTGCTGTCGGCAGGCCTTGAGGCCAGCTTTGACCTCGGCTCCGGCTGGCAGCTGACCAACAAGTTCCGCATCGCGGACACCACGGGCGGCTTTGTCTCGCCCTTCACGGCCGGTACAGGCACCGCTGCCTCGGTGGCAGCGGGCATCGGCGGGGCGGGTTCGACCGCCCGGTATGCGAATGGCGCAAATGCCGGTCAGCTCGTTCCTGCCAATGTCAACGGCAATGGTCTGGTCGCACAGATTGTGCTGTTCGATGTCGACATCAACGATTTCGGCAACATGGCCAATGACCTGAAGCTGGAACGCGAGTTCGCGGCTGGCACCGGGACGCTGAACGCTACATTCGGCTACTACAAGTCGAACCAGAGCATCGACATGGACTGGCTCTGGAACAGCTTCCTGATGGAAGTGAAGGGTGACAACGCCGCCTTGATCGACGTGTTCAACTCGGCTGGCGTCAAACAGACCCAGAACGGACTGGTCGGCTATGGCGCGACCTTCTTCGGCAACTGCTGCCGGCGCTCGTATGATGTCGACTACAACATCGACGCACCATACGCAGCACTGAGCTGGGAAGGCGGCGATCTGATCATCGATGGCTCGCTCCGCTATGACAGCGGCTCGGCGACCGGGACCTATGCCGACGGTATCGTGACGAGGCGCGATATCTCGGGTGACGGCGTCATTCAGGTTCCGGAGACCCTCGTCAGCCAGATCGACTTCGCCAATACGCGACCGGTCGATTATGAATGGGACTACTGGTCGTACAGCTTCGGGGCCAACTATCAGGTCAGCGAGGACGTCGCTGTCTTCGGTCGGGCCAGCCGCGGTGGCCGGGCCAACGCCGACCGCCTTCTGTTCGGTCCTTCGATCCTGCCCAGCGGGGACATCCGCAGCGACGACGCAGCCGTCGACATGGTCGATCAATTCGAAGCCGGCGTCCGTTATCGCACAGGGCCGTTCTCGGTCTTTGCAACGGCCTTCCTCGCCAAGACCGAGGAGACCAACTTTGAGGCAACCAGCCAGACTTTCACCGACGCCGAATATGAAGCCAAGGGGATTGAAGTCGAAGGCTTCTATCGCTCCGGCAGCTTCGACTTCTCGGGCGGGATCACCTGGACGGATGCCGAGATCACGGCAGACCGTCTGAACCCGGCCAACGTCGGCAATACGCCGCGCCGCCAGGCCGACTGGGTCTACCAGGGGACAGCGACCTATACCTATGGCCCCTTCCGGATCGGTGCGAACGTCGTCGGCACCTCGGAGTCCTATGCCCAGTTCGACAACCGCCTCGTGCTGCCTGGCTATGCGATTGTTAATCCGTTCGCGACCTACGACATCACCGATGGCCTGTCTCTGGCGCTGAACGTGAACAACGTCTTCGACGAGTTCGCTGTCACCGAGAGCGAGGAAGGTTCGATCACGGCCAATGCGACCAACATCCTTCGCGCCCGGACCCTGAACGGACGCACCGCCAGCCTGACCCTGCGCTATTCCTTCTAGCCCGGCTGTCGAGCGCTCGTCCGTCGAGCGCTCGACCTGGGACATCTGCCTTCTCGGCCCGGTTTCGACCGGGCCGTGTCTTTTTGTGAGCGTGGTATTTGACGGCACGCCGATGAACGCCCATTCCAGACCCATGGAGTCTTCGCATAAAGTCATCGGCACCCTCGCCGATCTGGCCCGTATGGCGGGACTGTCGACCTCGACCGTGTCGCGGGCGCTAGCCGGCAATCCGGCGATCCGGCGGGAAACCCGCGAGCGCGTGGCGGCGCTTGCGCGGGAACATGGCTATCGTCCCAATGTCACCGGGCGCAATCTGCGGACCGGGAAAACTCAGGCCGTTGCAGTAATTCTGCCCCTCGGCCACGAGGTCGGACAACCTGTGTCCGATCCTTTCTTCATCACCCTTCTGGGTCATCTCGCCGATGCCCTGACATCGAGAGGCTATGATCTCCTGTTGTCGCGGGTCATCCCTTCGGATGACGACTGGCTGGCTCGGATGACCGACTCCGGTCGCGTTGACGGCGTCCTGATCATTGGTCAGTCCGACCAGATCGAAACGATCGAGACGATGGCGCGTCGCTACGATCCGCTGGTGATCTGGGGTGCTGTCTATCCTGACCGGGTTCAGTGCACGGTAGGAACCGACAACCGTCTGGGCGGCGAGATGGCGACGCAGCATCTTCTCGCCCAAGGCCGCAAACATCTCGTGTTTTTCGGCAACCCCGACTTCCCTGAACTTGGCGAACGTTATGCGGGGTTTCTGGCGGCCCACGAGGCCAATGGCGTGCCGGCGCCAGCCCATCCCCTTCCCGTCCACCTCACGCCCAACACCGCCTACGCGACGATCGGTGAGTTCCTCGACGCGGGGAACAGCGTCGACGGCATCGTCGCGGCGACCGACATCATTGCGATGGCTGCAATCCGGGCCTTGCATGAGCGCGGGATCAAGGTTCCCGATGACGTCGCTGTGGTTGGCTATGACGATCTTGAAATCGCCATCCATGCCACTCCGGCCCTGACAACCATTCGACAGGACATCGGGGCCGGTGCCTGCGCAATGGTGGATCTGCTGATGCGGCGTCTGGCAGGCGAGAAGACAGGGTCCTTCGTCCTCCCGCCCGAGCTTATCGTCCGCCAGTCAGCCTGAAGGGTCAGACCCCGTACTGGCTGTCATCGAACCGTGCGAGCCTCGACCTGGCCGGGTCGAGCACCGCGTTCACGGCCAGAGCCGCGAACAGGACGCCGGCAAGAATCGTTGCCAGAACAAAGCCATACTGCGCCCCGCCGAAGGCGTCGCTGACAGCGCCCATTGCCATGGGTGCCGCCACGGCACTGATGCAGGTGAAGAACAGGATTACCCCTGCCACGGCTCCATGCTGGGCCTTGGCAAAGCAGCTGATGCCCTTGGAATTCAGGGTGGGATAGATGACGGACATGAAAAGCCCGGACAGCGGCAACAGATAGACTGCCGCGCCACGGCCAAAAATCGCCGACCCAAGGAAACAGGCGAAGATAAGCACGCTGGCAACCACCAGGACCGTAGTCCACCGATAGCGATTGAGCATCCAGGCCCCGAGGAACCGCCCTGCGGCTCTGAGGACAAAGAAGATCGAAAGCGCATAGGTCGCGAGCAGAAGGGCCGGTCCGTCATATCCGGCCAGCAGCGTCGGCATCCACACATAGATCGCGGTCTCGACCCCGACATACAGCATCGTCCCCAGACTGAAGGCCAGGGCATAGGGGTCACGCATCATCGCGACAGTCGCCTTCAGATCTGCGGGCGGAGCGGCCGTTTTGACCGTTTTCGGGTAACGGACCAGCAGGGCGGTCACGATCAGTGCCAAGGACAATCCGCCCGCGATGACATACAGCCATTTCCAGGACATCCCGGACACCAGCAGCCAGGCGACCACGGCTGGCCCCAGGATTGCACCGACCCCGAACCAGCCTTCGACCGTGTTCATCGTGGCTGTATGCGACCGGGTCGAGGTCGAGATGTCTCCAATCAGAGCCAGGGCGGCGGTCTTGAACACGCCGATCGCCGCGCCGGAAATAAACAGCAGGATGATAAAGAAGCCGAAGTCCTCACCCACCGCAAACAGGAAGGCCGACACCGAAAAGAGAGCCAGCCCGACGATGATCGCTGCCTTGCGTCCCAGTCTGTCGGCAAGGAATCCCAGAGAAATCCCCGCCAGCGCGATCCCGGCCATGGTCGCGTAGTGGAATGACCCTGCTGCAGTCATCCCGAGTCCGAAATCGCGAATGACCTCCGGAATGATCACGCCGACCGAGTCCGTGGTCATCGCAAACATCATGAACATCATATAGGTCAGGCCCTTGATGAGGCCTGTGTTGGGCGCACGCTCGGCGCTCGTCGCGTTCGCAGTCATTGGACGTCTCCAGCAGAGGACTGACGGTCGATTGGATTCCCGGTGGCAGTGTGCCGCGACCTCGGCTCTCGGGCGAGCCGGTCCTGCACCAGGGCAATGGCACCCAGCACTCCGGATCGGTCCCCGAGAGCCGGCGGGACGAGATAGCCCGTGAGAGCCTCATCGCTGTCCAGAGCTGCAAGATAGCCGCCGAGTTGCCGCCTGAGCTCGGCGCGGATCAGAGGCAGCAGATGCGGATTGGTCGCCACCCCGCCGCCGATGACGATCCGCGACGGTGCCGTCACATAGGTCAGGGTGGCTGCCAGCTGCGCCAGATAGTCGGCCACGATCGCCCACACGGGATCGTCCTGCTGGATTGTCTCGCCTGCACGACCAAGCCGCCCCGCGAGCGCCGGTCCGCAGACCAGGCCTTCAAGGCAATCGCCATGGAACGGGCAACAGCCCGGGTAAGGGTCGATGGCCGGGTCCCGTCGGGTCGGCAGGTGCCCGGCCTCGGGGTGCAGTTTCCCGTGGACGGGGCGGCCGTCGCAGACGATGCCGACACCGACACCTGTCCCCACCGTGACATAGGCATGGTCGGAAATGCCCATGCAGGCCCCCCAACGCCCCTCGGCCACTGCGGCACCCGCGACGTCCGTGTCGAGTGCCATGGGCAAGCCCAGCGCACGGAACGGCGTGATAAGGTCGGCTCCGGTCCACCCCGGCTTTGGCGTGGCCAGAATACAGCCCCAGTCGCCGGCATCCCGGTCGAGGCGAACAGGGCCGAATGTTGCAATCCCGATGCCGGCCAGGGCATCGGTTCGATGCGCCGCGGCCACGATCTCCGCAATCGCGCCCAGTGTCTCGCCGGGCGTTGTCGTCGGGATCCGAACCCGATGCGACAGGTCGTCCGGTCCGCTGCCGAACCCGACGATGGCCTTGGTCCCGCCCAGTTCGATGCCAGCAAAACGCGTCATGCGTCCGCAACCCACCACACCAGACCATAGGGCTTCAGTTCGACCGGTTCATCACCCATGGCAAGATCCGTGAGGACGTCGGTCCCGGCACGGTCGAAACCCGCCGGTCGCGCTACAAACACAGCCTCCGGGGACAGATTGGCCAGCATCAGAAAGGCTCTTCTTCCCTCGTTCCTTGACACGGCAAGGACCGCAGGTTCGGAAACATCCTCCGAACGCGCCCGCCCGGCAACACCGAGGTCGTTCAGCTTGCGCGCCTTGGCGGCCAGCCCAGCCAGCGTCGAGAAGATGTCGGCTTCGACCGCGCACTTATCGACCCGCCTTTCTGCCGTCGCCCAGTCCATGTCTGGCCTGTGAAGCCAGCGGCCATCCCCCCGGCGGTCGGGATCATCGGTATAGGCGTCGTCATTCCCGAGCGCGATCTCGTCGCCCATATAGATCAGTGGCCAGCCATCCAGCCCGTGGATTATGCCGTACAACAGCTTCAGCCTCGCCCGCGCGAGGTCCTGATCGACACCCGCCTTGCCAAGCCCGACCAAAGCAGCCGTCATGCCATTGGTAGAGGGAACCCCGCCAGCCGCCGTCTGGAAGGCACGACCGCGCGAAAACCCGGCACCATCATAGAAGCTCGACCATCGCTGCAGGTCCTCAGGAGGGGCATAGGCGGCGAGAGCGTTCCAGATCAGGTCATCGTGGCATCGGACATAGTTGAGCCAGTTGCCATGATCCGGCCGGACCGCTGCGGCCTCGATGACCGTACGCGCGATCCCGGCGTCGCTGTCTACCAATGCACCCCAAAGCGCCGTCATCACCCCGTTGTTGTAGGCCAGATCGCAACCCGGAGCCGCGTCTCCAAAGAACGGAAGAACGTCGTCGAGGCTCTCGATCGCTTCGGCCAGCAGGACGACCCCGGGGGCGACGATCGTCAGGGCAGCCCGCCAGGCTTCGACGATCGCATACGCTTCAGGCTGGCTCCGGCAGTTGGTCCCCTCGCGCTTCCAGAGAAAAGGCGTGCTGTCGAGGCGGAAGCCCTCCACCCCCTGGTTGGCCAGGAAGATCAGAACGCCCAGCATCTCCTCGAACACCGCCGGATTGGCGTAGTTGAGGTCCCACTGGAAGGGATAGAAGGTCGTCCAGACATAACCCCCCATATCGGCATCGAAGGTAAAACTGCCCGGCGCGGTGGCGGGAAACACATCGACCAGGTTGGCTTCCCAGGCATCGACCTGCTCGGGCGCGTCCAGCACATGATAGAATTCGCGATAGTACGGATCACCGGCCCGCGCACGGACAGCCCAGTCGTGCTCCATGGCCGTGTGATTGCACACCACATCCAGCAGAAGCCCCATGCCGCGGGACTGCAGGGCCTGGGTCAATGCCGCCAGGTCCGCCATCGTGCCCAGTGCCGGCTCCACCTGCCGGAAATCCGCAACAGCAAATCCACCATCGCTATCGCCCTGACGCGCCTTCAATAGCGGCAGGGGATGGAGCCAGCGCACACCCAGTGCCTGCAGGTAATCGAGGCGGCCGATCAGACCTGCGAGATCCGTCGAGAAGCGATCAACATAGAAGGTATAGACGGTGTGGCCCGATGCGGACTGCCAGCCCGGCTGCCCCTGCCTCGCCGCGTCCAGAGAGGCCGCGGCTTTGGGTCTCTGGCGAAGCCCTTGATCCAGTTGGTCCGCCAGTTGGTTCAGAAGGGCATCGACGGGGTTCTCCGAGCCGTAGAGCTCGCTGACCTTTTGCTCGAAAACAGCCCAGGCCGGGTGGTCCATGCATCGTTTCCGCGCGGTCTTCTGGTCAGCGATTTCGATCATGAAAGACAGCAGCCTGCGACGGATACAACAATGCGTACTGGCAATAGAGCCCATGGCGGACCGTAATGCAATCGATTGCATCATTCGCTGGGTGCCGTTTGAATCACCCGGTCACGCCCCCTTCTGTTTGCAGTTCACTGGACATCAGAAAGCCCCGCGGCT
>QBLX01000018.1:0-19868 GCA_003241825.1 Alphaproteobacteria bacterium
CGCCCCCCCCTCTGACCCCGCCGCCACCGCGACTGCTGCTGCCGCCGCCAAACATCGAGCCTCCGCCGCGTGATCCCGATCGAGCTGCGTTGCTCAGGATTTCTGCAGCCCCCCAGACGAGGACGGGCGAAACACGGCCCTTGACCCGCTTGCCTGCGGACGAGGAGGCCCTGATTAGTCCCATCAGCACAAACGCAAATACAAGGGCGATGATTATGCCCGGGCCGACCGTGTTGGCGGTCTCTCCCGGCTGGGCCGCGACCTCCCGGGCGCGAGCCTCGGCTTCGGCTGGATCAAGCAGCAATTGCGCGATGATGGCATCACTGCCAGCCACAATGCCGCGCTCGAACGCGCCTTGCCGGAAGGCTGGCATCATCTCGGTCTGAATCACCCCGCTGGCAAAGGCGTCGGTGAGGATCGGCTCCAGCCCGTAGCCGACCTCGATACGGACCTTGCGCTCGTTGGGGGCGACGATCAGGAGGGCGCCACTGTCATTTTCTGACTGGCCGATGCCCCAGGCGCGCCCGAGGCGGTAGCCGTAGTCCTCGATCTCGTAATCCTGAAGGGTGTCGAGCGTCACGATGACCAACTGGTCACCGGTCTCGGCTTCGAGTGCCGCAAGTTGCTCCGTCAAAGCCGCCTCAGTGGCGGGTTCCAGCAACTCGGCACGGTCCACAACCCGTCCCGAGAGTTCGGGAAAGGTCTGCGCCAAAGCGGGCGGGCTCAGGAAAGCGACCGACAGCAGCAATGCCACCAGAACCGGAATAAGCCCCGGCTTTGCCACCCGGGTCACCGAGCGATCGGTGTCGAGCCGGGAGTAACAGTCGGCGCAGTGCCGCCGGGCTGGGCCGGGCCGAGGTTGAAGTTCACATCCGGGGCCGTTTGTGCCTCGGCAGTGGCGTTAAAGAGTTGCATGGGTTGCGAACCGGAATGGGCTGTCTTCGCCCAGATCACACTCGGAAATGTCCGCAAGCTCGTGTTGTAGGCGCGCACAGCTTCGTTGTAGTCGCGCCTTGCGATAGCGATCCGATTTTCGGTCCCCTCAAGCTGGTCCTGGAAATTGAGGAAATTCTGGTTCGCCTTCAGGTCCGGATAGGCTTCCACGGTCACGAGAAGCCGTGACAAGGCACTGGTCAACTGTCCCTGAGCGGCCTGGAATTGTTCGAACGCCGCCGGGTCACTGAGGGTGTCAGGCGAGACCTGAATGGATGTCGCTCGGGCTCGTGCCTCAATGACCTGTGTCAACGTCGCGCGTTCCGCAATGGCCGCGCCCTGGACGGTGGCCACGAGATTGGGGATCAGGTCGGAGCGCCGCTGATATTGGCTCTGGACATCTGCCCAGGCCGCTTCGGCTCGCTCCTGTTGTGTGGGGATGGTGTTGTAACCACAGCCCGCGATCACGGGCATCATGACGACGACAGCGGCGATGCCGCCGTGACGGGCGTTGAAACGGACCATGGACCCCTCCAGAGCGAAACGCCTAACCTCGCGCAACTGAAGGACTATCGGTCGTCGCGGCTCACGCGTCCAGCGTTTCCGGTTCGACGCCTATCGACCGACAGGCTGCTGTATAGGTGTTGGCCAGCAGACAGGCGATCGTCATCGGTCCTACACCGCCTGGAACCGGCGTAATGTGTGCAGCGACTGCAGCGGCCTCGACGAAGGCCACATCACCGACCAAGCGTGTCTTGCCCTCGGCCGCTTTCACAGGGTCAGCCGAAGGGACGCGGTTGATACCGACGTCGATGACGGTTGCACCCGGCTTGATCCAGTCGCCACGGATCATCTCAGGACGGCCTACGGCTGCGACAAGGATATCTGCGGTGCGGCACAAGGCTGGCAGGTCGCGTGTGCGTGAATGGGCGACCGTCACGGTGCAGCTTTCAGCCAGCAACAGCTGCGCCATCGGCTTGCCGACAATGTTCGACCGCCCGACGATGACGGCGTTCAATCCGGAGAGATCTCCAAGGACGTTCTTCAGCAGCATCACCGACCCCAGCGGGGTGCAAGGCACCAGGCCGGGCAGGCCAACCGCGAGGCGGCCGGCATTGACTACATGAAATCCGTCCACGTCCTTGTCCGGATCGATAGCACCCAGCACGGCCGAGGCGTCGATGTGCGACGGCAGCGGCAACTGTACAAGAATGCCATGAATACCGGCATCGCCATTCAGCGCAGCGATGAGCGCGAGCAGATCCTGCTCGTTCGTTGTCTCGGCAAGTCGATGGGTATCGGATCGCATTCCGGCTGCGGCAGTTCGCTCACCCTTGTTGCGAACATAGATCTGGCTGGCAGGATCCTCGCCCAAAATGACCACGGCCAGCCCCGGTCTCAAGTCGTGCGTGGCCTGTAGCCGATCCGAGGCCGCCGTTATCCGTCCCACCAGTCCGGCCGCGAAGGCCTTGCCATCGATGATCGCAGCATGCGCGGAAAGGCTGGCCATGGAATGGGCTCGCTGGAGTCAAAAAACGGGAGTGGAGGCGATTTACAGCGAGCGGGGTTCGGCGTCTATGATTGTGCTCGAACTCCTGGGGATACAGATGCAACGTCCGACGATTCTTGCGACCGTGAGCGCATTCGCACTTCTGCTGGGAGCGAGCCCAGTGCTGGCACAGGGAGTGCCTGAACTTCGCATTGGTTCGGAAATGAAGGGTGTCCTCGACGGCACTGATTCTGCTTCGAGCGAAGACTATCGCTTCGAGGATCATCTCGTGACGGCAACAGCTGGGCAGCGGCTCGAGGCGACGATGCGGTCCGCCGAGTTCGATGCCTACCTGGCGATCTATGCTGAAGCCGGGCTCGATGGCGAACCGATTGCGACCGACGATGACGGCCTTGGCGAAGGAACAGACGCCCGTCTCAGGTTCACGCCGACCGAGGACGGACGCTACATCCTGCGCGCGCGGACACTGGCCGGTCTCGACGGTGGGGCCTTCACACTCAGCCTGGCGGAACGCCCGCCCGCCGCGCGTGCCCCTCGCCCAACCGGGATACGGGTCGGTCAGACCCGCACCGGTACCCTTGCCGAAACCGACCCCGAGAACGACGAGGGGACCCGTTTCGACGGCTACAGCGTCTCGCTGCGTGCGGGTCAAAGAGTCGTGATGACCCTGAAGTCCGATGATTTCGATCCAGTCGTAAGCATTGGTCAGACAGCACGGGCGGGGTTCAGGGAGCTGGCCCGCAATGACGATGGCGGCGGGGATGGCCTGAATTCTTATCTGGTGTTCACAGCTCCTGAGACCGGGCCCTATGTTGTTCATGCGTCCGCCCTCGGCGTGGAAGGCCTCGGCGGTTATGCGCTCGAGCTGGCCGAAGGACCCGAGCCGCTTACGGCACAATTGATTGCCGTCGGCGACAGTCTTTCGGGTGAGCTGCAGTCGATGGATGGCCTCAACGATGCGGGGCAGCGTGCCGATGCCTACCGTTTCACCGGTCGCGTAGGGCAACGGATCCAGGCCACGATGAGGTCGGAGGGCTTTGATGCCTATCTCGAGCTCTTCGGGATGGTCGACGGGGTCAAGACATCGCTCGGCACCGATGATGACGGCGCCGAAGGTACGGACGCACGGTTGACCCAGGTGCTGGCAACCGATGGCGAATATGTGCTCGAAGCTCGGGCGTTCGGGGATGGGTCGAGTGGTACCTACTCTCTTTCGCTCGCCGAGACGGCACCGGAAGCGCCGCCGACCGCGCTGGCATTCGATACGGTCGTGCAGGGCGAGATCACGGATTCAGATGCCAGTGACGACGAGGGGCGCGGTTTTCACGCCTATGGCTTCTCGGGCGTCGAGGGCAATCGCGTCCAGATCGTCATGCGCTCTGGGGACTTCGACACCTTCCTGCAGGTATCGAGCGCCGATGGCGCGTTTTCCATGCTGGCGAGTGACGATGATGGTCTCGGGGAAGGGACCGACTCGCGCCTGACCTATATTCTGCCTGCGACAGGGGATTATGTCGTCCGGGCTTCGGCCCTCGGATCAGAGGATGATGAGGGGCTGTACTCGATCGAACTGACCGATCGCGGGCCGCAGCCGGTGAACGGGAGCATCCTCTCGGGCACGACGGCCCGTGGCACCCTGACCGAGACGGATGCCATAGCCGATGATGGGACACATTATGACGCTTATGAGATCGCCGTGGCGGATGGTGAAAAACTGCGGCTGACCATGGTGTCGAATGACTTCGACGCCGTGATCGAGGTGGGCAAGGCCGGCGAGACGTGGGAGGCTGTGGCATCCGATGATGACGGCCTGTCTGATACCCATGCACGGCTGGAATGGACCGTTGAGGGCGGCGGAGATTACGTCATTCGTGCGCGGGGCTTCAGCCAGGGCGACTTTGGCACCTATGCCCTGACGGTCGAGCCCCGGCCATGATCAGGATTGGGTCTTGGGATCGTGCCTGACCGTGATAGATCAGGCGTTATGGTTCGGCTGCCCAATGCCCATGATTTGATCCTCGTTGGCGGGGGGCTGGCTTCCAGCCTCATCGCCTGGCGTCTGTCGATCGACCGTCCCGATGTCCGGGTGGCCGTGGTCGAGCGCGATGGCAGGCTCGGGGGCAAGCACACCTGGTCATTCTTTGACGGTGACGTTGCTCCGGACGATCGTGGCTGGCTGCAGGTGGCGACGAGGCACCGCTGGCCAGGGGGATATGACATCTATTTTCCCGGGCTGAGCCGTATTCTTGGCACGCCCTACAACTCCATGATTTCGGACGACCTCCGGGCCGAGGTCGAGCCCATCCTCGGAGATCGCCTGATCACAGGCGAGGTCGTGGAGATGACGACCGACAGCGTGACCTTGGCGGATGGGCGGGTTCTGACGGCCGACGGTGTCATCGATGCGCGAGGACCTCAGCCAACATCGCATCTTGACCTGGGGTGGCAGGTCTTTCTTGGGCGCACCGTTCGGCTGTCCAGGCCGCACGGCCTGACGCGGCCGACCATCATGGATGCCACGGTGGCGCAGGGGCAGGCCTACAGGTTTGTCTATCTGCTGCCCTTTGATGCCAACACTATTCTGGTTGAAGACACCTACTACGCCGACAGCCCGAAACTGGACCGCGACCTGCTCAGGCAGCGGATCGACGACTACATTATCTCGCGAGGCTGGGCGGTTGAAAGCCTGCTGGACGAGGAGGAGGGCGTACTGCCAATCGCACTCGACGGCGATATCGACGCCTTCTGGGCTGAAGGGCCGCCTGTGGCGCGTGTCGGGCTGGCCGCGGCGCTGTTCCATCCGACGACCGGCTATTCTTTCCCGGACGCGGTCCAGACCGCGCGGCTGGTCAGCGGAACCAAGGACCTGTCATCGGCATCCCTCAGGGCCGTGCTGGAAGCCCATTCCAAGAAAATCTGGGCAGACAGGGCATTTTACCGGCTTCTGGACCGGATGTTGTTCAGGGCGTCGGATGCCGATCGTCGCTGGCGCGTCATGCGTCGCTTCTATGGATTGTCCGAGGGCGTAGTGCGGCGCTTCTACGCAGCGCGAAGCACATGGCTGGACAAGGCCCGGGTCCTGGCCGGAAAATCGCCTGTGCCAATCGATCGGGCGCTGAAGCAAATCCGGGAAACCGGCAAAGGACGAGCGGCATGAGAGACGTGACCAGCAAGCGCGCTGTGGTTATCGGCGCAGGCTTTGGCGGTATCGCCCTCGCCATCCGTCTGCAGCGAGCGGGTATCCAGACGACCCTGGTGGAGAAGCGGGACAAGCCAGGGGGCCGTGCCTATTACTGGCAGGAAGAGGGCTTCACCTTCGATGCCGGGCCGACGGTTATCACCGACCCCGACTGCCTCAAGGAGTTGTTCGAGGGCACAGGGTCGGAGTTGAAGGACTATGTCGACCTGATGCCGGTCGACCCCTTCTATCGGCTGTGCTGGGAGGACGGGGCCAGTTTCGACTACAATGACGACCAGGAAGCGATGGAGCGCCAGATCGGAGCGTTTAATCCCAGGGACGTCGAAGGCTACAACAAGTTCCACGAGTATTCCGAGGACTTGTACCAGGAAGGCTATCTCAAGCTGGGCGCAGTGCCGTTCCAGTCCTTCTGGTCGATGATCAAGGCCGCGCCCGAACTGGCTCGCCTTGAAAGCTGGAACAGTGTCCATGCCATGGTCGCCCGCTACATCGAGGATCCGCACCTTCGCCAGGCCTTCAGCTTCCACACGCTTCTGGTGGGCGGCGACCCGTTCAAGACGAGTTCCGTCTACGCCCTGATCCATGCGCTTGAGCGGCGCGGCGGTGTCTGGTTTGCACGCGGCGGAACACGAGCGCTGATTGCTGGGCTGATCAGATTCTTCGAGGATCTGGGCGGCGACTTCCTTCTCGATGCGCCGGTCGCGCGCATCGAGATGCAGGGCGATCGGGCAACAGGCGTGACGCTGGAGAGCGGCGAGTTCATCCCTGCGGAAATGGTCGCGTCAAACGCTGACGTGGTGCACACATACGGCAAGATGCTGGGCCATACCCCGCGCGGTGCCGCCAAGGCAAAGTCGCTGAAATCCAAGCGGTTCTCGATGTCGCTGTTCGTGCTTCACTTCGGCCTGAAGACACCCCAGCCGCAACTCGCGCACCACACGATCTGCTTCGGTGCCCGTTATCGCGAGCTGATCAGCGAAATCTTCGCCGGTCCGAAATTGCCGGAGGATTTCTCGCTCTACCTCCACGCACCCTGCGCGACCGATCCCTCGATGGCTCCGGAAGGCATGAGCAGTCACTACGTCCTTTCGCCTGTGCCCCATCTCGGTGTGGCCGATATCGACTGGTCCGTGACGGGCCCACAGTACCGCGAGAAAATCATCGACTATCTGGAAGAGCGCTACATCCCGAACCTGCGGCGCGACCTGGTCACGACCCGGATCTACACCCCGGCGGATTTCAAGGACGACCTGCACGCACACCTCGGGTCGGCTTTCTCGCTGGAGCCAATCCTGACCCAGAGTGCCTGGTTCAGGACGCATAATCGCGATGACAAGGTACCGAACCTCTATGTCGTCGGTGCCGGAACGCACCCGGGTGCCGGAATTCCGGGAGTTGTAGGTTCGGCCAAGGCCACGGCAGGGCTGATGCTGGAGGACGCGAAAGCTGCTGTATGACCGACGTCGTCCTCGCCGCTTCCAAGGCCTCGATCGTCAAGGGGTCCAAGAGCTTCCGCTCTGCGTCGCGGTTGTTCGAGCCGGAAGTTCGCGAGGATGCATGGCTGCTCTACGCCTGGTGCCGGGCCTGTGATGACGAGATCGACGGTCAGGATCACGGGTTCGGACACGAGACCCTGTCGGTCGAGGAGCAGCGGCGACGTCTGGAACGCCTTTATGACCTGACCCGTCGTGCCATGACCGGCGAGACGATGACGGACCCGACCTTTTCTGCCTTCCAGCGCGTGGCCCTGCGTCACCGCCTGCCCGAACGCTGGGCGATGGACATGATCGACGGCTTCCGCATGGACGTGGAGCGTCACGACTACCGCACGATGGACGACGTCATGGCCTATTGCTGGCACGTCGCCGGGGTGGTGGGCGTGATGATGGCGCGGGTCATGGGGGTGACCGATCCGGAGGTGCTGCGGCGGGCCCAGGATCTGGGACTGGCGTTCCAGCTGACCAATATCTCGAGGGATGTCATCGAGGATGCAGAGGGGGGGCGAGTCTATCTTCCCGCGGACTGGCTGGCGGAAGCCGGGATCGAGCCCACGGCCGAGGCCGTCGCAGATCCCGCCAACCGAGCCACAGTCCACGCCGTCACCCGTCGCCTCCTCGACGTCGCCGAGCCCTATTACGACAGTGCCCGTGACGGGCTTCGCGGCCTGCCCTTTCGATCTTCCATGGCCATTGCTGCGGCGCGCGGCGTCTATCGCGAGATCGGCCGCAAGGTCGCGCGCGGAGGGCCCGGTGTCTGGAAACAGCGGGTGTCGGTCGGCAAGGCGATGAAACTTTGGCTGTTCGGACGCGGCACCCTTATCGCGATCTGGACGCAGGTGCTGTCTCGGGGAAAAACGCCGCCTATGCGGCCGGCATTGTGGTCGAAGATCTGAGCGCTTCTCGCCGCGCTTCAGGCAACCGCCACCAGGGTGTGTTTGGCGACAGATGATGCTCGTGATGCATCCCGAAATGAAAGCATGTCAGCAGGGATGCTACCCATGGCATCGGGAGGGTCCGGGCGTGGTGATCGTCGACGAAATCTGGTCCCGAGGCTTCGTGCCTGTGCGGGAGCCAGGTCCCGAAGACAAACAGCTGCAGAGCGCTGAAGATCGCCGGGAGGCCCCAGAAAAGCGCGACATTCAGCGGGTTCGCTTTGATGACATAGAGATACAAGCTCAGGACCGCTGTCACGATGGCGAACTCTCGCCAGCCGAAATAGCGGGTGAAGAAACGGAAGAACCAGGGCCCGAAGGCTTCGGGACGCTCGGCATGGAAGTCGGGGTCGTCCGCGCTGCCAGGGCTGCGATGGTGCTGGTGATGGCAGATATTCAGTCGTCGGTATGAGAAGGCTGCGTAGGCTCCCACGCAGATCTGGCCGATTACGGCATTCACCCGGGGACGGCCCGGCGCGAGGGAGCCGTGCATGGAATCGTGGGCTACAATAAACATCCCCGCTCCCAGCCAGCTCTGGGTCAGGATCAGGATCGGCGCGACCATGACCGCGGGCCAGCCCAGCGGCTGGAAGAAGACGCCCCAGACATGCAGCGCAGCCCAGCTCCCGACAATCACGAAGGCCAGGCCGAGGCCGATTGTGGTCTGACGCGCTCTGGAGATGGGAGGGATGTTCACGCGGAAGGCAGATCCGCCGAGGGCCGCTCGTTTCGCCGGGCCTTGAGGATTGCGTTTAACCGATGCGGATCGGGCGCAAAAACGAAGCCAAAGGAAACGGCACCGTCCCTCGTCTGCACTGCATGGTGCAGCTTGTGAGCCTGGACCAGCCGGCGTGCATAGCCATTCCTCGGCATCCAGTGAAACGGCCACCGTTGATGCACCAGGCCATCATGAACGAACGCGTAGACAATGCCGTAAAGGGTCACGCCCAAGGCAATCGCACGGACCCACCAGAGGCCCGTCAGCCAGGCGACGATGAACAGGCCGGTACCGACTACGGCTCCAACCACGCCATAAAGGTCATTGACCTCGAACGCCTTGTCGTGGGGTTCGTGGTGGTCGCGGTGCCAACCCCAGCCCAGCGGGCCATGCATGATGTAACGGTGCGTCCACCAGGCAACGCCTTCCATGGCGAAAAAGACGCCCAACGTCAGCAGAGTGAACCAAAGACCGGTCATACGAAGACTCTACGCCCGCTTGCGGCAGGTTCCAACCGCGACCGCGCGTCGCTAGGGTAGGTTTCATGACAACCGATAGAATCCGTGACCGCAAGGATCAGCATCTGGACGTCGTGCTGGCAGGCGGGGGGAGGCACGCGCGCGACGCTGGATTCGACTCCATCCGGTTCGTGCATGAAGCCCTTCCGGACGTCGACCATGACAAGATCGACCTGAGCGTGGACTTCCTGGGCCGCCGGCTGAAGGCACCACTGCTGGTCAGCTCCATGACCGGTGGTCCCGCGCGCGCCGAGGCGATCAATACTCACCTTGCCGAGGCTGCTCAGGCGTTGGGCATTGCCCTGGCTGTGGGGTCGCAGCGCGGGGCATTGGAGACGGGGGGCAAAGGAGGGCTGACCCAGACCTTGCGGAACCGTGCGCCCGACACACCGATCCTCGCCAATATCGGGGCAGCGCAGCTGACCCGGGGGTTCGGCGTGGATGAAGCGCGACGTGCGGTCGATATGATCGGTGCCGACGCCCTGATTGTGCATCTGAACCCGCTTCAGGAAGCTTGCCAGCCTGAAGGCGACCGCAACTGGTGGGGCACCGGTGCTGCGCTCGAAGCCCTGATCCGCAACCTCGATCTCCCGGTCGTAGTGAAGGAGACCGGTGCAGGAATCTCGGTCTCGACGGCCCGTCGCCTGGTCGATATGGGCGCTGCGGCCATCGATGTGGCCGGCGCCGGTGGAGCCAACTGGGGCCTGATCGAGGGCGAGCGTGCGACCGACCCTGCCGACAAGGCTCACGCCCTCGCCTTTGCAGACTGGGGCATCCCGACACCTCGGGCGATCATGGCTATCCGGCTGGAATGCCCTGACGCGACCATCATCGGCTCGGGCGGGGTCCGGAATGGCGTCGATGTAGCCAAGGCGATCCGTCTGGGTGCCAATGTCGTCGGTCAGGCCGCTGGTGTGCTGGAAGCTGCCACCCTGTCGACGGACGCGGTCCTCTCCCACTTTCAGGTCATGATCCGGCAGCTTCGCACGGCCTGTTTTTGCACGGGTTCTGCCAATCTTGCGGACCTCAGGCGGGCCGGGCTCCAGCATACGGGCCCAGACGTCTGACCCTCAGGCCGCCGTCACGCGGCTGGATCTCGGTAGATGGATGCCGCACTCGCGCTTGTTGCTCTCGGCCCAGCGCCCTGACCGGATATCGGAGGCATCGACGGACGGTCGGGTGCAGGGCCAGCAACCGATCGAGGTATAGCCCTGGTCGATGAGCGGGTGGGCCGGCAGGTTGCGCCTGGCGACATGGCCTTCGACGTCCGCTGTACTCCATGCCGCAAGCGGGTTCAGCCGCAGCGTGCCAGCGATAACCTCGGCCAAGGGCAGACTGGCCCGGTCCCCCTTGTGATGGCGCTTTCGGCCAGTGATCAGCACATCGAAGGGCGCCGATGCCCGGCCTAGGGGTGCCACTTTTCGAAGATCACAGCAGGCGTCGGGATCGCTCAGCCAGAGATCGTCCTTGGGGTCCTTGTCTGCGCGATCCGCCGCGTCCGGAAGGATGATCCGCACATCCGTAAGCCCGAGGTGTGCGCTGAGGCGTTTGCGATAGGACAGGGTCTGCAGAAAGTGCTGGCCGGTATCGAGAAACAGGACAGGCAAGGCGGGATCAACCCTTGCCACGAAGTCAAGCACGACCGAAGCCTCCGCACCGAACGAGGAGAGCGTCGCGACCTTCAGGCCCCAGGCAGGGGTCAGGACCGCCCGTATCAGTGTGGCCGGGTCCGCTTCGGCGTAACGCGCGTTCAGCGTCGCGGCGATCTCGTCCAGGCCTGGGCGGGCGACGTTGCCCCTGCGGTTCCAGGCGGGCTTTGTTCCGCGCTCCGCTGCCTGCATCGGGACGTCGAACGTGGCCAGCAAGCGTGTCCAGGTTTCCAGATCGGCCCCTGCGGGCAGCTCGACGGCGTCAAAGCCCGAGCGGGCCAGATGCCTCGCCTGGTCGGGAAGGACTGCGCCGGCCGCAATCAACTGACCCTTGAATCCGCCGGCCCTCAAAGCAGAGGCCAGCGAAAACCCCCGTCCGTCGCGGAAGGCGTCAAAGACCAGAACCAGGGCGGTCTCGTTGACCGACAGGTGTCGGACTTCGGAAAGCGGCGTGCTCACGTTCAGCCGCAGCCCGCGTGCCAGCGGGGGTGTCTCCAGGAATCTCAGCGACAGGTGCGACATGACCCGACTGTCGGATCGCGCACGACCGACCGCAAACCAGAAGGATTACCAGACGGCATTAGGATTTCTGGGCCCGGCTGCCGATGGGTGCGGGTCAGCGATCTTGCGATCGACCGGACAGGGGCGCATTTAGAGGCCATGTTTATCCAGACCGAAGCGACACCCAACCCGAACGTCCTGAAATTCCTGCCCGGGCGCGACGTCTCGCCCCTCGGTGCCCACGAGTTTCGCTCGATTGACGAGTCCACGCGCTCGCCGCTCGCCGAGGCCCTGTTCCAGCTCGAAGATGTTGCGGGCGTGTTTTTCGGTGCGGATTATGTGTCGGTGACCAAGGCTCCGCACGGGCTGGACTGGTCCGAAATGCGGCCGGGCATTCTGTCCACGATCATGGACCACTACACATCCGGTGCTGCGCTGATCCGCGACGGTGGTGCCGATGCGGGCCACGCTTCTGCAGCCGAAGGTGACAGCGAGATCGTTACGGAAATCAAGAATCTGCTGGACACCCGCGTCCGGCCGGCTGTGGCGCAGGATGGCGGGGACATCCTGTTCGACGCCTTCGACGAGGAAACGGGCGTGCTGTCCCTTCGGATGCGCGGAGCCTGCGCGGGCTGTCCGTCATCAGCGATGACACTCAAGGCCGGGGTAGAGCAGATGATGCGCCACTATGTGCCCGAAGTGACCCGGGTCGAGCAGACGATCTGAGATTGCGGCGCGGCGAGCCGTGAGGCCGGGACGCGAGCGGGGTCTAGGCTGCTCCAGCCATGAAGTCATAGACATCAGCCGCCCGCGTCACTGTGATGGCGATGCGGTCGTCTCGGATTTCGATCTCGCCACGTGCGACGGGGTGATTGTTGGCCAGAATCCAGACCTCGTCTTGTTCCGATGCATCGAGGGGAATCACCGCCCCACGACCCATTCGCAGCAGTTGGGACATGGGCAGCACGGATCGTCCCAGGACGACCGAGATCTCGACATCGACGGCTTCGATCTGACTCATGAAAAACTCGATTACCGGGTCGTCTGCTAGATCATCTTGCTTGGAGGCCCTGTGAAGCACATTGAGACCATCATGCTTTCCGAGCCGTTAAGCGAAACCGTATCTTCCCTTCACAGATCCGATGGTCGTGCAGTCGAATGGTGCGTCGCAGACGGACTGGTCGATTACGATATCGCAGTGGCCGAAATGGAGGCCCGGGTCGCGGCCATTGCCGCGGGCAATGCCCCGGAACGGATCTGGCTGCTGGAGCATTCGCCCCTTTATACTGCGGGGGTTTCGTCGCGGGAGTCCGACCTTCTGGATGCCGGGCGGTTTCCGGTTCATCGCTCGGGTCGGGGCGGTCAGTTCACTTATCACGGCCCCGGCCAGCGCGTGGCCTATGTCATGCTGGACCTGAATGCCCGTGGCAGGGATGTGCGCGCCCTGGTGCGAGGTCTCGAAGCCTGGATCATCGGAGCGCTTGATGTGTTCGGCGTGCCGGCAGGGACGCGCGAAGGTCGAGTTGGTGTCTGGGTGGAACGCAAGGGCCCCGGATGGAGCCGGGAAGACAAGGTGGCTGCCATCGGCGTCAAGATCCGAAAATGGGTCAGCTTTCACGGCATCAGCCTGAACGTCGAACCGGAACTCGATCATTTCAACGGGATCGTGCCCTGCGGCATTGCCGAGCACGGGGTAACCAGTCTGGTCGATCTCGGCATTCTGGCAACGATGGACGAGGCGGATGCGGCACTCAAGACCAGCTTCCAGCGGGTCTTTGGCGCGACAGAAGATATCCGGCCGGATACGGAGCCTTAACCGACAACCTCTAGTGGAGGGTCTGTAGGTGTACGCCGTCGGATTTTTCAGTAGCTGCTTATGGTATCTGTCTCGCCTGCCCGATCGTCTGCCGAAAAATCTTCGGCGCGGGTCTCGTCCCCTGCTCGTGAGGGGCGACCATCGCTCGAACTCTCGACCTTTTTCGACGTGTCCCTTGACCTGCTCTGCATTCGCGATCTCGAGGGTACGGTGGTCAAGGTCAGTCAGTCGTGGGAAACCACGCTGGGTTATAGCCCGAAAGAGATCGAGGGTGGGGTTCTCCTGCGTTTTGTGCACCCCGATGACCTTGCCGGAACACATGACAGTATCGTCGAAGTGGAGACCCGCCGCGCCGGCGCGCCTGTCCTCGGTCACCTGAACCGCTATCGCCACAAGGACGGAACATACCGGACCCTCGAATGGCGCGCCCAGAGGTTCGGTGAACGCATCTACGCCGTCGCCCGTGATGTCACCGAGCGCGTCGCCGCCGAAGCGGCCCTGGTCGAGGCGAAGGCCGCCGCTGAGGCCGCCAGCAGGGCCAAGTCCGACTTTCTCGCAAACATGAGTCACGAAATTCGAACGCCCCTCAATGGCGTGATCGGGATCGTCGATGCCTTGTCACGGACCGGGCTCAGCGCAGAGCAGACCGAGATGGTGGCTATGATCCGCGAGTCCGGCGTGATGCTGGAGCGGCTGGTGTCGGATGTGCTGGACGTATCCAAGATCGAAGCGGGCCAGTTCGATATCGAGAGCCGCCCCTTCGATCTCGATGAGGCCATCCTGTCGTGCCTCGATGTTGCAAGGTCGAGGGCCGACGAGCGGCATCTGGGGTTCAGGGTGGAGCGCACAGATACAGCGCGCGGTGTGTTCATTGGGGACAGTACGCGCATCCGCCAGGTGCTGGGCAATCTCTTGTCCAATGCCGTGAAATTCACGACCCATGGACATGTGGCAGTATACATCCATGTCGCGGGGAAAACTGCCGGGGAGGCGTTGCTGACGCTTGAGGTCGAGGACACTGGCGTAGGTTTCGATGCCGGACAGGCGACCCGTTTGTTTGACCGGTTTAGCCAGGCCGACGCGACCATTACCCGTCGGTTCGGCGGTACAGGGCTCGGCCTGTCGATTTGCCGTTCTCTCGTCGACATGATGGGCGGCAAGATTGCCGCCCGGTCGGAGCCGGGTGCGGGAAGCCGTTTTACCGTCACCCTTCCGTTATCGAGGGTCGAAAGCGTCGCGGACTATGACGTTCGAACAGGAATCGTGGCCTCGAGACCCGCTTTGGCGAACCTGCGTCAGGACAGGCTTCGCGTCCTGCTCGCTGAAGATCACCCCACCAATCAGCGTGTCGTGCAACTCATCCTCGGTTCTCAGGGGGCAGAGGTGGTCACTTGCAACGACGGGGCCGAGGCGCTGGCTGCGTTTGAGTCCGGGGTCTTCGACGTTGTCCTCATGGATATGCAAATGCCGGTGATGGACGGACTTTCGGCGACACGCGCGATCCGCGCTTCCGAGGCCGGCCGACCTGAACGCGTGCGTACCCCTGTGATTATGCTCACCGCCAACGCAATGGCAGAGCATCGGGCTTATGCGCGGGAAGCCGGCGCAGACCTGCATGTCGCCAAGCCGATTACGGCTGTCAGCCTGCTGGAGGGGATCCATGCCGTAATGGGGAACAGCGACCGTCCGAATGTGCTTGATCGTGAGAAGGACTGGACCCTAGTCTGCTAGCACCGAAGACGGTCTGCCGGAGCCTGCTGCCTTGTTTCCCGTGTCTGGTCTCCTGATCGCCGCTGCTATGAGCGCAATGCTCAACCAGCAATCCGCCCCGATCTTTCAACCCGGGGCGCCGGGGTCTCCGGCCCGCGTGATCAGTCAGGCCGAAGCCGTTGACCTGGGCCGGACAACGTTCATCGAAGCGGATGTCGCTTTCATGCAGCACATGGTCGTGCATCACCGTCAGGCGGTGGAAATGGTCAAGTTGCTTGAGACGCGTGCCGCTGATGAGATTGTGCGGCGGTTGGGCCAGCGGATTGCGTCCAGCCAGGCTGCGGAAATCGATCTGATGCGAGACTGGCTTAACAGCCGGGGTCAGCCGCTGGAGATGCCCGGCATGGCAGGCATGCATGCGGGTCATGACATGGGCAATCACGCGATGATGGCTGGAATGCTGACGCCAAACCAGATGGCTGAGCTGACCGCAGCGAGCGGCCCGGCCTTCGATCGTCTGTTTCTGGAGGGCATGATCCAGCACCATCAAGGCGCGCTGGACATGGTCGACGAGTTGAATGCCAATCCTGATGCTGCCGAGGATCCCATACTGTCGGACTTTGCGACCTCGGTCGTGGCCGACCAGTCTGCGGAGATCCTGCGGATGCAGTCCATTTTGTCCGAGTTCTGAATATCACACCGAGGGGCCGTCCATGACTATCCGATCCTGCCTGCTCAGCTCAGCCGCTGCGCTGGGTCTGCTGCTGTCTGTCAACCAGGCGCAAGCCCAGGCACCCGCTGGGCCCCGCCCACCTTCGGTGTTCCCGGATGCAAGGACGGCATTGGCCGGTGGCCTGCGGGATGCCGGCATCGCCGCGTCCAGTATGGCGCTCGAGTACTCCGTTGCGCCGCCACCCGGATTCTTTGATCCCGACGCCCTGTTTGCCCCACCAACCACCCGTGCGGAAGCCGAGGCGATGCAGGCCCGCAACCGCGCCGGCCCGCCGCGCTACAGTGCGCTTGCTCTCGCCAACACAGACATGGCGATGTCGAATGGCCGCCTGTTCATCGGGAATTTCCATGGCTTCAACGGCTATGACGTATCGCGAGGCGGCGCGCCGGAACTCGTGCTGTCAGTGGTTTGTCCCGGTGGGCAGGGTGACGTGTCCGTGCACGGCAATCTGCTATTCATGTCTGTCGAACAGAACCGGGCGCGCCTTGACTGCGGCGTCAAGGATGCCGAAGGCGAGGTCAACGCCGAACGTTTCCGTGGTGTGCGGATCTTCGACATCTCCGACCTGAATGCGCCGCGCCAGGTGGCCGCTGTCCAGACCTGCCGGGGGTCGCACACCCATACCCTTCTGCCCAGCGCGTCGGACCCGAACGTGCTTTACATCTACAACTCCGCAACGTCTGGCGTGCGCAAGACCGATGAGCTGTCGATCTGCACGGACGGCGAGCCCGGTGCGAACGCCGAGACCGCTCTGTACTCCATTGATGTGATCAAGGTGCTGCTGGATGCGCCGGAGCAGGCCGCCATCGTTGCCCGCCCGCGGATCTTCGCAGACCCCGAGACCGGTGCCATTGCCGGACTCTGGAAGGGTGGGCGCGCCGGCGTCTCCAGCCAGCGAACCGCCGGGACCAACCATTGTCACGACATTACCGTCTATCCAGAGCTTAACCTCGCTGCCGGGGCATGCAGCGGCAACGGCATTTTGCTGGACATCTCCAACCCCGAAGCCCCGACCCGGGTATCGGATCTGTTCGACCCGGACATGGCCTACTGGCACTCGGCGACATTCAACAACGCCGGGGACAAGATTGTCTTCACGGATGAATGGGGCGGCGGGACCTCGCCGCGGTGCCGCGCCGAGGATCCGGCCAACTGGGGCGCCAATCTGATCGCTTCGATCCGCGAGGACCGCACGATGGAAGGCCGGAATTTCTACAAGCTTCCCGGCATCCAGATGGCGACCGAAAACTGTGTTGCCCACAACGGGACCCTGATCCCGGTACCCGGGCGCGATCTGATGGTTCAGGCCTGGTATCAGGGCGGGGTGTCCATCATGGACTTCACCGACGCCAATCGTCCAACCGAGATCGCCTACTTCGATCGGGGCCCGATTGATCCGACGAAGATGGTCGTGGGTGGGTCATGGTCGGCCTACTGGCTGAATGGCCGGATCTACTCGAGCGAGATCGCGCGTGGGCTCGACGTGCTGAAGCTGGTGCCAAGCCAGTATCTGTCTGCGGCTGAAATCGCAGTCGCCGAGAGCGTCATGGCCGCCACGATCAATCCGCAGACCCAGACCCGGACTGTCTGGGCTGACAGCCCTGACGTCGCAATGGCCTACCTTGATCAACTGACCCGCTCGTCTGCTGTGAATGCCGAACTCGCCTCTCAGGTCCGTGGACAGATCGATCCCTGGCGCGCCGGGTCACCCAATACCCAGGAAGCGGCCACACTGGCCCGCACCCTGACCTCCGAGTCCGAGAAGGCGACGGGTGCTGATCAGGCTCGCATGAAGGCCCTCGCGGCGGTGTTCGAGCGCATGGCGGGCTGACAAGCCTCGCCCTGAAAAAGCAGGGACGGGTGACGTCGGTCACCCGTCCTTCCTTTTGCCGGTCCTCAGCCTTCAGGTCATCAGGACTGCCTCAGAGAAAGCGGACTTCAATCCCGGCCTTGACGCTGGCCGCCAGTTGCTCAGCGTCCCAGTTGGTCAGCCGGACGCAGCCGCTGGAGAAGGTCTTGCCGATCTTCGAGGGGTCTGGCGTTCCATGGATGCCGTAGGTGTCGCGCGACAGGTCGATCCAGACAGAACCCACCGGATTGTTCGGACCCGCCGGAACGACAACCTTCTTGTTCCCGCGATCATAGGTCACCCGCGTCGGGTCGTAGGTGTAGTTGGGCTCAGGCGCGATCCCCAGGACGGTGACGGTGCCTGAGGGGGCCGGGCGCTCCGAACTGCCGATTGTCGCCGGATAAAAGGCGATCAGATTGTCCGAGGCATCATAGGCGCGAACCGAGCGCTCGGTCTTGTCGACCGTGATGCGGGCCACGTCGACTTGCAGTCTTGCGGGACTGACCGCCGGTACCACAAGCACAGTCCCCGGCCGGGTCAGGTCAATTCGAGGGTTCAAGGTCGCAAGCATCGCTTCGGTCGTATGGAAACGCTCGGCCAGGGCTTCCTCGATAGTCGCATAGCCGACGGTTTCCAGCTCTGCCTGGGCCTCCAGGCTGTCGGGTACGGTCCCGAGGTAGGGCCCCGAAACATCCGCGGCGGTCAGGATGTAGTCCTGCAGAACGACGGCCTTGTCGGTGTCTGTCAGCTTGGCAAAAACCTGGGCGTCAAGAACGCCGTCGACGGGCAGGGCATTGGCTGCTTCATACGCGGCTATGGCCTGCCTCGAGTTATCGCCGCCAAGTCCATCGATGACGCCGGGTGAAAATGCAGCGCGGTCAAGCAGGATCTGTGCGCGGATGAGGGCGGGATCGGGCTGGACTGGCGATGAGGTATCTGGACCCGCCGCCTCCTCCCGCTTCTGGGCTTGTCCCGTTCCATTCCTGACGTCAGAGCCCCCGGGCTTTTTTTGTGCGGGCGAAAATGTCGCCGTCTCGATCGCACGCCGAAGGGCAGTGTCCACGCTGGCCGCGACCGGTGGCGAGGTTACAGGGGCAGGCTCGGTCCTGGCGTCGGAAGGCTCCGAGCCTCCGCACGCCGTCAGGGCAATCGCAGCGATCGGCAGGAGGCGGGTAAGGCGCATGATGTTCCTGGGTGAGGGTTGGTCCCTCTAACTCCGCGCGCGACTCCTCTGTTCCGCTGCGCCCGGGTACGGTTCAATCATGTCCGGCAGGGTTTTCCTCACCGGTGGCGGGATCGGTGTCGGTCTCGCCGGAGTTGCTCGAGCCCTCCGAGCCTGCCGGCTCCGTAGCCGGGCGAGGGGGTTCGCCGTCGCGGGCGGGGACACGGAGATTGTCGTTCTCGGTCTGGCGTGGGTCTGGTGTTATCATTTGAGCTTGTTCCATGGGCGGGCAAAGCCAACGCACGATCGCCCGGCAGGCTCCGTTAAGAATGCGTTCACCCTGTACCTAAACCCCGTCGCAATGCCGGGCGGGCATTATCAAACCCTCAGCCATGATGAGGCAGGACGAAATGAGCGGGACCTTGCGGGTCGAGATCGTCAGAGCTGAAGCTCTCGACGCGACGGACATCGCGCTCTGGCATGCCATGGTCGCAGGCAATCCCGACCTTGCCAGCCCTTACTTTCATCCCGACTTCACGAGGATTGCCGCGCGGGTAAGCCCGTATGCTGCGGTCGCGGTCTTCCGTCGTGGCAACCGCACGATCGGCTATTTTCCGCACCAGAGACGAGGATCGTCGATCCAGCCCCTGGCTGCGCCAATGAATGACTATCACGGTGTCATCGCCCTGCCGGGAGAGGCTCCCTCGCTGGAAGAGGTCGCGACTGTCATGAAGGCCACGCGCCTCAATGTCGGGGCCTGGGTGGGATTTGCTGCGACGGGCGAGCCGAGGGAGACCGTGATGGTCACGATGCCTGATGGCTTCGAGGCCTGGTATGCCGAGCGTCGCAAGAGCTGGAGCAAATACTACAAGGACAAGGAGCGCGCACGTCGGAGCCTCGAGACGGAACTTGGCGAAGTGAGGGTCGAACTGGGCCTCAGGGACCCGGCGCTGCTGGATCATCTGATCGATCTGAAGCGTGCCCAGTACCGACGGACGGGAAGGCACGATGTCTTTGCCTGCGGTTGGACGCGACAGCTTCTCCATGACCTGATGGAAGGTGGGGCCGATAATTTCGGCGGGTCGCTCGCAGCAATGTGGGCGGGTGGCAAGCTGACGGCGGTCGAATTTTCCCTGCAC
>QBLX01000018.1:19878-22087 GCA_003241825.1 Alphaproteobacteria bacterium
TGCTCGCCCGGCATACTGTTGAGCCTCGAAACCATGAGGCAGGCGTCCGACCAGGGGTACGAGGTTTTCGATTTCGGGTTCGGGGGCGAAGGGTACAAGAAATACTTCTGTGACACGTCCCAGATCGTGCAGGAGGCCTTGATCCAGCGTCCCGGGTTGCGGGCAAGCGTGACCGGGGCTGTGGCCGGCGTGATGGCAACAGCGGGTCCGGACCGTGCCGAGAAGCTGAAGGTCAGCGTCCGTCGGCGCTGGTCTGCGATCGAGGCGTGCGAAACCAACCGGATCGATCGCGTCAAGGGTGCCCTTGGTGCCGTCGGCGCAGCGCTGAGCAAGGCAACGTCCAAGCCAGTTCCACCGACAGCCGCCGCCTGAGGCCCCCGATGACCAGACGACTTACGCGCTATCCGGGACCGATCGCCGAGGCCAGCAAGCACTCGCACACTCTGAACGACCAAGGCTTCGCGACGGATGCGGCTCTGGCCATTGTGCTGGACACCTATCCTGCGGATCTGATCGACATCAATCTGTACGATTACGATGCCGAGGGTCAGGTGTCTTTGAAGACCGGTGCACGGGGCAGACTATCTGGCGAAGGATTGCTCGAGGCCATCCAGGGCGGACGGCTCTGGGTCAATCTGAGGGGTGTGGAGACCGGGTGTCCGGCACTCTGGGCGGCCGCCATGGTAGAGTTCGAGCGCATACAGGCCACCTATCCAGGGATGAAGGCCGTGATGACTGCGGGGCAGCTGATCCTGTCGTCTCCAGCCGCCAAGGTGCCGTATCATTTTGATGCAGCCGGGGTGGTGCTGTTTCATATGCGAGGTCGCAAGCGTCTGTTCGTCTATCCGGGGGACGAGGCGCACCTGCCCGAGATCGCCATGGAACAGGTCGTGGCACGCCAGACCACGGAAGAAATCCCCTACACGCGCGCCTTCGAAGCCGATGCCCGGGTGATTGACCTGGAGCCTGGAGAGGCTTTGACCTGGCCGCTGTACGCGCCGCACAGGGTCGAGAACCTGGACAGGTTCTGCGTGTCCCTGTCGATGGATTTCCAGACATGGCCATCGCGGTTCCGGAATGGCGCGCTCTATACCAATGCCGTTTTGCGCAGCCGGGGACAGTCGCCTCGCTTCACAGATGGCATGACAACGCCTGAACTTGCTGCCCGCTGGGCAGCGTCGCTGGCATTGAAACGTGTCGGCGGCCTGCAAAGCCGCATCGCGAGTTTTGAAAGGGACTTCGAGCCAGAAATCGGTGCGGCTGACGGTGCCGGGGCCATCCGGGCCTGAGCCCGCCAGGATACCCGGTATCCGTCGCTGGTCCTTCCCGTCGCCCCGCCTGTTCACCGGGGCATGGGCAAGAATGCTGCGGCCTCACCACGGTAGATGAATTCGACGTCATGACGTCGAGTTAAAATGACTCCCGGTCCCCCCGGCGGCACCTTTGCATCAACATCGCAACAGGGCTGCCGACATGAAAACCATCATCGCATCCGCCGTATCGCTGGCCGCACTGACGACGGTTTCACTGACCGCGCCGGCGTCTGCCCAGGATATCGAGGTCCGGAACGCCGTAGCCCGGGTGGTGGTCATCATTGAGGATCGTGCGGACGTCGGCGTGGAGATCGAACCTGGATCGGCAAACCTGCCGGCACCGCGAGTGATCCGCCGCGGCAATCAGGTTCGCATCGACGGGGAACTGGGCCGAAATGCCATCCGCAACTGCCGTGCCGGGAACGCTGACGCGCGTCAGCCGGGGGAGGGGGCCTCTGTCGAACTGCGCCGCCTGGGCCGGGTCGAACTGAGCCAGGCTCCGCTGATCGTTCTCAGGACGCCGCGCGACGTCCAGCTTGAGGTCGATGGTGCCGTCTTTGGAGCGATCGGTCGTGGCGCGCGCAATGTCGAATTCAGCAACGGCGGTTGCGGTCGGTGGACCGTGGCCAATGTGGAATCAGACCTGGACCTGTCTCTGGGAGGGTCTGGTGCAATCCAGGCCGGAGGGTCAGGCGATCTTGACGTCAGCCTCACGGGATCGGGTGCCGTTTCTGCCGGACCAACGGGTGGCCTCAAGGCAAGCCTCGGCGGCTCCGGGTCCATCGTAGTCACCCGGACAGATGGCACTGTGGAGATTGCCATCGGCGGATCCGGGGATGTCCTCGTCCGCGGCGGAACCGCCACCCGCCTGGATGTCGCGATTGGCGGGGCACGCG
>QBLX01000018.1:22097-40600 GCA_003241825.1 Alphaproteobacteria bacterium
GGGTCAGGCGACGTCGACTTCGCAGGAACGGCCAGCGACGTCAGTGCTGCCATAGGCGGTTCGGGAGACATACGCGTTGCCCGGGCGACGGGCCCGGTCAGCCGCGCGGTCGTGGGCTCCGGTCAGGTAATCGTCGGGCCATAAGACCCGGTACCTGTTCGTCGAGAGAAGCCCCGGGCGATTGGAACCCTCCCGGGCCTTTTTTCACATGCGGTTTCGATATGAACAGGCGACCGAGCGCAAAACCGGTGGACACGGAGCCCTGCGCGATCAGCCGGGGGCCCTTGCTCAGCGTAGAGGCCCCGGCCCTGAGCATCACGAAAGAAAAAGGGGCGAGCGCGTCGGTGGGAGCCATACGCCGCTTGACGAAAACGGAATCGATGGTCATAAGCGCCAACTCTTGTTGGACCGGCTGTGCAGCGAACCCCCCGGGGTGAGTTGCAGACGCGGTTCGCAGGAACGACCTGAGACACTGTTCTTTGCAGATGACCAGGACTTCAACGGCTCTCGCGGGCGACTGCGTGGGCCGATCGTTTTTGCGGACGTGCGTACTCTGAGGGCATTCGTGCCTGAAGGCCTTCGGTCTTTGAAATGGTTCACAGGGACGCAGGTTCGCCTGCTTGGGAAATACGACCGATATGGATCAAAGCATCCGCATCAGGCTCAAGGCCTTCGATCACCGCGTCCTCGATTTTTCGACGCGCGAAATCGTTAACACAGCCAAGCGCACCGGCGCGACCGTTCGCGGTCCGATTCCGCTGCCGACCCTGATCGAAAAATTCACCGTGAACCGCTCGCCGCACGTCGATAAGAAGTCGCGCGAGCAGTTTGAAATCCGCACGCACAAGCGTGTCCTCGACATCGTCGACCCCACCCCGCAGACCGTGGACGCGCTCATGAAGCTCGACCTGTCCGCTGGTGTGGACGTCGAGATCAAGATTTAAAGAAACAAAGGCGGGATCCGATATGCGCACGGGCGTGATCGCCAAGAAACTGGGAATGACGCGTCTCTTCGCTGAAGACGGCGCGCATATCCCGGTCACGATTCTGGAGCTTGATGGCTGCCAGGTCGTGGGCCAGCGCACCAAGGAGCGGGACGGCTACGTCGCCCTGCAACTCGGTGCCGGAGCCAAGAAGGCAAAGAATACCAACAAGGCTCAACGCACGACGTTTGCGAACGCAGAAGTCGAGCCCAAGCACATCGTCGCCGAGTTCCGCGTGTCGGAAGACGCGCTGATCGACGTGGGTGCCACCCTTTCTGCCGACCATTTCGTCGCCGGCCAGAAGGTGGACATCCAGGGCGAGACGATCGGCAAGGGCTTCCAGGGCGGCATGAAGCGCTGGAACTTCGGCGGTCTGCGGGCGTCGCACGGTGTGTCCGTGTCGCACCGTTCGCTGGGCTCCACCGGTCAGCGCCAGGATCCGGGCAAGACCTTCAAGGGCAAGAAGATGGCCGGCCAACTCGGTAACGAGGTGGTCACCACACAGAACCTGACGATCGTCCGCGTGGACGTCGAGCGTGGTCTGCTGATGGTCAAGGGCGCTGTCCCCGGTCACGAAGGCTCGTGGGTCAAGGTCCGCGACGCGCACAAGAAGCCGTTCGCCGATCTGCCGTTCCCGGGCTCGTTCAGGAAGAATGGTCAGGTCGATGCTGCTCCTGCCGAAACGCCGGTTGAAGAGCCTGCTTCGGTCGAGACCGTCGAAGGCGGTGAAGCGTAATGAAACTCTCGGTCATCAAACTCGACGGCAAGGCCGCCGGTGACGTCGAACTGTCGGACGCCGTTTTCGGCATCACCGACATCCGCGGCGATCTCCTGGCCCGTTACGTCAACTGGCAACTGGCCAAGCGCCGTGCCGGTACACACAAGGTCCAGACCCGGAACGAGAACTCGCGTACCGGCAAGAAGATGTACAAGCAGAAGGGAACCGGCGGCGCTCGCCACGGTTCGCGTCGCGCTCCCCAGTTCGTTGGTGGTTCGCGTGCCTTCGGCCCGGTCGTTCGCGACCACGGCTTCTCCCTGCCCAAGAAGGTCCGTGCGCTGGCTCTGCGCCACGCCCTTTCCGCCAAGGCCATGGCCGGTGACCTCGTTGTGGTCGACGCCCTGACGGTCAAGGACGCCAAGACAGCGGCCCTGCGCGAGACGTTCGGCAAGCTGGGCTGGACCCGGACGCTGATCATCGCCGGACCGGAAGTCGACGTGAACTTCGGCCTGGCTGCCCGCAACATCCCGATGGTGGACGTGCTGCCGAACGCCGGTCTGAACGTCTATGACATCCTGCGCGCTGACAAGCTGGTGCTGTCGAAGTCTGCCGTGGAGGCCATCGAGGCCACCTACGCCGACTACAAGCCCTCGCGTCGCGAGCAAGCTCAGAAGGAAGCCGCGTAATGGCCGGCGCAAATCCAACCGCTAAACACTACGACACCATCCTGTCGCCGATCATCACCGAGAAGGCGACGATCCTGTCGGAGCAGAACAAGGTCGTATTCCGCGTTTCCGGAACCTCGACCAAGGACGAGATCGCTGCTGCGGTCGAAAGCCTGTTCAAGGTCAACGTCCTGAAGGTCAACACCCTGGTTCAAAAGGGCAAGACCAAGCGCTTCCGCGGCATCATGGGTCGTCGGGTCGACATCAAAAAAGCGATCGTGACGCTGGCCGAAGGCCAGTCGATCGACGTCACCACGGGGCTCTGATCAGATGGCCTTGAAAACATACAATCCGACATCGCCGGGCCGTCGCGCCCTGGTGCTGATCGATCGCTCGGAACTCCACAAGGGTCGTCCCGAGAAGTCGCTGACCGAAGGCCTGACCAAGTCGGGTGGACGCGGTCAGGGTGGTCGTATCGCCGTCCGCTTCCGCGGCGGTGGTGCCAAGCGCCTGTATCGCAAGATCGACTTCAAGCGTCGCAAATTCATGACGGCGACCGTCGAGCGTCTCGAGTACGATCCGAACCGGACCGCATTCATCGCTCTCGTCACCTACGAGGACGGCGAGAAGGCCTACATTATCGCGCCGCAGCGTCTCAAGGCGGGCGACACGATCGTGGCCGGCGAAAAGACCGACGTTAAGCCTGGCAATGCCATGCCCCTGCGGTCGATCCCTGTCGGCACCATCATCCACTGCGTGGAAATGAAGCCTGGCAAGGGCGCTCAGCTGGCACGTTCGGCTGGTGCTTACGCCCAGCTGGTCGGTCGCGATCAGGGTTATGCCCAGATCCGCCTCGGCTCGGGTGAACTGCGCATGGTTCTTGACGGTTGCATGGCCACGGTGGGCGCTGTTTCGAACGCCGACCACATGAACCAGAACCTCGGCAAGGCCGGTCGCGTTCGTCACATGGGCTTCCGTCCGCATGTTCGCGGCGTCGCCATGAACCCGGTCGACCACCCGCACGGTGGTGGTGAAGGCCGGACCTCTGGTGGTCGTACCCCGGTTACGCCGTGGGGTAAGGACACCAAGGGCACGCGCACCCGCAAGAACAAGTCGACGGACAAGTACATCATCCGTACCCGCCACGTTAAGAAGGCTCGCTAAAGATGGCCCGCTCCTCCTGGAAAGGCCCGTTTGTCGACGGGTATCTGCTCAAGAAGGCCGACGCCGTTTCGACGTCGGGCCGCAAGGACGTGATCAAGACCTGGTCGCGCCGCTCCACCATCCTGCCGCAGTTCGTCGGTCTGACGTTCGGCGTCCACAACGGCCACAAGCACGTTCCCGTGCACGTGAACGAGGACATGGTCGGCATGAAACTGGGCGAGTTCTCGCCCACCCGTTCGTTCCCCGGCCACGCCGCGGACAAGAAGGCGAAGCGGAAGTAACATGCCAAAGACCAACAACCCCCGCCGCGTCGGCCTGACCGAAGCCCGTGCCAAGCTGGTGAACGTCCGGATCAGCCCTCAGAAGCTGAACCTGGTCGCCGCCTCGATCCGTGGCCTGCCTGTGCAGCGCGCGCTGAACGAGCTGGAGTTTTCGCGCAAGCGGATCTCCGACGACGTTCGCAAGGTGCTGTATTCGGCTGTCTCGAACGCCGAGAACAACCACAACCTCGACATCGACAATCTGATCGTTGCCGAGGCCTTCGTGGGCAAGAACCTGGTGATGAAGCGTTTTGCGAGCCGTGCTCGTGGTCGTTCGTCGCGTATCCTGAAACCGTTCAGCGAGATCACTATCGTGGTCCGTGAAGCCGGCGAGGCCGCCTGATATGGGTCAGAAAATCAATCCAATCGGTTTCCGCCTCGGCGTAAACCGCACCTGGGACAGCCGCTGGTTCGCCGGCGGGGCTGACTATGCCCGTCTGCTGCATCAGGACCTCAAGCTGCGCACGTGGCTCAAGGAGCGTCTGAACGCTGCCGGCGTCTCGCGTATCATCATCGAGCGTCCGCACAAGAAGTGCCGCGTGACGATCTATGCCGCCCGTCCAGGCGTCGTGATCGGCAAGAAGGGCGCTGACATCGAGAAGCTCCGCAAGGACATCTCGGCTCGCACGGAAGGCGAAGTTCACCTGAACATCGTCGAAGTCCGCAAGCCGGAAGTCGATGCCCAGCTGATCGCCGAGAACATCGCCCAGCAACTGGAGCGCCGGATCGCTTTCCGTCGCGCCATGAAGCGTTCAATGCAGGCAGCGATGCGTCTGGGTGCCAAGGGCGTCCGGATCAACGTCTCGGGCCGTCTCGGCGGTGCGGAAATCGCTCGTATGGAATGGTACCGCGAAGGTCGCGTGCCGCTTCACACCCTGCGCGCCGACATCGACTATGGCTTCATCCAGGCCAAGACGACCTACGGCATCATCGGTGTGAAGGTCTGGGTCTTCAAGGGCGAAGTCCTGGAACATGATCCGATGGCGCAGGACAAGCGCTGGGCTCTGGAAGCGGCGGGTCCGTCGTCGAACGAAGGCCGTGGTGGTGATCGCGGCGGTCGTAACGACCGCGGTCAGCGTCGCGGGCGTGAGGGCTAAGTCATGCTGCAACCAAAGAAAACCAAGTACCGTAAGGCCTTCAAGGGTCGTATCCACGGCGCTGCCAAGGGTGGCTTCTCGCTCAACTTCGGGTCTTATGGCCTGAAGACGCTGGAGCCGGAGCGCATCACTGCACGTCAGATCGAGGCGGCTCGCCGCGCGATCACGCGTCAGATGAAGCGTCAGGGCCGCGTCTGGATCCGCATCTTCCCGGACGTTCCCGTCTCGGGCAAGCCTGCCGAAGTCCGTATGGGCAAGGGCAAGGGCGCGGTGGATCACTGGGCGGCACGTTGCCACCCCGGTCGTATCCTGTTCGAAATCGACGGTGTTGCCGATGACGTTGCGCGCGAAGCGCTGCGTCTGGGTGCCGCCAAGCTGCCGGTCCGTACCAAGGTGGTCACCCGCCTCGATGCCGGCGTCTCGCATGTGGAGCACGTTGCTGCATGACCAAGATCGCCGACCTCCGGGCTCAAACCCCTGATCAGCTGGGCGACCAGCTGCTGTCCCTGAAAAAGGAACAGTTCAACCTGCGCTTCCAGGCCGCTACCGGTCAGATGGAAAAGACTCACCGGGTTGGTGAAGTGCGCAAAGACATCGCTCGCATCTCGACGCTTATGCGCGAGAAGCGTTCGGCCTCGTAAGGAACCGCTATGCCCAAACGTATTCTTGAAGGCGTGGTCGTGTCCGACAAGGGCGACAAGACCGTCGTCGTCGTCGTCCAACGCACGCTGCTGCACCCGGTCATGAAGAAGATCGTGCGCCTGTCCAAAAAGTATCACGCTCACGACGAAGCGAACGCCTTCAAGGAAGGCGACATCGCCCGCATCGTCGAATGTGCTCCCAAGTCCAAGCTGAAGCGCTGGGAAGTCCTCTCCAAGGACACCCCGGCTTCGGCATCGTAATCAGAAAGATCTGACACTATGATCCAGATGCAAACTAACCTGGAGGTAGCCGATAATTCGGGTGCTCGCCGGGTCATGTGCATCAAGGTGTTGGGCGGCGCAGGCCGTCGCTACGCCTCGGTGGGCGATACGATCGTGGCATCCGTCAAGGAAGCCATTCCTCGTGGTCGCGTCAAAAAGGGTGAAGTGGTTCGCGCCATCGTCGTGCGCACCGCCAAGGACATCCAGCGCAAGGACGGTTCGGTCATCCGCTTCGACAAGTCGGCGGCCGTTATCGTCAACAAGCAGAACGAGCCTGTCGGCACGCGGATCTTTGGCCCGGTTCCCCGTGAACTGCGCGCCAAGAACCACATGAAGATCATCTCGCTGGCTCCGGAGGTTCTGTAGTCATGGCCGCCAAGATCAAGAAGGGCGACCGCGTCGTCGTCCTGGCCGGGAAAGACAAGGGCCGCACCGGTCAGGTCACCAAGGTGCTGCCGACCGAAAACCGCGTCCTGGTTCAGGGCGTGAACATGGTCCAGCGTCACACCCGTCCCTCGCAAGCTGACCCCCAGGGCGGCATCAAGAACAAGGAAGCCACGCTTCACCTGTCGAACGTCGCGATCGCTGACGTCAACGGCAAGGCGAGCCGCGTTGGTTTCCGCATGGAAGGCGACAAGAAGGTTCGCTTTGCCAAGACCACGGGAGACGTCATCTGATGGCCGCGACCGAGAAATACACCCCGCGCCTGAAGAGCGAATATCACGACCGCATCAAGGGCGTGATGACCGAGAAATTCGGTTACACCAACCCGATGCAGATGCCCAAGCTCGAGAAGATCGTGCTGAACATGGGTATCGGCGAGGCAGTTGCCGACTCCAAGAAAGCCAATGCGGCCCTCAAGGACCTGGCAGCGATCGCCGGTCAGAAGCCGGTTCCGACCAAGGCTCGCAACTCCATCGCCGGATTCAAGCTGCGCGAAGGCATGGTCATCGGCGGCAAGGTCACCTTGCGCGGCGACCAGATGTACGAGTTTCTGGACCGTCTGATCACGATCGCCCTTCCGCGCGTGAAGGACTTCCGTGGCCTGAAGCCGACGTCCTTCGACGGCCGTGGCAACTATGCCATGGGCCTGAAGGAGCACATCGTGTTCCCGGAAATCAACTACGACCAGATCGACCAGATGTGGGGCATGGACATCATCGTCTGCACCACGGCCAGGACTGACGATGAAGCCCGTGCGCTTCTGACCGAGTTCAAGTTCCCGTTCGTGAAGAACTGAGCGGGAAGGGAAAAGAAAAATGGCAAAGAAAAGCGCCGTAAACCGCAACGAAGCCGTCAAGGCCCTGGTTGCGAAGTATGCCGCAAAGCGGGCCGCCCTCAAGGCGACCGCCAACGACGAGAGCCTGCCTCTGGAAGAGCGTTTCGAGGCTCGTCTGAAGCTGGCCGAGCTGCCGCGTAACTCGGCAGCCGTCCGTATCCGCAACCGCTGCGAAGTGACGGGCCGTCCGCGGGCCTTCTATCGCAAGCTCAAGATGAGCCGTATCGCCCTGCGTGAACTCGGCAACCTGGGTCAGATCCCGGGTCTGACCAAGTCCAGCTGGTAAGGGGAGCGACACACAATGATGATCAACGATCCCCTCAGTGACATGATCACCCGGATCCGCAACGCGCACATGCGCAAGCGGTCCAAGGTGCTCACGCCCGCCTCGCGTCTGCGTCAGCGCGTTCTCGACGTGCTCCAGGACGAAGGCTACATCCGCGGCTATTCGCTGGTTCAGAACCCGGGTGAATTCCCGCAGTTCGAAATCGAGCTGAAGTATTTTGATGGCCAGCCGGTCATCGCCGAGATCGCTCGCGTGTCCAAGCCGGGCCGCCGCGTCTATTCGGCGATCAGCGACCTGAAGCCCATCAAGAACGGCCTCGGCATCTCGATTCTTTCGACTTCGAAAGGCGTCATGTCTGACGCTGCCGCTCGCGACGCCAACGTCGGCGGCGAAGTTCTCTGCAGGGTCTATTAAGATGTCCCGTATTGGAAAACGCCCCATCGCTGTCCCGAAAGGCGTGACTGTCACGCTCGACGGCCAGACCGTATCGGTCAAGGGTCCCAAGGGCGAACGCTCCTGGACCGTTGCCGAAGAGATTGAAGTCAAACAGGAAGACGGCGAACTGACGCTGGCAGCCCGTGAAGACACCCAGCGCGCTCGCGCGATGTGGGGCCTTTCGCGGACACTGCTGGACAATATGGTTGTCGGCGTCACTGAAGGTTTCACGCGCAAGCTGGAACTGGTTGGCGTGGGTTACCGCGCCGCCCTGAAGGACAACGACCTCACGCTGCAGCTAGGCTTCTCGCACGAAGTCAACATCAAGGCCCCCGAAGGAATTACCTTCGGCGTGCCCAAGCAGACCGAGATCAACATTTCCGGCGCCGACAAGCAGGTCGTCGGCGAACTGGCCGCCACCATCCGCAAGCTGCGTCCGCCGGAGCCCTACAAGGGCAAGGGCGTCCGGTATTCGGGTGAGAAGGTCCGTCGCAAGGAAGGCAAGAAGAAGTAGTCATGGCTCTTTCCCTTCGACAACTCGCCAAGCGCCGCACCGAGCGCAACCGCATCCGGCTCAAGGCCGTCGGCAATGGCCGTCTTCGTCTGTCGGTTCACCGCTCGGACAAGAACATCTCGGCCCAGATCATCGACGACCTCAAGGGCGTCACCGTCGTCTCGGCGTCATCGCTGGAAACCGCCAAGGACTCCAAGGGATCGAACGTCGAAGCGGCGGCTGCCATCGGCAAGCTGGTCGCTGAACGCGCCATCGAAAAAGGCGTCACTGACGTCGTGTTCGACCGCGGTGGCTACATCTATCACGGTCGGGTGAAGGCGCTGGCGGAAGCCGCGCGTGAAGCCGGCCTGAACTTCTAAGGAACGCGACGCATGGCGCAAGCACCCCAACGTGGCGGCGGCGGCAACGACCGCAATCGTCGTGACAACCGCAACGCTCCCGAAGGTCCGGAATCGGACATCGTCGAGAAACTGGTCCACATCAACCGCGTCGCGGCCACCGTCAAAGGCGGCCGTCGCTTCTCCTTCGCAGCCCTGATGGTCGTCGGTGACGGCAAGGGTCGCGTCGGTTTCGGTCACGGCAAGGCACGTGAAGTGCCGGAAGCTATCCGCAAGGCGACCGAAGAAGCCAAGAAGACCATGATCCGCGTTCCGCTTCGCGAGAACCGCACCCTGCACCACGACGGCAACGGCCGTTGGGGCGCTGGCAAGATCATGATGCGCGCTGCCCCTCCCGGGACGGGCGTCATCGCGGGTGGTCCGATGCGGGCCGTGCTCGAAACCCTCGGCGTCCAGGACGTCGTCGCCAAGTCGAGCGGTTCGTCGAACCCCTACAACATGATCCGTGCGACGTTCGAGGCCCTCAAGGTCCAGTCGTCGCCGCGTCAGGTCGCTTCGAAGCGTGGCAAGAAGGTCGCTGACCTGATGGGCCGCCGCAACGATGGTGCCTCGTCGCCCGAAGCCGTGGAGTCCTGAACATGGCCACCGTTACCGTAAAGCAGACCGGTTCGCCGATCCGCCGCAAGAATGACCAGCGCGCCACTCTCGTGGGCCTGGGTCTGAACCGCATGGGCCGCGAGTCCACGCTGGAAGACACGCCCTCGGTTCGTGGCATGATCGCAAAGGTCGCCCACCTTACCGAGATCGTCGAAAAGTAGACCGCAGTCGCCCTGGTCCAGATCGGATCAGGGCGGTTCGCGTATTGCATGACTGACAGGGGCCGCCCGGAAGCGGCCCTTCGTTTTTAACGCCGAGTTCGCTGTTCGCAGCGGGCGCTAGCACCCGAAAGGATCAGGCACATGAAACTGAATGAGATTCGCGACAACGCAGGTGCTCACAAAAAGCGCATGCGCGTGGGCCGTGGCCCCGGCTCCGGCAAGGGCAAGACTGCAGGTCGCGGCGTCAAGGGTCAGAAGTCGCGTTCGGGCGTCGCCATTGGCGGGTTCGAGGGTGGCCAGATGCCGCTGTACATGCGGATGCCAAAGCGCGGCTTCAACAATGCCAATGCCCTGAAGCTGGCCGAAGTGAACCTCTGGCGCCTGCAGGACGCCATCGACGCGGGCAAGCTGGACATCAAGGGCGAGATCAAGGGCGACGCCCTTGTTGCCGCCGGCGTGATCCGTCGCGTCAAGGACGGTGTCCGCATCCTGGGCACCGGTGAGATCAAGGCCAAGCTGGATCTGGTCGTGTGGTCGGCCTCGGCCGGTGCCATCAAGGCCATCGAAGCTGCCGGTGGATCAGTTGTGCAACAGCGTATCGCTGCTGAAGCCAAGGCTGCTGCGGCCGTCGAAAAGCGCAATGCAGCCAAGGGCAAGGCTCCGCCGCCCAAGGCTCCTCGTGGCGATGCCAACAAGATCTCGGCCCGTACAACGCGTACGGCCGCGAAAGCCTAACGAAGAAAAGCTTGAAGGGCGGTCTCGCTATGGGACCGCCCTTCGCCTATCTGCACTCGGGGCCCGGATTCGATATCCGATGCGCCGCGTTCTGATCAGTCGGGGTAACGACATATGGCTTCGGCCGCCGAACAACTTGCCGCCAACATGAACATGGGTTCGTTCGCGAAAGCGACTGAACTCCACAAGCGGCTGCTCTTCACCCTGGGCGCTTTGCTCGTCTACCGGATCGGGACCTATGTGCCGATCCCGGGGATCAACTCCGAAGCATTCCTGGCGTTCTTCCAGAACCCGGATGGCCAGCGGGGCATCCTCGACATGTTCAACATGTTCTCGGGTGGTGCCGTCGAACGGATGGCTGTGTTCGCCCTGAACGTGACGCCGTACATTTCTGCATCGATCATCGTCCAGCTGATGGGCGCGGTTTATCCGCCCTGGGAAAAGCTGAAGAAGGAAGGCGGCGAAAGCGGCCGCAAGCAGCTCAACCAGTATACCCGCTACCTGACGGTGTTCCTGGCTCTGGCCCAGTCCTTCGGTATCGCCCTTGGGCTGAATGCCCAGACCGGGCTGGTCGATGCACCGGGCATCTTCTTCATCGTATCCACTGTGGTCAGCCTGACCGGTGGCACCATGTTCCTGATGTGGCTGGGTGAGCAGGTCACGGCACGCGGTGTCGGTAACGGTATCTCGCTGATCATCTTCGCCGGTATCGTCGCAGTTCTGCCAGGCACCATCGCACGCATGTTCGGCCTCGCGCAGGAGGGGCAGATCTCTGCCTTTGCCCTGTTGTTCGTGGCCGTCATGGTGGTCGCCGTCGTCGTGTTCATCGTCTTCATGGAGCGGGCACAGCGGCGTCTGCTGATCCAGTATCCCAAGCGCCAGGAAGGCAACCGGATGGCCGGGGGCGAGCGTTCGTTCCTGCCGCTGAAGGTCAACACGGCAGGCGTGATCCCGCCAATCTTTGCCTCTTCGCTGCTGCTTCTGCCCACGACCGTGGCCCAGATGACGGCCAACGCCGACCTGCCGGTCTGGATGTCCTGGCTGCCATCGGTCACGGCTCAGCTTAGCCATGGCCAGCCGCTGTTCCTTGTCCTGTACGGCCTGCTGATCGTCTTCTTCTGCTTCTTCTACACCTCGATCACCTTCAACCCCGAGGACACGGCCGAGAACCTGCGGAAATACGGTGGCTTCCTGCCCGGCATCCGTCCGGGCAAGCGGACTGCGGAATATCTTGACTACGTCCTGACCCGCCTGACTGTCATCGGTGCTGCCTACATCACCGCTGTCTGTCTGCTGCCCGAGTTCCTGATCGCCCAGATGCCGAGCGTCGGCTACTTCGGAGGAACGTCTATCTTGATTGTTGTGTCGGTCACGATGGACACTGTGGCCCAGATCCAGTCCCAACTTCTGGCGCACCAGTATGAGGGACTGATCAAGAAGGCCAAGCTGCGGGGACGTGGCGGGCGTGGAACACCGGGCAGGGGCTCGCCGACACCGGCGCGTCGTTGACTTGTTGGGCCATCGCGCTTCGCGCTACTTGAGCCTGATAAACACACCGTCTGGGAGGGCGAGCCTTTGAATCTGATCCTGTTCGGGCCGCCCGCTGCGGGTAAGGGCACCCAGGCCAAACGGCTGGTCGAGGAGCGGGGGATGGTCCAGCTGTCAACCGGTGACATGCTGCGCGAGGCCATCACGTCCGGGTCCGAGCTTGGCAAGGAATGCCAGGCGATCATGTCGCGTGGCGAGCTTGTCAGCGATGCCATTGTGATCGCTCTGATCGAAGCGCGCCTCAAGGAAGCCGAGGACGCGGGCGGAGCGATCTTCGACGGCTTCCCGAGGACCCTCGCCCAGGCCGAGTCGCTGGATGCCATGCTGGCGACCCTTGGCAAACAGATCGATGCTGTCGTGCGGCTGAAGGTCGATGACGAGGCCTTGCTGGAACGCGTGGCCGGTCGCTTTGCCGATCAGGGGCGTCCCGACGACAACCCTGACAGCTTCAAGATCCGGCTGGATGCCTATAATCGCAATACGGCGCCATTGCTGCCCTACTACGCCGACCGCGGCCTTCTGACGGAAGTCGACGGAATGGGATCGATCTCGACGGTCGCCGCTGCGATTGACGGTGCGCTCAAGGCCGCCACCTGAACGCAGGCTGACTGACGGACGTGCAACGCGTTCAGTTTTCGTGGCCTATAGGCGGGCCATGGACAGGGGTTCAACATCGCCGGATCGTCGCTGGACCGTTCGCGCCGCTGCGTTTGCCGGTGTCGCGGCGATGCATGCCGTTCTGTTCGCAGCAATCGGTCTGACCAGCGTTCCACCAGACCTGTCTGTTGATCAGGCCTCGATCACGGTCGAGCTGTTCACGCCGCCCCGGCCACCTCCGCCACCAGAGCCGACAATCAAGCCCGTGACGCAAGAGCCAGGCGGTGGAGCCCCGGCTTCGCCCTCCATCGTGCGACCGGCCCTTCGGCCCGTTGAGCGATCCGAAGTGGTTGCCCCGCCTGTGCCTGCACCTGAACAGCCGCTGGTGATCGGGTTGGCGGCGATTGCCTCGCCAACGCCCGGACAGGGACAGGGCGGTGTCGGCGACGGCACCGGGACAGGGATTGGCGACGGTGATGGCCCGGGACGCGGTGGCACGCCGCCCCTGATCATCCGCGGAGCCTCGCCACAGGAAATCCTGAGCGTCGTGCCGCCAGAGGCGCTTCAGGCCCGTCAGGCGGGCCGTGCCGCAGTGAACTGCGTGATCCTCGCTGATCAGAAGCTGGGTGACTGCCGTATCGTCAGCGAGACACCCCAGGGCTACCGGTTCGGCGAGGCCGGGCTCAGGGCCGCGACATTCTTCCGCTACCGCCCGCCAATGACGGCGTCCGGCCGTCCACTCGAGGGCCAGCGGGTCACGATCAACGTCCAGTTCGGGCGGCAGTAGCCGGCGCGCTGAAAGACGTTTGACACCTCCCGGCCAATCGCGCCCTTATCTCTGCTCAGCATCAGGGGCGGGGCATGGCTTTTAACATCGGCAGAACAGCGACGGCGATCGCCCTCGTATTGGCGCTCGGTGCCGGGACGGCGGGGGCCCAGACGACCTCGCCCGCATCCTATGCCGACACAATCGCGCCCATGGTCCGGCAGGATGGCCTGTTGCCGACGTTCGTCGATCAGGCGGGCGGGCGAGTGCTGATCCAGTTGCCGCCGCCGGCGGCCGACGGTGTAATGACCCGCGTGATCCACCACACGGCTTTGCGGACGGGCGTAGGCTCTGCCGTGACCGGGCTGGATCGGGCCCAGATCGGCTCCACCAATATCCTGGCCTTCCGCAGGATTGGCAAAAGGGTGGTCGCAGAGTTTGAGAACCCGAAATACCGGGCTCCGGCTGGATCCATCGAGGAACAGGCAGCGGCCCGCGATGCCTTTGTCGGCTCCACCGTCTGGGCCGGGGATGTCGTGGGAACGGCTCCGGACGGATCTGTGCTGGTCGACATCGCCGGTTTCCTCACCCGGGACGCCCACGGCATTGTCGAGACGCTGCGCCGGGCAGGGCAGGGGACCCTGCGGCCCGTCGCCGATCTTACGCTGGTCGATCCCTCAGCCGCGCGCGGCTTTCCGGAAAATCTGGAACTGGAGGCGCGCCTGACCTTTGCGGTCGAGGGTGCCGGACCGGTGTTGAACCAGATCGCACCGGACTCGCGGCTGGTCAGCTTCAATGTGCGCCACAGCTTCATCAAACTGCCGGATGCTGGCTATCAGCCCCGCCGTTTCGATCCCCGGACGGGGGCCATCAGTACCGTGGTCACTGATTTTTCGGCTCCGCTCGACGAGCCGATGGTCACGCGCCTCGCCAACCGCTTCCGGCTCGTGAAGACGGATCCCACAGCTGCGCGCTCGACGGTCGTGGAGCCGATCATCTTCTATGTCGACCGCGCGGCACCCGAGCCGATCCGGAGCGCACTGGTCGAAGGCGCCCTGTGGTGGGCGCAGGCGTTTGAAAAGGCGGGCTACATCGATGCCTATCGTGTCGAGGTTCTCCCCGAGGGCTTCGATCCGCTGGATGCCCGCTACAATGTCATCAACTGGGTGAACCGGGCCACGCGCAGCTGGTCCTATGGACAGAGCGTGGTCGACCCGAGGACGGGCGAGATCGTCAAGGGGTCTGTTCTGCTGGGGAGCCTGCGTATCCGCCAGGACATGCTGATCTTCGAGGGTCTGGTCGGGGCAGACCAGACCGGCACCGGCGGTCCCAACGATCCGCAGCAGGTGGCGCTGGCACGCATCCGCCAGCTCTCGGCCCATGAGGTCGGCCACGCCATCGGCCTGCTGCACAATTTCGCTGCCAGCACCCAGGATCGAGCCTCGGTGATGGACTATCCGGTGCCACAGGTGGCCATCCGGGGTGACGAACTGGACTTTCAGGACGCCTATGCCGTGGGGATGGGCGCGTGGGACGATTTCGCGGTCGACTGGCTTTACGCCGATGCCGATCAGTCCACGCTGGATGCGAAGGCCGAGGCAGGGGCCGAACGTTTGCGTTTCGTGTCCGACGGCGACGCGCGTGTCGGGGGCGATGCCCAGGCCTGGGGAAGTCTTTGGGACAATGGCGCGGACCCCGTCGCCGAACTGGACCATCTGATGCAGGTCCGCCGGATTGCCCTGGACCGGTTTGGCCTGGCGGCCCTGCCCGACGGATCAGCGGTCAACGATCTGCGCCGACGGCTGGTGCCGATCTATCTGTATCACCGCTACCAGGTGGACGCGGTGGCCAAGCTCGTCGGGGGGCTGGATTATGGCTATCCCGTCAAGGGAGACGGGCAAGAGGTGGCGACACCGGTTCCGGCAACAACGCAGCGGGCAGCTCTGGCAGGCCTGGTGGCAACCTTGCGGCCAGACGCCCTGGACCTTTCCGAGCCGCTGCTGGGGTTGCTGGCCGCCCAGCAATCCGGCGACGGCGATCCGCAACACGACATCGAGGTCTTCGCCAGCCGGCAAGGGCAGGTCTTCGATCCCGGGAGTGCAGTCGAGGCGTCGGCTGACATAACCCTTGCGGCTCTGTTTGCGGCGCAGCGCGTGAACCGGCTGGTCGATGCCGGGCGACGGGATCCGACCGCCCTTGGACTGGGCGAGACGGTGGATACGGTAACGTCAGCGGTATTTGCGCCAGTTTCCGGGCGTCTGGCCGAGCCCGCGCGGCGGGTGCAGGCCCGAACAGCGTTGACGCTTGCCGGGTTGCTGCGAGGCGGTGGACTGGCGGGGACATCGGCCGCGGTGATCGACGGACGACTGCTGGCCCTTTCAACCCGTTTGAAGGCCTCGAACGCGCCCGATCCGGTTCAGCGGGCGCATGATCGCTGGCTGGGGGCGGTGTTGACGGATCGGGAGCGGCTTGATCAGTTGCTGGCCGCGGATCGTTTCGAGACCCCGACACCGCCCGGAAGCCCGATCGGTGCCGAGTCCTGCTGGCACTGTGAATAGGACGGTAACGGTTGACGCGTTCCGAATCCGATGTATAAAGCCCGCTTCCGCGAAGGGCGCGTCACGCTCCTGGTCTGTTGACCGGAGCGATTTCTGCGTCTGCAAACGCGCATCTGGAGAGTTTCGTGGCCCGTATCGCTGGCGTCAATATCCCGACCAACAAGCGCGTTGAAATCGCGCTTCAGTATATCCACGGCATCGGCCCGGCCGCCGCCAAGGAAATCGTGGGCAAGGTGGGCATCGAGTCCGCGCGCCGCGTCAACCAGCTGACGGACGCCGAAGTCCTGCAGATCCGGGAGACGATCGACAAGGACCACACTGTCGAAGGTGACCTGCGTCGCGAAACCTCGATGAATATCAAGCGTCTGATGGACCTGGCCTGCTATCGCGGCCTGCGTCACCGCAAGGGCCTGCCCGTCCGCGGTCAGCGCACTCATACGAACGCCCGAACCCGCAAGGGCCCCGCCAAGCCGATCGCCGGCAAGAAGAAGTAAGACATAGTCATGGCCAAGGAACCGGGTCGCGTAAAGAAGCGCGAGCGCAAGAACATCACCTCGGGCGTCGCCCACGTGAATTCGTCTTTCAATAACACGATGATCACGATCACGGATGCCCAGGGCAACGCGATCTCCTGGTCCTCGTCCGGACACATGGGCTTCAAGGGTTCGCGCAAGTCGACTCCTTACGCTGCCCAGATGGCCGCCGAGGATGCAGGCAAGAAGGCGCAGGAACACGGCGTGAAGACGCTGGAAGTCAACGTTTCGGGCCCGGGTTCCGGCCGTGAGTCGGCTCTTCGTGCGCTGCAGTCGGTTGGTCTGACGATCACGACGATCCGCGACGTGACGCCGATGCCGCACAACGGCTGCCGTCCTCCCAAGCGCCGCCGCGTCTAAGCTTTCCGCCGCCGACCCTTTTTAAACGCCGACCCAGACGCCCTGACGAGGGCTCCCCGCAAGGGTTTTCAATGTCGGCGAACTCCGTAGTCGAGGGACACACATGATCGAACGTAACTGGCAAGAGCTGATCCGTCCCGAGAAGCCGCAGATCGAGCAGGGCACGGACCCGCTGCGCAAGGCGCGGCTGGTAGCCGAGCCTCTCGAGCGTGGCTTTGGCGTGACCCTGGGCAATGCGCTGCGTCGCGTTCTCCTGTCGTCGCTGCAGGGCGCAGCCGTCACCGCCATCCAGATCGATGGCGTCGTGCACGAGTTCTCTTCGCTGGAAGGCGTGCGGGAAGACGTGGTCGACATCGTCCTGAACATCAAGCAGCTGGCCCTTCGGATGCATGCCGAGGGTCCCAAGCGCATGATGCTGCGCGCCACCGGCCCCGGTCCGGTCACCGCCGGCCAGATCGACGTGCCCGCTGACATCGAGGTTCTGAACCCCGACCACGTCATCTGCACGCTGGACGACGGGGCTTCGGTCCGCATGGAACTGACCGTCCAGAACGGCAAGGGCTATGTGGCCAGCGAGTTCAACCGTCCGGAAGACGCCCCGATCGGCCTGATTGCGGTCGACGCCCTGTATTCGCCGGTCAAGCGGGTTGCCTACCGGGTCGAGCCGACCCGTCAGGGCCAGTCGCTGAACTACGACAAACTGGTGCTTGAAGTCGAAACCAACGGCGCTGTCTCGCCTGTGGACGCCGTGGCCTATGCCTCGCGCATCCTGCAGGACCAGCTGCAGATCTTCATCACCTTCGACGAGCCGAAGAAGGCCGTGGAAGCCGCAGAGGGCAAGCCCGACCTGCCGTTCAACCCGGCCCTGCTGAAGAAGGTGGACGAGCTGGAACTGTCGGTGCGTTCGGCCAACTGCCTGAAGAACGACAACATCGTCTATATCGGCGATCTGATCCAGAAGACCGAGGGCGAGATGCTTCGCACCCCGAACTTCGGCCGCAAGTCGCTGAACGAGATCAAGGAAGTCCTGACCGGAATGGGTCTGTCGCTCGGCATGGACGTGCCGAACTGGCCCCCCGAAAACATCGAAGATCTGGCCAAGAAGTTCGACGACCAGATCTAGTTTCAACCCTCCGCCCTGAGCCAGTACGGTCACGGAGCGGTTAGAATGACAGGCCCAAGGTCCGGTAGTGCCGGAAACCAGGGCGAGTAGGAGAGACCCCGATGCGCCACGGCGCCGCCCACCGCAAGCTCGGACGCACCAGCGCCCACCGGACCGCCATGTTCGCCAACATGGCTGCGTCCCTGATCAAGCACGAGCAGATCACGACCACCCTTCCCAAGGCCAAGGAGCTTCGCCCCTTCGTCGAGAAGCTTGTCACGCTCGGCAAGAAGGGCGACCTCCATGCCCGTCGTCAGGCCATCAGCCACGTCCGTGACGTGACCCAGGTCGGCAAGCTGTTCGACACGATCGGCCCGCGTTACGCCGAGCGGAACGGCGGCTACATCCGGATCATGAAGGCCGGCTATCGCCACGGCGACAACGCCCCGATGGCCGTGATCGAGTTCGTCGATCGCGATGCCGGTGCCAAGGGCCTCGACTCGGGTCCGGTCTATTCGGCCGAGGGCGACGACGAAGCCTAGGCCTCGACGTTCCATCCATTGATTTGAAGGGCGGCCCGGGCAATCGGGCCGCCCTTTTTCGTTGCCTGTGGGGACCGGGCCCCTCCACCGCTACGCGGTCCCCCTCCCCACGATGTGGGGAGGATATGCCCCTCCACCGCTATGCGGTCCCCCTCCACACGGTGTGGGGAGGAAAGGCGTTGTCCTTCCCATCGGAGACTGGGGAGGGGGACCGCATAGCGG
>QBLX01000019.1:0-26185 GCA_003241825.1 Alphaproteobacteria bacterium
GATCTCGATCTCGAAGCCCTGAGGCTCCGCCGGTCGCGCGGCGGGCTCTTCCGACACAAGGCTCTGGCTATACAGGGCAATGCCGAGTCCGGCATGGACCAGGACAGAAGACCCGAATGCGATCCAGAATCGTCGAGGGACCGGCTTTCTTCGCTCCCCGAAGTTGATGGGATGAACTGCACCGGGGCCGCCGGCGGTCTGGATCATCATGGCCGTCTCTCCAAGGCCGCTCCCCAGCACCCCCGAAAGGAAATGACGCGCCCAGGTTGCGGCGGAATAGAGGCGGGGATAACTGCGATTCCTCCCCAGACGCGGCGTTGAGGAATTGTTCATATTAAGGTTCTCTTAACCACGATCTCCGACCCTCATGGCCATGACCGTCGGTGCGATTCCCTCAGGAAACGGCGTGGAAGCAGCCATCAGGCGTGCGTCCAGCGCCACCGGCGTGGACTATGATTTTCTGGTCAAGACGGCCCGTCGCGAAAGCGCGTTCAATCCGGCCGCGCGAGCGCGGACATCCAGCGCTGCGGGCCTGTTCCAGTTCATCGAACAGACCTGGCTGGCGACCGTCAAACAGTCCGGAGCCAAGCATGGCTATGGACAGTACGCGGACCTGATTCACCGCGGCAACGACGGCCGCTGGCGAGTCGAAGGCTCGGCGCGGAATGTGGTGCTGGACCTGCGATTCGATCCGCAGGCGGCGTCTACGATGGCTGCGGAGCTCACGGCATCGAACGCAGCCTATCTTCGCGGCAGGACGGGTCGTGAACCTGGGGCGGGCGATCTTTATGCTGCACATTTCCTGGGTCCCGCGGGGGCGGGCAAGCTGATGGAGGCCATGGCATCCCGGCCGGGCGCAAGCGCTGTCGCCATGTTCCCGGAAGCCGCCTCGGCGAACCGTTCGATCTTCTATCGTGAAGGGCGCGCGGCGACGGTTGCCGAGGTCCATGCCAATCTCCAGCGTCATGCCGGGGAGGGTGCACCGGCCATGGGTTCTGGCGGTCAACCAAAGGCCCCCCCGACCGATGCCGAGCGCGACATCATGATGGCCGCCCGGCTGGACCGGCTGAAACAGAATCAGAGCCTTCTGACCCTGCTGCTTGGTCAGGACGGCGACGGCAAGGGCGGTGGTTTCGGAGGGGCTTTCGCCCCGGATCCGCCGTCCGCGGCGTGATGGTAAACCGGGTGTTAAGCAAACCGGCCCAATGTCGGGCAAGATATCCCGCCGAATCCGACGAGCCCAAACCATGACCGCCTATCGCGCCCGTCTGACAGAACTCGACATCCGTCGCCTGATCAAGGCGGACGACGAGGATGAACGGGCTGCGGCCGCCCACAAGCTGTGCCGCAGCATGGACAAGGTCGATCTTTCCGACGAGGACCGCGAGGCTGCACACAAGATCCTCAGGGTCCTGGCGGGCGATGCGGCCGAGCTCGTTCGCCGGGCTATGGCCGTGACCCTCAAATGCTCCGACCTGATCCCGCGCGATCTGGCACGAAAGCTGGCAGCAGATGTCGATACCGTTGCCCTGCCCATCATCGGCTTTTCTCCGGCCTTCAGCGACGAGGATCTGATCGAGATCGTGCAGGCCGGGTCTGCGGCCCGGCAGATCGCGATCGCCGCCCGATCCCGCGTCTCACGGGATGTGGCAGAGGCCCTGACAATCGACGGGTGCCAGGAAGCCGTGCGGACACTTGCGTCAAACGACAACGCTGACATTTCCCAGGACTCGCTGGGGCTCATGGTCGACCGGTTCGGCGACGCTCCGGAGGTTGTTGCTGCCATGGCTTACCGGCAGGTGCTTCCGATCCATGTAACGGAACGGCTGGTCAATCTGGCCAGCGAGACGGTCCGCGAGCACCTTATCAGTCGTCACGCCGTGACACCTGAAACCGCGATCATGCTGGCTGGCTATGCGCGGGAACGGGCGACTGTCGATCTGATCGATCAGGCGACCGTAACGCCGGACCTGGCTGTTTTCGTAGCCCAGTTGAATGCCCGGAAGGCGCTCAGCGCCTCCCTGCTGCTGCGCGCCCTTGCACGGGGGCAGATGAGCTTGTTCGAACACGCGCTGGCGGAACTGGCAGGGACGCCGCACCAGCGAGCCTGGTTGATGGTCCACGATGCCGGTCCGCTCGGTCTCAAGGCAATCTACGACCGGGCAGGCTTGCCGCCCAGGCTCTTCCAGGCATACCGGGCGGGCGTCGATACCTGGCGGCAGTTGCAGGCGGAGGGAGCAGACACCTCCGGGGAGATGTTCCGGCAGACCATGCTGGAACGTTTCCTCACCCAACGGCCGAACGCGCCGCGCGAGGACCTGGCCTATCTCATGGAAAGGCTGGACCAGGCGGTCGATCCCCGTAATCGCTATCTGGCCGCTAACGCAGCCTGACCGATCCCTGCGGCGCTGGCCCTCGCCGAAGGGTGGTGGCATATCGGTGCCGTGAGCGAAACCGATGACGATACTGCACCCGAGCCGGCCTGGGCCAGAGGCTACCCGCCCACGCCACGCTGGGCGGATCATGATCGGCGGGTGGTTTATGACAACCCCTGGCTTGCCGTCACCGAACACACGGTCACCGCACCGACCGGCCTAGCCGCCACCTATAGTGTGCTGCGGCCCAAGCATCTCGCCGTAGGGGTCCTGCCATTGCACTCCGACGGAACGGTCACCCTCGTCGGGCAGGCGCGTTTTGCGTTGATGAACTACTCCTGGGAAATGCCGGAAGGCGGGGCACCTTTTGGCGAAGATCCGCTTGAGGGGGCCAAACGCGAGCTGGCCGAAGAGGCCGGTCTTGCTGCCGGCACCTGGCGGGAAGTCCTGCGCATGGAGATGTCGAACTCGGTGACGGACGAGCGGGCCATCAGCTGGCTGGCCTGGGACCTGTCACCGGTCCCTGTCGATCCAGACCCGACCGAAGTCATCGTCACCGCACGCGTGCCCTTCATGACGCTGTTGAGTGAGATCGACAGGGGTGCGGTCCGTGATGCCTTCACGGTGGCGACAACGCTTCGGGCCTACCATATGGCCCGGGAAAGCCTGCTGCCGGGCTGGCTGGTGCATGCCATGCTGACCCGGGTATGATGCAGGTTGCAGGAGGCGTCATGGCCCATCTCGAAGTCGTTGTTTCACGGTCGGATATCTGGTCCCGGCTGCGCGCCTCTGCCGAGGACGCTGCGCGAAGCGAGCCGCATCTCGGGTCCCTCATGAATGCGACGATCCTGTCCCACGGGGATCTTGCGAGCGCTCTCAGCTTCCAGCTCTCGCGCAAACTCGGCGACAATGAACTGGCGGCGATGAGCGTGCGCGAAGTCTGCGCCAACGCCTTTGCCACCGATCCGTCAATCGTCGCCGCCGCCGAGGCTGACCTCAAGGCCGTCGCGGAGCGTGATCCCGCGATCAAGACGCTTCTGCAGCCGTTTCTGTACTTCAAGGGCTTTCAGGCCCTGCAGGCCTGGCGCGTTGCGCACTGGCTATGGGGGCAGGGGCGCGAGACGCTGGCGTTTCACTTCCAGAGCCGCATCTCCGAGCTCTTCCAGGTCGACATCCACCCGGCGGCCCGGATGGGAGCCGGAATTTTCGTCGATCACGGCACGGGTATCGTGATCGGCGAGACAGCTGTGGTGGGTGACGAGGTATCCATGCTGCACGGCGTGACGCTTGGTGGCACAGGGGCCGAGCGCGGTGATCGTCACCCCAAGATCGGCCGGGGTGTGCTGCTGGGAGCGGGTGCCAAGGTGCTCGGGAACATCGTCGTCGGCGACTTCGCCAAGGTCGCGTCGGGGTCGGTGGTGCTGAAAGCCGTGCCGCCGGGCTGTACCGTTGCCGGTGTGCCGGCTCGCCTGGTCAACTGCCCGACCGAGGCCGAGCCCGCCCGGACGATGGATCACACCCTGGCCGACGTGGTCTATGATTTCGTGATCTAGGGGACAGGTCCCGCCGGCATGACGATCGGCTTTCAGGCGTAGCGCCGACGCCGTTCGGCACTCATCAGGTTTGAGCGGACAAAGTCTGCAGGCGGATCTGTCTCGGCCAGCACGGCTTCCTTGATTGCGCGGGGCTCACCGAACAGGTGGCCCTGACCCATGCTGACATCCAGTTCGAGGATATCGACGATCTGGCGCTCCGTCTCGCACTTCTCGGCGATGACCTCGATGCCGTAGCGACGTGTGAGGGACGCGAAATCAGCCGCCATGATGTCCCGCAGACTCGGGATGGCCGGACCGAAGTTGGGGTCCAGAAGCTGTTCGATCAGGAGGTCGGCAGCGACCTTGATGAAGCGCACATCGGCACGCTGAAGGTCGGTGAAGTTGAGGTCGAGGGTCTGCACCTTGTCGAGGGAGAAGCGGAAACCGAGGTCCGCCAGCTTGGCCATGTTGCGCGCTTCTACCGCTCCGCGACTGTCGAAGGTGGCCTGGCCCAGTTCGAAGATCAGGGCCTGGTTCAGGTCGCGATTCTCGGACAGGAAATCGAGGAACTGGGGAAAGAAGGTTTCATCGCCGAGCGAGGACAGGGCGACGTTGCAGAAGACTCCGACCTTGCGATCCTGGCGGGCCAGACGGCGAACGATCTGCGCACACCGGAACAGAAGCAGGTTGTCGATGGCGGGAACCAGGCCCTCGCCCTCGGCGATGGACAGGTATTCGGCGGGCATCATCACCCGATCGGTCGAATCCCGCAGCCGGGTGAAGCTCTCGTAGAAGACCGTGCGCCGCTGGGGCAGGCTGACGACGGGCTGGAGATACAGATCCACCCGGTTTTCGCTGAGCGCATCATGAACGGTCTTGAGCAGGAGATTACCCTGATGATGGCGTCTCATGTCAGGGCTGTCGGGGGCAACGAGAGGTGTGACCTTCAGGCGATCGTCGATGCTGTTGGACATGTCCTGGATGAGCATCTCGAGCATCCGGACTTCGCCCGTCAGTTCTTCGGTCCGGGACAGAGCACCGGTCTCGATGGCCTGGGCCAGTTCGGTCAGTGCGACCTGGGTCGCCTCCATCGCGTCAGCCAGCAGGCGGTGGGCTTCGCGAACATTGCTGATTTCATGCCGCAGCGATGCGCGCTCGCTCTTGCCGGCGATGTACAGGTGGACACATCCCATGACACCGAGTGTGCCCAGGGTGGCGGCTATCCCCGCGCCGCCGCCCAGTCCGGCACGCCAAAGGAATGCCCCCACCGTCATGGCGATGAACAGGTAGCCGAAGAACAGAAAACCGGTTGTCAGCGCGCGCATGGTCACCAGACTGGGGAACGGAGAATCCGTCTTCCCGGATGGAATCGATGGAGTATCAGTCTATCTGAAGCAAACAGCTAGGGCGTCGGCCTACTGAACCGCGCCATTTATGAGGATTACCCATGGAATTGTTCGACCTGACCGGCAAGGTGGCTGTGATCACGGGTTCATCGAGGGGTATTGGCAAGGCGATTGCCGAGCGGATGGCCGAACACGGAGCCCGGGTGGTGATTTCTTCCCGCAAGGCAGGGCCCTGCGATGAAGTCGCCGCGGACATCAATGCGCGATACGGGGAAGGGCGGGCGATCGCTGTTCCCGCCAATATCGCGGCGAAGGAGGATCTGCAGCGTCTGGTGGACGAGACCAACGCCGCGTTCGGCCAGATCGACATCCTCGTCTGCAACGCAGCGTCGAACCCCTATGCCGGACCGATGGCCGGAATCTCCGACGAGCAGTTCCAGAAGATTTTCCACAACAACGTCCTGGCCAATCACTGGCTGACGCAGATGGTCGCTCCGCAGATGCTGGCGCGAAAGGACGGATCGATCGTGATCATCTCGTCGGTCGGCGGCCTGCGAGGCAATGCGCTGATCGGGGCGTACAATGTGTCCAAGGCAGCAGACATGCAGCTGGCCCGCAACCTGGCTGTGGAGTGGGGACCTTCGAACGTGAGGGTCAACTGCATCGCGCCGGGGCTGATCCAGACCGATTTCGCACGCTACCTGTGGGAAAACGAGGAGGTTCTGAAGGTGACAGTAGAGCCGAACCCCCTGAAGCGGATCGGCCAGCCCGACGAGATCGCCGGCACAGCCGTCTACCTTTGCTCGCGGGCAGGATCCTATGTGACGGGCCAGACCCTGGTCGTGGACGGCGGTCTGACGATTGCCTGGTGACACGCCACCCCTGAGCCAGCGACTGATCTGGCGGATCGAGTCCGTAGCGTTCGCCGGCTTCGTTGGACTGATGCGTCTGCTGGGGCTCGAGCGGGCGTCGGCGTTCGGGGGCTGGCTGCTGCGAACGCTTGGCCCGCGCACCGGGACCCAGCGGACGGTGATGCGCAATCTGCGGATCGCCTTCCCGGACATGGGTCGGCAGGAGCGCGAGCAACTGGCGGTCGACCAGTGGGAGCAGACGGGCCGGACGTTCGCCGAAACGGCGATGATGGACCGGCTTACGCCTGCCTCGGGGCGCATCGAGATCGTCGGCGCCGAGCGGCTGGCCGAGATCCGGGACTCCGGACGACCTGTCGTCTTTGTGTCGGGACACATGGCCAATATCGAGGTGATGGCGGCGGTGATCATCGGAGCCGGCATACCCTGTCAGGTCACCTATCGCGCAGCCAACAACCCCCTTGTCGATGCCCAGATACGGGCGTTGCGCGCTCGCTACGGCATCAAGCTGTTCGCTGCAAAGGGCGGCGAGGGCGCCCGCGAGCTGCTGGCAGGCATGGCGCGCGGAGAGTCGGTTGCGCTGATGAACGACCAGAAATTCTCGGAGGGTCCCCAGGTCCTGTTCTTTGGCGAGCCCGTCAATGCAGCACCGGGGCCGTCGCGCCTGGCCCTGCGGTTCGGAACCGTGATCCAGCCGATGTCGGTCGTCCGGCTACCGGGTGTGCGATTCCGGGTGACGGCACACGAGCCCATCCGACTGGAGGCCACCGGTGACCGGTCTGCGGACATTGCGCGCGGCGTTCAGGCGATCACGTCCTTTGTCGAGGACCGGGTTCGCGAACATCCTGTGGACTGGTTCTGGGTGCATAAGCGCTGGCCCGACAGCGTATACCAGGCCTTGCCAGCCGAGGGTCAGGTCTGATCATCATCGTGGCGGCGTTGCTCGCCGATATAGGGCGGCGGTGAGGATCGTCGCCGGTCGGGTCCGAAATAGTTGCCGGACTTGATGAAAGGGCGGGGTCGGACAATCACTGCCTGGATGCGGTCGAAGATTGCTTTCGCCGTGATCGGCTTGACGATGAATTCGGTCACCCCGGCGTCTCGCGCCTCCATCACCCGGTTCTTCTCCGAATGGCCCGTCATCATGATGATCGGCAGATAGGCGTTGGGACTTTCCGGGCTGTTTCTTACCATGCGGGTAAACTCCACGCCGTCTATCGGGGACATGTTGAAATCCACAATGGCAATGTCGACCGGATGCTGGCGCAGTGCGGCCAGGGCCGAGGAACCGTCCGCGACCTCAAGAATCTTCCGGATCCCTGCAGCCTTCAGGATGGCGGACGCGATCGCTCGCATATGCTGGTTGTCGTCGACCAGCAGGACCTGCAGGGAGCTCAGAGAAGACATGGACAGAGATCAGGATCCGGTCGTGCCGCGCCTTTGCGGGCATGCCTCGTTAGACAGAGCCGAGGCTGCGGTCCAGAGGCCTGTCAGACCGTTCTGACCATCAATGATGGATCAAGATTGCGGTCCCGCCACTTCATTCGCCAGCAAAGATGGGGCCCAGTGGCACGACCGGTCATCCCGACACGACCGATCGTCTGTCCCACCCTAACCCTTTCTCCTGTGGAGACAAGGATTTCGGACTGGTGCAGATAGGCTGTGATCAGCCCCTGGCCGTGATCAATCAGAACAAGGCCACCCTCGAAATGCATCCCTGATTGCGCCAGTGTGACGCTGCCTCCGGCGGGTGCCCGGACAGGGCTGCCCTGGGGTGCCGCGAGGTCGATGCCGTAGTGAGGCCGCGCAGCCGTTCCGTTCAGGATGCGCTGGCTGCCCCAGGCGCTGGATATGCGAAAGGTCTCGAGCGGCCAGTCGAAGCCGTCAGCAAAGAGATCTGCGTCGACCCGGCTGGCAAAAGCCTCTGCCTTGACGGCAACCTGTGCCTGGATGAGCGTCAGCAAGGCCGGGTCGTCGGGTTCGATCGTCGAAGGCGGCAGACCGTTGATCCGACTGGTCGGGAACGTGCCGGGCATGATCTCGACCTGGCGCTTCGCCGAACGAGATCCGTCTCGGGCCTCGATATGGACGGATGTCTGCGCGTCCCGATCAAGGCCGACGATGAAAAGCCCGTTGGCTGAAGCTGTGGTCAGGGCTTCGTTGTCGACGAAGATGTGAGCGCCCGGCCAGGTCCGCCCGATGACGTGACCCCCTTGCTGAAATCGCCCCGTCAGGGCGAGCGTGTCGCTTGCGCGGGCCATCGGAGCGGCGGCGAGGGCAGCGGAGGCACCGGCCAGCAAGGCGCGCCGATCAAGCCTCACGCCGGCGGCACCATGCGGCTCAGAGCCTCGACCGGGCTGGCGTAGGGCTCCTGGAACTCGACCGACCAGTAGCGGAGAATCTCGAGGGGGATCGGCTTGCCGGTTACGGCGCACAGGACATAAGGCCCGGGCTTGAGCACGGCAAATTCGCCGTCGCCGTAGTGAAGGGTGGCCGGGCCGGAGACGGGATCGATGGCGTTCATGGCCTGACGATAGCGGGGGTCTGCCCGCGACGCCACTGTCTCCGGCGGCTAGCTGGCTTCCTTCAAGGCCCCTTCGAGACCCTGCTCCCGGACTTTTCGGTACAGAGTCGAGCGGCCGATGCCGAGGCGCCGCGCAATCTCGGACATGTGGCCTGCATAGACCTCGATCGCATGCTGGATGAGATCGCGTTCGATCTCCTCAAGCGTCCGGAGATGCCCGCGATCGTCGAGGATGCGGATCGGCTGCTCAGTCAGGTCCTCCGCGTTTGCTGTTTCCAACACTACGGCAACGGCCTCGCTGCGGGGTGGCGCAACGACAGGCGAGATCGGCGGGCAGGGCAGGGCAATGCCCGAAATCGCAGGAAAGTCGTGGGGCTGCAGGTGGGGAGCGTCTGCAAGCACGATGGCGCGATAGACGGCATTCTCAAGCTGGCGAACATTTCCCGGCCAATCGAAGCCTGTCAGCAGTGCCAGGGTTTCGGGTGATGCACTGACGACGCGGCGGCCTTCCTCGGCGTTGAAGCGGGCGATGAAATGATCGACAAGCGCAGGAATATCCTCGCGCCGATGACGCAGGGCAGGGGCTTCGATCGGGAAGACGTTCAGGCGATAGAACAGATCCTCGCGGAAATGCCCGTCTTTTACCTGCTGGGCCGGGTCGCGGTTGGTGGCGGAGACGATCCGGACATCGACCTTGACCGAACGTTTCGAGCCGACAGGATCGATCTCGCCCTCCTGCAACGCACGCAGTAGCTTGACCTGCATATCGAGCGGGAGTTCGCCGATTTCGTCGAGAAACAGGGTACCGCCGCTGGCCTCGGCGAACTTGCCGAGGTGTTTGTCGCTTGCTCCGGTGAACGACCCCTTTTCGTGACCGAACAGGATCGACTCGATCAGATTGGCCGGCAGGGCACCGCAGTTGACGGCAACAAAGGCCTTGCCGGCCCGGTCGGACGCCCCGTGCAGGGCGCGGGCGATGACTTCCTTGCCGACACCACTTTCGCCAGTGATGAGCACCGGGATGCTCGAGCGTGCTGCGCGAGCCCCGAAAGCCTTGACCAGCCGCATGGGCTCGCTGTCGCCTACCAGGTCATCGAACGATGTCCGGCCACTGACATGCTTCTTCAGACGGCCGACCTCGCGGGTCGGCTGGGTCAGCTGGAGGGCATTGCGGATTCCGACAAGGATTCGTTCGGGGCTGGCGGGCTTCACGAAGAAATCCTGCGCCCCTGCCTGCATTGCCTTGACGACACTGTCGATGCCGCCGTTGGCCGTCAGCACGATGACCGGAGCTGTGATGCCCGCTGTCCGGATCTCGGAAAGGCACTCCAGACCGCTCATGCCGGGCATGATCATGTCCAGCAAGACGACGTCAGCGCCGCCGCCCCTTGTCAGGCGGTCAATGGCCTCGCCGCCGCTCTCGGCATGGACGACGGCATAGCCTTCGCGATCCAGCACAGCCTGGACAAGGCGGCGCTGGGTCGGATCGTCGTCGACCACCAGAACAGTCTTGGCCATTCGGAAAACCCTTCAACACGTCGGCCAGCCTCGAGTGAGCTGGCTCATTTCGGGACGGTTTTACGAGTGACGAGGTGAAGATCGGGTTGGCGGGGGTGGTGAGCGGAGGGTTAACGGCCGAGCATCCCTAAAGCAGGAGCGCTGCCCGACCACGCAGGATCGCTTCAGCTTCTGCAGTGTGTTTTCCGTCAAGGCGATCATGCAGAACCAGGGGGGGGAGCAGGCGCAATGGAGCCTTGCCCGTCCTGATCGCCCGGACGATGACGCGTTTGGCCGGGGTGTCAGCAAAGGGCTGTATCGGCTGGATGGAGAACGAGCCGCATTTGCCCCCGAGCAGACTCAAGATGTCCGCCAGTCGATCTGCCCGATGGATCATCACGATCCTTCCACCTTCCTTCACAGCCCGGATCAGGAATTCGATCCAGACCGCGAGACCGTCATCGGCCATCCAGGCGCCCCGCTTCTCCGGAGATGGAGAGCGAAGGGCGGTCTCGTCGTCGAAGAAGGGCGGGTTGGAGATGGCCCAGTCGAAGGCTGGCAACGCCAGTGCACGAAACCCTTCCGCAACGCTCGCGTCCAGAATCGTTGTCCGGGTATCGATCCCGTTCAGTGCTGCGTTCTGTCGGGCCAGTTGGGCGGCCGCGGGGTCAAGCTCGATTCCTGTCAGGCTNNNGCCACATCCGGCCTCGATCACGCTTTCTCCGGATTTTGCCCCGACCGCGGCAGCCAGCAAGGCAGCGTCCATACCCGCACGGTAGCCGCGCAGGGGCTGGCGCAGCCGGACGCGACCGTCCATCAACGCGTTTTCGGTGGTATCCGGCGCGATTTCCGGCAATGGGGATGCGACGGTCACGCGGCTTGACCCTTCATGGCGCGATCACCATTGTCCGGCCTCTTGCAACCGCGCAAGCGGCCTTGCGTAATTCCTGTGTCGCGTCGGCTCCGACGTGTCCTGAACGAGAGATGTTATCCGTTGGATGCCGCCCTGCTGACCCCCGACCGCGCCAAGGGCGATGTGGACGCCCTGGCCAGGCTGGCCAAGGCAGACATGGCAGCGGTCGACGCCCTGATTATCGACCGGATGCAGTCGCAGGTGCCGGTGATCCCGCTGCTGGCAGAACATATCGTCTCGGCTGGCGGCAAGCGCCTCCGTCCCCTCATCACCGTGGCCGCGGCCCGTGCTGCCCAGATGAAGTCGGGCGAGGGGGACATGGCAGCGCCTCTGAAGCTCGCGGCCGCTGTCGAGTTCATCCACACGGCTACACTGTTGCATGACGATGTGGTCGACGGGTCCGAGCGACGTCGCGGCAAGGTGGCGGCCCATCTGATCTGGGGATCGGCGACCAGTGTGCTCGTCGGAGATTTCCTGTTCGCCCGCGCCTTCGAGCTGATGGTCGAGACCGGCACCCTGCGCGCCCTCGGGATTCTGGCCCAGGCATCCAGCGTGATCGCCCAGGGCGAGGTCCTGCAACTGACCCGGGCCCACGACCTGAACCTGGATCAGGAAACCTATCTCCGCATCGTCTCTGCCAAGACTGCCGAACTGTTTGCGGCGGCGGCCGAAGCCGGGGCCGTCGGCGTGGGGGCCGATGAGTCTGTGGTTGTGGCGCTCAGGGCCTACGGCTTGAACCTGGGTCTGGCCTTCCAGCTTGCCGATGACGCGCTGGATTACGGGGGCTCGTCCGAGGCCCTCGGAAAGAATGCAGGCGACGATTTCCGCGAGGGCAAGGTGACATTGCCCCTGCTGTTCGCCGTTGCAAGAACCCGGGGACGCGAGGATGCCTTCTGGGACCGCACCATCAACAAGGGTCAACGCTCGGACGATGATTTCCGACGGGCGCGTGAACTGATTATCGGAACAGGAGCCGTGTCGGCCACTCTCGACGCTGCGGGTGCCTATGCCGATGCCGCGAAGACGGCGCTGAATGTTCTGCCGAAAAGCGACTGGCGCACAGCGCTTGAGTCGCTGGCCGATTTCGCGGTCAGCCGCGCCGCCTGAACTCTATTTCAGGCTTGCGCAGAACCGCTGGATCCGTGAACAGGCGTCTTCGAGCACGGGCTCGCTGGTCGCATAGCTGATGCGGAAATAGGGGCTCATCCCGAAGGCCTCGCCGTGGACCACCGCGACACCTTCAGCTTCCAGCAAGGCGGACGCGAACGCCTCATCTGTATCCACGACCGTGCCATCCGGAGCTGTCCGGCCGATCAGGCCTTCGATGGATGGATAGACATAGAAGGCACCCTCCGGGTTCGGGCAGCGGATGCCCGAGGCCTGGTTCAGCATCGACACCACGAGGTCGCGACGCTTTTCGAAAGCGGCTCCCCGTTCGGCAATGAAGTCCTGCGGCCCGTTGAGAGCTTCGACGGCGGCCCACTGGCTGATGGAAGAGGGATTGGACGTCGTCTGGCTGGCCACCTTGCGCATCAGGTCAATCAGCGGCCTGGGGCCACCCGCATAGCCGATGCGCCAGCCCGTCATGGCATAGGCCTTGGACACGCCGTTGACGGTCAGGGTCCGGTCGTAGAGGTCGGGGGCGATCTGGGCGATCGTCGTGTATTCAAAGTCGCCATAGACGAGGTGCTCGTACATGTCGTCCGTGAGCACCCAGACGTTCGGATGGCGTCGCAGGACGTCGGCCAGGGCCTCGAGTTCGGCACGCGTATAGGCTGCTCCAGTCGGATTGGACGGTGAGTTCAGGATCAGCCATTTTGTACGCGGCGTGATCGCGCCTTCGAGAACCTCGGGCCTGAGCTTGAACCCGTCGGCTTCAAGGCCCGTGACGGCGACAGGCTCGCCCCCCGCCAGCAGCACCATGTCCGGATAGCTGACCCAGTAGGGTGCCGGGACGATCACCTCGTCGCCGGGGTTCAGTGTGGCAACCAGGGCGTTGAAGATCACCGGCTTGCCGCCCGGAGCCACATGAATCTGGGCCGGCGTATAGGTCAGCCCATTTTCGCGCGCGAATTTGGCACAGATGGCGGCCTTGAGTTCCGGCATGCCATCGGCGTCGGTGTATTTCGTCTCGCCCCGCTGGATGGCTGCGATCGCAGCAGCCTTAACGTTGTCGGGCGTGTCGAAATCCGGTTCGCCCGCTCCCAGACTGATGATGTCGCGACCGGCCGCCTTGAGAGCGCGTGCCTTGGCGCTGACGGCGATGGTCGCCGAAGGCTGGACACGAGCGAGCGCAGAGGACTGAAGGCTGGACATGGATCACCCCGATCTTGCCGCCCCGGGGAGAGGCGCGGCAAGTCTCATAAGCAGATGCGATTGCCGGGGCAAACCTCTGTCATCTCGCCCAGACGATTTGGCGATGCTAGGACCGGTTCATGCGCGGATTGCTTGATTTCCTGCTGAACATGGAAGCTCGCCGGTGGCGGGTGCTGGTGGCCACGCTGCTGCTGTTCGCCGGCGTGATCGCCTTGTTCGCCTTCGGGAAGTCGCAGCTTGGCCTCGGGGCCGAAGCGCGGCTGGAACAGTGGCTCAACGGGTTCGGAAACAGCCCGTGGGGGCTGGTTGCGGCGATCGCGGTCTTCACCCTTTCGGCATTCCTCGGTGTCCCCCAGTTTATCCTGATCGCAGCCTGCGTCGTCGCCTTCGGGCCGTGGTGGGGCTTTGCCTACAGCTGGGTCGCGACGATCGTTTCGGCGGCTGTCACCTACTGGCTGGGGCGAGGGCCGACGGCCCGGGCCGTCGAACGGTTCGGCGGGCAGACCACTGAGCGCCTGAAGCGTTTTGTCGGGCGCAATGCCTTCTATGCCAGTTTCATGATCCGGAATGTGCCTTCTGCGCCATTCATCGTCGTCAACATGACCTTCGGCGCCGCGCGGGCGTCGTTCCCGGGCTTTCTGGCTGGGTGCGCGCTGGGCGTCCTGCCGAAGACGGCGCTGGTCGCCTTTTTCGGGGGGTCGTTCATGAGCGCTGTCAGTGGTGACGGCGTATGGACATCGCTGATCCTCGCCGGCGTCGCGCTGGGGTGGCTGGTGATCATGCTGGCCGTTCGCGAGATCGTGAAGCGACGAGAGGCCTGACGGCCGGGGATCCGGCGGCCGACTAGGCATTTGCCCCTAACCGCGTCTTCAAACCCTGTTCACACCGCCGTGTTCCTGTCGCCCGACCAGGAGTGAGTAAATGAATATCCGTACCCTGAGGGCCCAGCATCGCGTCCTCATGGAAAAGGCGAGCGAACTGGGGGGGCTTGCCCCCGGCCTGCGTGTCCGTGAGGACGCTGTCGAAGCCGACCAGATCATTGGCGCAATGCATGCCTTGCTGGTCAATCATCTGCAGCTTGAGGATCAGTGGCTCTATCCCACGCTCATGCAGGCGGCACCCCACGATGTCCGTCATTTTGCGGCCGACAGCTTTGAAGAAATGGGCGGCATCCTCGGGGCCTGGCTGGCCTATCGCGCGGAGTGGTCAGCCGATACGATCCACACAGATCCACAACGGTTTGCGACAGCCACACGCGGGATTGTCGAGGCCCTGGCCCTGCGGGTCGAGCGGGAAGAAGATCATCTGTATCCCGCAATGGATTGTCTGCTGGCGAAGCTGACGGAACCCGTTCCGATATCAGCCGTGGCGTAGACGCGGAGCCGCCTCAAAGGGCTTGTAATCAGGCCGCCATAAGGGCAAACCGCCCCAAGCCGGTCAGGCGAAGACGATCAGGATGTTGCGGGCATGGGGATGGCCGCGGCGGGGCAATCGCCGAAGCTCACGACCATCAAGACCGCCCCTTTGGCCTGCAAGACACGGTAGCCCACGCCCATGATCTCCTCACTTTTCGGCGTCATCTCCAACGACATCGCCATGGACCTGGGGACCGCAAACACCCTGATCTATATGAAGGGCAAGGGTATTGTCCTTAACGAGCCTTCGGTCGTCGCGCTGAGGAATGTCGGCGGACGCAAGATCGTGCATGCTGTCGGACTTGAAGCCAAACAGATGCTGGGTCGTACCCCGGGCCACATGGAGGCCATCCGGCCCATGCGGGACGGGGTTATCGCCGACTTTGAAGTCGCCGAGGAAATGATCAAGCATTTCATCCGCAAGGTTCATAACCGTCGTGGTTTCGTGAACCCGAAGATCATCGTCTGCGTGCCATCGGGAGCCACGGCCGTCGAGCGGCGCGCCATCAATGACTCCTGCCTGAACGCCTCCGCCCGCCGGGTCGGGCTGATCGACGAGCCGATGGCAGCCGCTATCGGTGCCGGTCTGCCAATCCACGAGCCCACGGGTTCGATGGTCGTCGACATCGGCGGAGGGACCACCGAGGTCGCCGTTCTGTCGCTGTCCGGCATCGTCTATTCCAAGTCCGTCCGCGTTGGCGGGGACAAGATGGACGACTCCATCATCAGCTACATGCGTCGCAACCATAACCTCCTGATCGGCGAAACCACGGCTGAACGGATCAAGAAGGATATCGGCACCGCCCGTATCCCGGCCGACGGCGAAGGCCTGTCGATCGAGGTGAAGGGCCGCGACCTGATGCAGGGCGTCCCTCGCGAGGTCCGCATGAGCGAACGCCAGGCGGCGGAAGCCCTGGCAGAACCGGTGTCGCAGATCATCGATGCCATCAAGGTCACGCTTGAAGCCACTCCGCCGGAGCTTGCGGCCGACATCTCGGACAAGGGGATCATGCTCACCGGCGGAGGTGCGCTGCTGCGGGGTCTGGATGCCGAAATCCGCGACCATACCGGTCTGCCCGTATCGGTCGCCGACGATCCGCTGAGCTGTGTAGCCATTGGCTGCGGACGCGTTCTCGAGCATCCGCGCTGGATGAAGGGCATCCTCGACTCGGCGCTCTGATCTGCGTCACCCGATCGTGATCTGCGGTTCCCCGTCGGGCAGCATTTTGCGATAGGATCGCCCCGTCAGCCGGGTCTTCCAGCTGATTCTGACCCTCTATCAGGAAGGTGGCCGTGGCGTTTCGCGACGGACCGTTCGAGAACATCAAGGTTCCGCTGGCATGGACTGCCGCGGTCGTGGTTGTCATTGCCCTCGTCGCAGCCATCGTCATGATCATCGGCGATCGCGGCACGGCCTCCGGACGTGGTGAAACCGGCCCCGTCCGTGCAGGATTTGTTGCCGCCGCCGGTCCCGTCGGGGGTGTTTTTTCAGCGCCGGTGCGATGGATGGGCGCCGTGGGTGACCACATCGGAGGGTACTTCTTCGCCGTCTCCGAAAATCGCAGGCTGAAAGCCGAAAATGAGGAACTGAAGCAATGGCGCGATCAGGCCATTGCGATGAAGACTGTCAATGAGCGCTATGAAGCCCTGATGGGCATACGGACTGACCCGCCCGTGCCGATGGCGGCCGGGGCGACGGTCCAGGACACGAGAGGCCCCTTCGCCCGAGCGCGTCTGATCGACGTCGGAGCGACCAGAGGGGTGCGTATCGGCAACCCGGTCCTGAATGAGCATGGCCTTGTCGGCCGCGTCGTCGGAACGACGGCGGGTATCAGTCGGGTCCTGCTCCTGACCGATGTCGCCAGTCGCACGCCTGTTTTGATCGAGCGGACAGACCAGCGAGCCTTTCTTACCGGCGACGCCAGCGCCAATCCGCGGCTGGCCTATATCCGGGGCGTGGGGCTGAAGGCTGGCGATCGGGTTCTGACGTCCGGCGATGGCGGCGGCTTTCCGCGCGGCTTGCCGGTCGGCATCGTGGCCAAGGGCGTGGATGGCAGCTGGAGGGTCAAGCTTTTCAGCGATCGCGGCGCGGTCGATTACGTGCGTGTGCTGCTGTTCCAGAGCTTCAGCCAGTTGGCAGATCCAAATGCCCTCAACGCGCCGCCGCTGGCCGGGCTTGGCTCTGCGCCTCCCCCTGATGCCAATGAGGCAGCGGCCATTACCGATGCCACCGCGCGCCGCACTGCGGTCGAGGCCGCAGCGGTGGCAGCGCGCAACCGTCGCATCGCTGAAGCCAATACAGCTCGCGCGACACTCGTTCCATCGCAGGCACAGCCCACAGCCACGCCACCACCGCAGCAGGCTCCCCCGCCGCCCGTCACGGGTCAGGCACCGCTCCCTGCGCCGGGAGCGCAGGGATGAGGCGGTCGATGGCTGTCCGCGTGGTCGGCCCCATGGCCTGGATTGGCTGGCCCACCCTTCTGGCGATCCTCTTCACGGTCCTGCTATCGACCCCCGTCAGCCTGTTGGGGCTCAAGCTTCCGCAGCCTGTCTGGCCGATGGTCCTCGCGTTTGCATGGCCGCTGATCCGCCCTTCCATGGTGGCACCGGCCGTCCTGTTCGGACTGGGCGTGTTCCTCGACCTTTTCTGGGGCGGGATTCTCGGGCTCTGGCCGCTCAGCCTGATCGCTGTCTATGGAGTCATGCTTGCTGCCCGTAACCTGATGGTGGGCCAGGAAACCCTGTTCCTGTTTGTCATGTACACAGGCTGCACCCTGTTCGCCTTTTTGCTGGCCTATGTGATCGTTACCGTCTCGATAGGGAATGCGCCCAGCCTCATCGCGACAGCGAGCCAGGTTTTGCCGACCCTCATCCTGTTTCCCATTGCCGACTGGATGATCCAGCGGTTCGACGACGGTGACGTGCGCTTCCGATGAGCAGCGAACCCTCAATCTTCTTTTCCGACGTCAACGAGCGTCAGGGGTCGTTCCTGAGGCGCACGTTCGTTGTGGGTGGTCTGTCAGCCCTTGGCGTTGTCGCCCTGACCGCGCGGCTGACCCAGTTGCAGGTCGTACAGGCTCAGGACTATGCGACGCTGGCAAACGAGAACCAGTTCAACTTTCGTCTGGTGCTGCCGCCGCGGGGTTTGATCAAGGACCGGAACGGTGTCGTCATTGCCGGCAACCGGCCAAGTTTCCGTGTGCTCATCGTCCGCGATGAAACCAAGGATCTGGACCAGACCCTCGATCTGCTGGGGCAACTGATGCCCGATACGGTGGAACGCCGCCGGGCCATCATCCGCGACGTCAACGCCGCCACGCGCTTCACCCCGGTGCCCGTCAAGAGTGATCTGACCTGGGACGAGTTTGCCAAGGTCAACCTCTATGCGCCCGAACTCCCGGGCGTGATGGCTGACATGAACGATGCCCGGTTCTATCCGTTCGGCGGGGCCTTTGCGCACGTCATCGGCTATGTCGCCAAGCCGAATGATCGTGACATTGCAGCGATCAGGGAACGGGACGAAGATGTGCCCCAGATCCTCTACAATCCCGGCTTCCGGATCGGTCGCCAGGGCGTGGAGAAGGCGCTGGACACGCGGTTGCGCGGGGTCGAGGGCGGGAACAGGGTCGAGGTGGACGCTCGAGGGCGTGTGGTTGCCGAAGACATCGGGGGGTCGAAGCCGGCTGTTCCCGGCGACGAGGTCGTTCTGACGCTTGATGCCGACATCCAGAACCGGGCGCTTGAAGTATTCGGCGAGGAGTCGGGCGGTGCCGTGCTGATGGATGTCCGCAATGGCGACATCCTGTGCATGGTGTCCGCACCTTCGTTCGACCCCAACCTGTTTGTCAGCGGGGTTCCCTCGCGGACCTATCGTGCCCTTGCGGACTATGAGCGAAGGCCGTTGCTGGACAAGGCCCTGACAGGGACGTTTGCACCGGGGTCGACGTTCAAACCGGTGGTCGGTCTGGCTGCCCTGCGGCGCGGAGCGAACCCGGAACGGCGGATCGTCTGCACCGGCGGCTTCTATCTTGGACGCCGGTTCGCCTGCCATGCCACGCATGGGGTGCAGACCCTGCGCGATGCGATCAAGAACTCCTGCAATGTGTATTTCATGACGCTGGCGGTCGAGATGGGACCGGATGCAATCGCGGTCGCTGCTAGGGAACTGGGCTTTGGCCAGACCTATGATCTTGGCGTTGGGGGCCAGAAGGCAGGGCTGGTGCCGGACACCCAGTGGCGACGAGAAAACCCGGTCCGCGGGGATGCCAAATGGTATCCTGGCGAGACGCCCAGCTACGGGATCGGGCAGGGCGCATTGACCGTCAATGCCCTTCAACTGGCGGTGTTTACCGCGCGCCTGGCGAACGGACGCAAGGCTGTGATGCCGAGACTGATCAAGTCGATCGGGGGCGTGGAACAGCCTCCGGCCGCCACAGTCAAAGACCTGCCCTTCGACGCTGCGGCGTTCAAGGTCGTGCAGGAAGGCATGGAGGCAGTGACCGAAGTGGGGGGAACCGGGTTCCGGAACAGTCAGTTGGGGCTCGGCCCGGTCCGCATGGCGGGCAAGACCGGTACAGCTCAGGCGCGGAACTATGGGGCGGGGTCCCGCAAGGGTGCCGGCCGGCCCTGGGCGCAAAAGGACCATAACCTGTTCATTGCCTATGCTCCGATCGACAATCCGCGATATGCGGTTGCCGTCATCATCCAGCATGGAGGTATGGGCGGCGGCACAGCCGGGGCTCCGCGGGCGCGCGAGATCATGAGGGTCGCCCTGCTGAAGGATCCCGAGATCCGTGCTCGCATCGAGCAGTCAGGCTTTGTGGAGACCGAGGATCCGGGCGCTCACGACGTGGCCGATATTGCGCCAGTGGCTGCGCCCGTTGCTCCGGCCGAAGCGTCTGGCCCGCGTCCCTATCTCGCGGAGCCTCCGCAATGACCGCCTCGGCCCTGACACGTCCCGGCGAGCGGGACCGGGTCTCGTCAAAGCTGGGCGAGATCGACTGGCGGCTCACCGGCCTCCTGTGCGTGGTCGCCGGGATCGGCACGGCAATGCTGTATTCGGTTGCGGGCGGGCAATGGCAGCCTTGGGCGCTGGACCACATGATCCGTTTCGGCGTCCTGCTGGTCGCCATGCTGGGGCTCGCCATGGTGCACCCCAAATGGTGGTTCCGGGCGGCCTATCCCCTGTACGCCGTGCTGCTGGTGATGGTTCTGCTGATCGAGTTTACCCCGCTCGGATATGAACCCGCGGGTGCAGGGGCAAAGAACTGGCTGAACCTCGGCTTTATCCGGCTGCAGCCCGGAGAGTTCATGAAGCTGGGCGTGGTTCTTGCGCTGGCTCGCTGGTACCACAACCACACGGCCAATGACGCGCGACTGTCCTGGAAGCTGTTGATCCCGGCGGCAATTATCGGCGTGCCCTTCCTGCTGATCGCCAAACAGCCGGACCTGGGCTCTGCCATGATGGTCGGGCTGACCGGTGCGATCATCATGTTTGTTGCGGGGCTGAGCTGGAAGATCATTGCGACGGGTGCCCTGGCGGCCGTGGTGACCATTCCGCCGTTCGTGATGTTCGGCATGCATGACTATCAGCGCAATCGCGTGCTGACGTTCCTGAACCCCGAGGCCGATCCGTCAGGCACGGGCTACAACATCATCCAGTCCAAGATCGCGCTCGGGTCCGGAGGGTTACTGGGTCGCGGTTATGGTCTGGGGAGCCAGAGCCAGCTGGAATTCCTGCCCGAGCGGCACACGGATTTCATCTTCTCGACCGTGTCCGAGGAGTTCGGTTTCGTCGGCTCCGTCACAGTCCTTGCCTGCTACATCGCCATCATCCTGATCGCACTCAGGATCGCGTCGCTGTCTCACAGCCACTTCGGCAGGATTGCAGCGGCCGGAGCGACAGGGACCTTCGCCCTCTATGTGCTGATCAATGGAGCCATGGTGATGGGTATGGCTCCGGTCGTGGGCGTGCCGATGCCGCTGTTGTCGTATGGAGGATCGTCGATGATGACGATCATGCTCGGCTTTGCGCTCGTGATGGCGACGCGTGTTCACCGCTATGTCGAACTGCCCAAGGGTCAGATCATCTAGCCAGCGTCAGGCTTCGGACAGCGCGCGGTCCGACACGAACGGATTGGTCCGACGTTCAGCCCCGAAGGTCGAGTGAGGGCCGTGGCCGGGCACGAAGGTGACATCGTCACCCAGGGGCCACAGTTTTTCGACCACAGAATGGATCAGGGCTGCAGGGTCGCTTTTCGGGAAGTCCGTGCGCCCGACCGAGCCCTGGAACAGGACGTCACCGACCTGTGCAAACCGGGCTTCGCGATTGAAGAAGATCACATGGCCAGGCGTATGGCCGGGACAGTGGCGCACTTCCCATGTCGTCTTGCCCAGCGTGACCGTGTCACCCTCGTCGAGCCAGCGCGTGGGCACAAAGCCCCGGGCCCCGGGCAGACCGTAGGCCTGGCCCTGGGCCTCGATGCCATCGATCCAGAACTGGTCCTCGGGATGGGGGCCGATGATGTCGACGCCCGTCTTCTCCTGCATCTCGGCAGCACCGCCGGCATGATCGAGGTGGCCATGGGTGATCCAGATCTGGTCAAGCGTCAGGCCACGGCGGGCGACCTCTGCAATGATGGCGTCGACCGAGCCGCCCGGATCGATCACGGCGGCCTTCATCGTCTGTGTGCACCAGACGGTGGTGCAGTTCTGCTGAAGGGGAGTGACCGGCGTGATGAAGACGCCGATGGGGGAGGGTGTTGAGGTCATGGTCGAACAGATAGCGGTCCTGTGCCCGGAGGGAAACCGGTGGGCTGCGTTGACCTTTGGGCCGGTCGTCGACATAAGGGCGGGCTTCGAGGTGCCGCTCCGCAAGGGCGGCCCTTCTTGCTTTAGCCAATCCCCCCGCGCGCCGACCGTCGGCAGCGCCCCAGAGCGTCAGACCCCGTCATGCAAGTCGTCGAAAAGTCCAGTGAAGGCCTCAGCCGCGTCATCGCGGTGACCATTCCCGCAACGGAGCTGACCGCCAAGCTCGACGCCAAGCTCAAAGAGGTCGCTCCCCAGATCAAGCTGAAGGGCTTCCGCCCCGGCAAGGTGCCGACCTCGCACGTCAAGAAGACCTTCGGCCGCGAGATGATGGGCGAGATCATCAACGAGCAGCTGAACGCCTCCAGCCAGAAGGCGCTTGAGGACGCGAAGCTTCGCCCTGCCGCTCCAGCCGAGATGAAGCTGACGTCGGACATGGACAAGGTCATGGCCGGGACCGAGGACCTCGCCTACGAAATGGCTCTGGAAGTCATGCCTGACTTCACCCCGATCGACCCCAAGACGCTGAAGCTGGACCGTCCGGTCTATGAGGCGTCCGACGCCGATCTGGATGAGGCGCTGACGGAACTGGCTGGCCAGGCCAAGTCCTACGCCGACAAGAAGGGCAAGGCCGTGAAGGCCGCCGACGGCGACCAGCTGACCATCGACTTCCTCGGCAAGCTGGACGGCGAGCCCTTCGAGGGCGGTGCCGCAGAGGATGCTGATCTGGTGATCGGGTCCAACCGCTTCATCCCCGGCTTCGAAGAGCAGCTCAAGGGAGCCAAGGTCGGCGAGGAGAAGACCATCGAGGTGACCTTCCCCGAGGACTATCAGGCCAAGAATCTGGCCGGGAAGCTGGCGACGTTCGACGTGACGGTGAAGGCCATCAAGTCCGAGGCGCCGGCCGTCGTGGACGAGGAGTTCGCCAAGCGCATCGGTCTGGAGTCGCTCGACAAGCTGAAAGAGCTGCTGCGCAACAATCTGAACCAGCAATACGCCGGTGCAGCCCGTTTCAAGCTGAAGCGTGCCCTGCTGGACCAGCTGGACACCGCCCATAGCTTCGACCTGCCGCCCAAGATGGTCGACGCCGAGTTCGACGGCATCTGGACCCAGGTCGTTGCCGACAAGGAAGCCGGAAACCTTCCGCCCGAAGACGCTGCCAAGTCCGACGAGGACCTGAAGGCCGAATATCGCAAGATCGCCGAGCGCCGCGTGCGCCTCGGTCTGGTGCTCGCTGAAATCGGCCGGACCAACAATGTCGGCGTGACCGACCAGGAACTGAACAACGCCATCATGGCCGAAGCCCGCAACTATCCGGGCCAGGAGAAGGCGGTTCTGGACTTCTATCGCCAGAACCCCAACGCCGCCGCCCAGATGCGCGCACCGATCTATGAGGAAAAGGTCTGCGACCTGATCTTCGGAACCGCCGAAGTGACCGACACGCCGATCACCAAGGAAGACCTGCTCAAGGAAGACGAAGAGGGCTGATCCGCCGCACCCTCAAAAGCCCGTTGATCCCCGTCCCGGTTACCGGGGCGGGGATTTGCATTTCCAGCCGCCTTGCATACCGAAGCCTGTGACGCGATATCCTGTTCGTAACGCCGTCTGACCTGTGTCGCGGCCCCAGCACCACCGAGAAGGCCTTCATGCGCGATCCGATCGACTATCTGCAATCCAACCTCGTGCCGATGGTGGTGGAGCAATCCAGCCGTGGCGAGCGGGCCTTCGACATCTTTTCGCGCCTGCTGCGCGAGCGGATCATCTTCCTGACCGGTCCATTCGAGGACGGCATGGCTTCGCTGATCTGCGCCCAGCTGCTTTTCCTCGAGTCGGAAAACCCGAAAAAGGAAATCAGCATGTACATCAACAGCCCCGGTGGTCAGGTGACCTCGGCGCTCGCGATCTATGACACCATGCAATACATCAAGTCGCCGGTCTCGACCGTGGTGATGGGCATGGCCGCCTCGGCCGGGTCGCTGATCCTCACCGCCGGTGAAGCCGGTGCCCGGATCGCGCTCCCCAATGCCCGGGTCATGGTTCACCAGCCCTCGGGCGGCTTCCGCGGCCAGGCATCCGACATCGAGCGCCATGCCGAGGACATCCGCTACACCAAGCGTCGCCTCAACGAGATCTATGTCCAGCACACGGGCCGGACCATGGAAGAAGTCGAGAAGACCCTGGATCGCGACCACTTCATGAGCGCCGAGGAAGCCAAGGCCTGGGGCATCGTCGACCATGTCTATGACAAGCGCGAACAGGCCGACGCGGATGGCATCAAGACGGTCTAGCAAAGTGGTTAACGACCCGGAGACCAGGGTCGTTTAATGGTTGTAGACCAATCAATGTTACCTGACCCCCATGGATATGTCCCGGGGAGTCAGAATTTTGGGTGCCGGAAGGCAAGCCGCAAACCTGGTCGGTCGTCTCGCTCGTGACCGTAAGGCGAACGTCGGCGTGATTTTTGCGCTCCTGCTCCCGGCGATCCTGGCGCTCGGGGGGTTTGGCATCGATCTGTCAAACTACTCGCGTCAGACGGCAGAGATGAATTCTGCACTCGATGCTGTGACCCTGGCCACGACAAGGCAGGTCGTCTCGGGATCATTGGACATCAAGGACAAGGACCAGTTGCAGGCCCATGCCAAGCGACTCTTCGAGGCCAATCTGGAAAGCTCGTCCTCACAGGCTTCCCGCGTTGAGCTCAAGTCCATGGTTGTTGAGGTGGTCCCCGTGCCTGGCGGCATCCGGACGGTTGGCCGGTACGACGCAAACTACAAGATGTGGTTTGGTGGTCTGGTCGGGTTTGACGTTATTCCAATCAGCCGTGAGGTCGAGGCGAGATCATCGCTCCCCACCTACATTGATTTCCATCTGGCGATTGATGTGTCGCCATCCATGGGTCTGGCCGCGAATGCGGCCCAAGCCGGCCGGATGAAGACACTCATGGGATGTACCTTCGCCTGTCATACGAGGACAGACGGCAGGGACAGTCTCGGCACTGCCCGCGGGCATGGCATCAAGTTGCGGATCGACTCCATCAAGCAGGCCGCCGGGCTTGCGATCGATCTCGCTCAAGAACGCGCGGTCGAGGAGGGGCAGTATCGCTTTTCTGTCCATACCATTTCGAAAACGCTCGTTGAGTTACAGAGGCTGACAGCGGATCTGCCGCTCGCGAAAAGACAAGTCTCCAACATGAACCTCGCGCTGCACTCTGGCGGCTTGACGGCGCACAGCTATTTCACAACCTCACTGGCCGCTCTGGAACCCACAATCGGGGATCCCGGAACCGGGCGGACGCCGGATTCCAGACTGAAATACGTCATCCTCGCTACGGACGGGCTTGAGCACTGGGGAGACGCAAGGGGCCAACGTCGTCATGGCGCGTTGAATCCGGCAATCTGTCAAAGGATGAAGGACCGGGGCATCGTATTGCTCGTTCTTTACACGACATATCTCCCGATCCCGGAAAACAGCGCATGGCGGAGTATGGTGCGGCCGTACGAACATCAGCTTGCGCCGAACCTGCAAAGGTGCGCCTCGCCGAACGGTTATTTCGAGGCTGAAGACGATGCGGCCATCAATCATGCCATGCAGCAGATCTTCGCCGAGGCGATCGGTCGGAATCGAATCACGCGCTGACCCTGATTTGCCGGGACAGGACACAGTCCGTCTGTGATATCGTTCAGGCATGCAGCATACCCGAGAGATGAGCGGCGTCGTCCACGTCGACGGCGAGGACTATGAGTGGGAGGTCCGCCGCCAGCCCATGCGCACAACCGGCGACCTGTGGCAGGGGATCGCCATCTCTCTGCGGCTCGTGGGAGCCAAGCGGGAAGCCATCATCCAGTTTCCGATGCCGATGCGCGCAAACGGCCATCCCCAGATGCTGAAGCAGCGGATCAATGTGGAAGCTGTGAAGACGTCCGTGGCCTCGGCGATTGCCGCGGGCTGGGACCCGACGTCACGTGGCAAGCCCGAAGTGTTTGATGTCGACGCCGACGGGCGCTGAGGGCTAGCCCCGGGCCTTTGCGGGTCGACCCGTGAACTCGCGAAATCCCTTGTGGTCGGCGATGGCCAGCATCTCCGTATCGCCGGACGTGTCGCCATAGGCGGCGGTCAGACGAATGTTGCGTCCGTAGGCGGTGCGAAGGCGGCGGACCTTTTCCGCGGCGCGGCAGTTGGCGCTGGAAAAACGACCTGTCACCCTGTCGTCCGCATCCATCACAAGGGTCGTGCCGAGCAGTGCATCAGCCCCAAGCCGGGCGGCAAAGGGTGCGATCGTGATTTCGGGCGAGGCCGTCACGATCACGCGATGTGCACCGCGACGTCCCCAGTCGTCCCAGCAGGCGAGGGCATCGGGGCGCATGAAGCGATCCCAGGCCTGTTCGCAGAATGCAGATGCATCGGCCTCGAGTTCGGTCCGGGGCACGCCCTTCAGGAACACCCTGACGGAAGCGGCCTTGATCCGGCCCCGGTCGCGCGTTCGGGCATAGGTCGCCACGGCCGGGGTCAGCCTGGCGAGACCCATGGCCCATCCGCGCCGTCCGGCCCGCCAACGAAGAAATTCGGTGAAACTGTCGCGGATTGTCAG
>QBLX01000019.1:26195-29146 GCA_003241825.1 Alphaproteobacteria bacterium
TTGTCAGAGTGCCGTCGAAATCGAACGCGACAATCGGATCAACGCCTTCATTCCACTGGCGAATCGGCTGCTCGCTTCCCATGTCACTCATAAGCTGCGATCCACTGCCAGTTTGCACAGTCCACCTCTGAAACGACCTGACGCGTGGCGACGGGCTTGTAGCGGACGGTGGGATAGGTGATTGTCATTTTTTGAATGTCTTCGCGTCCATAGTGGTGGAATCAACGCGAAGGAAGCGTGTCCGTCTCCCCGGCACGTCATGTGAGAAGGGTCTATGACCAAAGCAGCCGGCACCGACGCCAAAAGTACCCTGTATTGCTCGTTCTGCGGCAAGAGCCAGCACGAGGTGCGCAAGCTCATTGCCGGGCCAACGGTGTTCATCTGCGATGAATGCGTCGAGCTCTGCATGGATATCATCCGTGAAGAGCACAAGATTGGCTTCAAGAAGTCGACCGATGGCGTTCCGACACCCAAGGAAATCCGAGAGGTCCTCGACGATTACGTGATCGGCCAGAGCCACGCCAAGAAGGTGCTGAGCGTTGCCGTTCACAACCACTACAAGCGTTTGAATCACGCGGCCAAGAACAACGACGTCGAGCTGGCCAAATCCAACATCATGCTGATCGGGCCTACCGGTTCGGGCAAGACGCTGCTGGCCCAGACGCTGGCTCGTATCATCGACGTCCCGTTCACGATGGCGGACGCAACGACCCTGACCGAAGCCGGTTATGTGGGCGAAGACGTCGAGAACATCATCCTGAAGCTGCTTCAGGCCTCCGATTACAATGTGGAACGGGCCCAACGCGGCATCGTCTATATCGATGAAATCGACAAGATTTCACGCAAGTCCGATAACCCCTCGATCACCCGTGACGTTTCGGGCGAAGGCGTGCAGCAGGCCCTGCTCAAGATCATGGAAGGCACGGTCGCGTCCGTGCCTCCGCAAGGCGGCCGCAAACACCCTCAGCAGGAGTTCCTGCAGGTCGATACGGCCAATATCCTGTTCATCGTCGGCGGCGCGTTCGCCGGTCTTGAAAAAGTGATCTCGGCGCGCGGTGCCGGAGCCTCGATCGGCTTCGGGGCCAAGGTCGCCAATGTCGACGAGCGCCGTACGGGCGACATCCTGAAGGGTGTCGAGCCCGACGATCTGATGCGTTTCGGCCTGATCCCCGAGTTCATTGGCCGTCTGCCAGTGCTCGCGACGCTTGAGGACCTCGACGAAACTGCCCTGGTCACCATCCTGACCGAGCCCAAGAACGCCCTCGTCAAACAGTACAAGCGTCTCTTCGAGATGGAGAATGTCGGCCTGACATTCACCGATGACGCCTTGAACGCCGTTGCGAAGAAGGCAATCACGCGCAAGACCGGGGCGCGGGGTCTGCGTTCGATCCTGGAAGGCATTCTCCTCGAGACGATGTTCGAGCTCCCGACCTTCGAGGGCGTTGAAGAAGTCGTCGTCAACGCCGAGGTCATCGAGGGCAAGGCTCAGCCTCTCCTGATCTATTCGGAATCCAAGAAGAAGACGGCAGACGACGCCGCCTGACGACGGCTTGCCGTCCGAGGTTTTCAAATGAATGACCGTGACCGCCTGCTGGACGCACAAGTCCAGCAGGCTGATCCGGACCGGTGGTTATCCAGCCGGTTCGTGACGGACGAGAGCGCGCGCGCGGATCTTACCGCCTTCTACGCGTTCGAAGCCGAGCTGATGATCATCCCCACGCGCGTCACCCAGCCGTTGCTGGCCGAGATGCGCTATGCCTGGTGGGGCGAGCAACTGGACGGTGTCTTCGCGGGGGTGGCCCGCAAGGGTCATCCGGTCCTGGAGGCTCTCACCGATATCGTCGCGCGACACAGACTGGAACGCGGTGCGTTCGATGATCTGATCGACGCGCATATCGGTCGGGTGCATGGCCAGCCGCATGATCTGGATGCCTTCTACGTCGGCCCCATGCAGGTCGCGGCGACGATTCTTGCAGGGCCCGGGCACGAAACGACGGTGCTCGAAGCGGGACGGGTCTGGGGACTCGCCCAGACCGGTCAGTTCAAGGCCGCGCGGGCGTTGCAACAGAAGGCGAACCGTTTGCTGGCCGGATTACCGGCGAGAGGCTTTCCTGCAGTCGCCCATGCCGCGTTTCACCGTCCCTCAGAAAACAACGCGGCGAAAAGGCTAAGACTGAGTTGGGCCGTTTTTCGCGGCCGCATCTAGCCGGCTGTGATCAGGACAGGAAAACCATCATTCTGCGGCCTACGAATGACCTGAGGCCTGGGTTGGAGCGGTCCTTGCCGGGTCGTCCGCCGATGCTTGGCAGAACACGTTGGTCCTTAGCCTCCCACTTGGCGAGGCAAATCTTGGCAGAAAATTCTCACGTTCCGTGACCCAGCTTAAGGTGAGCAGATCCGTGCGGCTGTCGACTATCCCTGCTGGTCATGACTCGAGCCACCCGATGCTGCTGGCCGGCCCCCTCGCGCGCCCGTAACATTAACGACGTTTTCAGATTTAAACTCTCATTATATGAAATTGAGAAGCGAACCCGTTCAAACGGGAATCAGAAACAGCCTCCTCGCTTTACGATGCCTCTATTAGGAAATCAGACTTCCAGAAATGTAAGATTTCATCAATCGGCTAGAGCGTCAAATGTCCGAAAATTATGAAAAAAAGGAGCGTCTTGATGTTGTTCTAGTCGCAGGTATGTGCGCAATTATTGCTTTTATTTCAGTATTATTCTTAATAATAACTCAGAATAGCGCCTTTAACTCTTCTATACATCTGATTTCGGCCGGATTATTGGTGAGTCTTTTTATAGTTGTGCGCCAAGGTCGAAGGCTTTGGGTTCGTTATTCTGCTATTCATGCTCAACTGACGTATATCACAAGCCATAATGTTGAGTTCCAAATTTTGAATGCAAAAGGTTTAGCTCAGAAATTCAATGCATTTCATGAGTGTGCAATTC
>QBLX01000019.1:29156-50127 GCA_003241825.1 Alphaproteobacteria bacterium
GATGGGATTCGGCTCAATAATTGCAATTTCCCCTACTAAAATAATTTCTTTGCGCGAGAGTTTGGGGGACCCGGTTGCCATTCAAGCTCTCAATGGACTTATTTGTAATATAAAATCTCTATTTGATGAAGATGCGCATGTTGCTTGCTTTAATGATGACTGTTTTTTTGTTTGGACGCGAAATTTTTCACATAGAAAGTTTTCTGTGTTGGGGTCGGCGATGCGAGACCTCCTTGATAAGGAAATAGATGTTGAAGATGTCCAGGTAAAACTTCTGAATGCCGTGGGTGTTGTTTTTCTAACTGTCGACTGCAAGGATCCGTACGAAGCGCTCAGGAGAGCACGCGTTGCAGTTTCAGCAGCGAAGTGTGAACCAAGTCGCCTTGCGGTCTTCAATCCACATTTCGACAGTGTCGGAAAGTCGAAAGCATTGTTAGATGCCGACCTCCGATCTGCCATTATGAGTAAATCGCTCCATATGGTCTATCAGCCACAGTTTAATGCGAAGAATGAGATTGTAGGTGTCGAGGCGCTCATGCGCTGGAACCATCCTGAGAGGGGGATGATTTCACCATCGATTTTTGTGTCCATTGCGGAACAGGGTGGATACAGCGATGAACTCGACAGCTTCGCTCTCGATTGCGCTTTAAGGGACGCAGCCAATTGGCCGAATCTGACGGTCGCTATCAATATTTCACCCCTCCAGCTAAGGACCGCAAATTTCTGCGACGAATTTGAGAGGCTCTGTAGATTTCATCGCGCTACTCCGAAGTTTATTGAAATCGAAATAACGGAAGGAGTGCTGGTTGATCAAAACCCTTGGGTCTTGATTAACATAAAGAGGTTGAGGTCCCAGGGGTTCAAATTTGCCATCGATGATTTCGGTACTGGTTACTCAAATCTTGGTTACCTTAATCGCTTGCCAATTGATAAGTTGAAAATTGACCAGTCATTTATTTCAGGGCTTGGAAAGCAAAACGACGCCATCTCTGTTTTGAGGGCGATTATATCGTTAGCAGAATCTATGGACATTCGAGTCATTGCAGAAGGAGTAGAAACAGAAGAGCAGTTCCAAATTCTGAAAACTGAAGGGTGTGAGTATTTCCAAGGGTATCTTTTCGGTCGACCATCGTCAGTAGATTCGATCAGAGATCAAATTTCTCGCTGCGATGGACTGGTCAGTCCTGTTCCCCAGTCCCATATTTTATCAGACTATTCGGCGAAATTAGAATCACGCAGGATGAAGCGTGTTCGCTCTGTAATACCCTGCACAATTTCATTCGGAGCTTTCGGTGAAAAATCAAATGGTGTAGTTCGTGACATTCACCGATACGGAGCGCGAGTAAGGCCAAGCTGCAGTGCTATGGCAGTCAGTGATCCCGTTGAGCTCAGATTTGACAATGAACTCTTCCTTGCGAAAATCGCATGGCGGAATGATAGAGAAATTGGATTACGGTTTTTGAACTCGGGTATCACAAATGAAGACCCTGAGAGTGGGCCGGAATACATTGACGTCTTTAAAGGGTGAGATGTTTTTAGTCGAACATTAGACATCTCTATCATGCAGGCGGAGTTCGTATCGGCGGCGACGTCGCGGGAGTGGTCCGCCGGAAGGCTGCGTCGGAAAGGCTTTTCGCTGCACCTCAGGCAAGAGAGCTTGCATGTCTGGCGCAGTGCGCAATTCTCGAGCTTCCCGCGTCAAGGAATGCAACTCCCGGAACGACCGAAATGACCTCTCAAGTCAAGTCCGGGAGGGCTGGGTCATCAAGGGTCCCGATGCCAAGGCGGTATAAGGGAATTGGGAGATAACGCCTCTTCCTCGAATTTTCCGCAGCCTTCCAGATCCTAGGCTCAGGCCGCGTCGCGCCATGCCTTCAGGTCGTTCAGGGCGCGGATGCTCATCAAACGCTTCTTGGCCCGTCCGCGCTCCTTGAGCGGGATCTTCACTCCGGCCTCGTCGACCTTGGGGGCCTCCAGTGGTGGCAAGAGGCCATAGTTGATGTTCATCGGCTGAAATTTCGACCCGGCCATATGCCCGCCGGTGATGTGCTCGACGAGGGCCCCGATGGCTGTGTGGGCGGCGGGCGCTTCGAGGGGCTGACCCAACCGCTCGGCTGCCGCAAGGCGACCGGCCAGCAGGCCTGTCGCTGCGCTCTCGACATAGCCCTCAACGCCCGTGACCTGACCGGCGAATCGCAGGCGCGGCATGGCCTTCAGCCGCATCTGGCGGTCGAGAAGCCTTGGGCTGTTCAGGTATGTGTTGCGATGCAGCCCGCCCAGGCGGGCGAACTGGGCATTCTGCAGCCCCGGGATCATGCGGAAGACCTCGGCCTGGGAGCCATGTTTCAGCTTGGTCTGGAATCCGACGATGTTGAACAGTGTGCCCAGTGCATTGTCCTGGCGCAGCTGGACGATGGCGTGGGCCTTTACCATCGGATCGCGTGGGTTGGTCAGGCCGACCGGCTTCATGGGCCCATGGCGCAGGGTCTCTCGACCCCGCTCGGCCATCACTTCGATCGGAAGACAACCGTCGAAATAGGGCACGTGCTCCCATTCCTTGAACTCGGCCTTGGGACCGGTGATCAGGGCCTCGATGAAGGCGTCATACTGCGCCTTGTTCATCGGGCAGTTGACATAGGCGGCCGCGTCTCCGCCCGGGCCTTCCTTGTCATAGCGGGACTGACGCCAGGCTATGTCGAAATCGATGGACTCGGCATGCACGATCGGGGCGATGGCATCGAAGAACGAAAGGCTTTCTTCGCCCGTTAGCCCGAGAATCGCTTCGGCTAGGGCAGGCGAGGTCAGCGGGCCCGTGGCGATGATGACATTGTCCCACTCTTGGGGTGGCAGGCCAGTGAGTTCCTCGCGGACGACGGTGACCAGCGGATGGGCCTCGAGCCGGGCCGTGACCTTCTGCGAGAAACCGTCGCGGTCGACGGCGAGTGCACCGCCAGCGGGGACCTGATGGTCATGGGCGCTGGACATGATGATCGAGCCGAGTTCGCGCATCTCGGCATGCAGCAGGCCAACGGCATTGTGCTCCCAGTCGTCGGAGCGAAAGGAATTGGAACACACAAGTTCGGCCAGGTTATCGGTATGGTGTGCGTCGGTTCGGACGCCGGGGCGGCGCATCTCGTGCAGGATCACCGGGACGCCTGCGCTGGCGATCTGCCAGGCGGCTTCGGAGCCGGCAAGGCCGCCGCCAACGACATGGATGGGTTTGAGCGATGAAACAGTCATGACGGCTTCATAGTCGCACCCGGGCGATCCGTCAGCCTTCCCCTTCGCGGACGAACCGTCGCGGGTTAAGGACGCAGCCATGAGCCAGGAACATCCGCAGCGTCCCCGCCTTTCGCTCGCTGCCGTCGTGCACGAGACCGTTCTGCTGTTGCCAGGCGTCTGGAGCGGTGCAGCCTATGCGCTGGGGCTATGGGCGGCGATCGGTGTGGCGGCGGCTCTATCGCCGTCAGGCGGGCTCGGCATTGGCCTCGCGCTGCTGGGGGGAGGGGCCGGGCTGATGGCCATGGGAGCCTGCCTGCGTATCGCTGCTGCGGACGATCCTGAAGGCGCGAAGGCCCTCGGTCTGGGCAAGGGTGGATTGCAGATGAAGCGAGCAGAGCTCCGGCTGCTCGGAGCGGCCGCCCTGTGTCTGCTGTTCTGGGCGATCGTGGCGTCGCTGGTCGGTTTGACGGTGCTGGCACTGTTCGGCGGGTCAGAACTGGACGTCGCAGCCATTCAGGCACGGGACTGGTCTTCCGTCGGTCCGGCATGGCGGGTCGCGGTCGTGGCCTTGGTCGGGGTCGGCGCGATCATCATTCCGCTCATGCTCGCCGCCAGGCTGGCAATGGCGGGACCCGCCACGGTCGCGCAAGGGCGGATGGTGTCCCTGCCGGCCATGGCGATCAGCCGTGGAAATGTTGTGCCCCTGATGCTCGGGCTGGGGCTTTTCAGCCTGCCGGGACTGGGCTTGCTGGGTGTCCTGGCAGTATTCGGGGGAGCCCTCGCTGCGATCGGGTCTGCGATCACGGTCGCCTGGCTACTGGTACCGATGTGGATGGGCTTCCTCGGAGTCGCCTACCGCGCTGTGAGGATTGACGCAGACGCCCGCTGAAGTCCCCGATAGAGACAAAGCGCGCGACGTCTGGCCCGGGGGTGGGCTATGGCAGACTATCGAGACCGGAGACCACCTGACCATGCAGCCCCCCGTGCCATTTTCTGCAAGCCTGGCCGCCTTCGAAGGCTTTCGCCTCACACGCACCCAGCCCCTGGCCGTGCTGGCGTGGGGCGGTGTCTGGCTGCTGGGGCTGATGGCGATGGGCATCGCCATGATCCCTGCCATGATGCCATTTGCTGAAGAGATCGTCGCGGCAGGTGGTGATCCGGACTCCCTGTCGGCCGGAGCCCAGGCCGCGATCCTCTCAGCCGTCTGGTACATGGCGCCGATCGGCCTGGTTGTTCAGGCCTTGCTGGCGCCGGCACTGTACCGGGCCGTCCTGAAGCCCGAAGCCCGGCGATTTGCCTATCTGAGGGTCGGAATGGACGAGTTACGGGCGCTCGCCATCTTTGCAGCAACAGCAGCCATCTCGTTTGCGCTCGGGTTCGGTGGCGAGGCTCTTGAGGCACTGGCGACCCGTACCGTCGGTTCCTGGCTGGCCATCATTATCGGAACGGCCGTATCAATGGCTTCCATCTATCTGGCAGTGCGCTTCAGTCTCATGGCTCCCCGCAGTGTCAAGGAAGGCCAGTTCGTCATCAAGCCAGCGCTTGAAACCACCAAACGACTTTTCTGGCCGCTTCTGGGCATGGGCGTGATTGCAGGAGCCATGGCGGTCATCGTCGTGCTGCTTCTGGTCGTTGTGGCGCTGCCGCTGACGACGCTTGGCAATACGAACCCGCTCGTGGCGCTCGCGCTGCTGGGCCTCACCGGCGTGGGGCTGGCCATGGTGTCGACCGTGGTCTGGGCTCCATTCGCGCTGGCAGCCCGAGGCGACTAAGCCGTCTTTTTCACTCTGGCAGACTTGGGCCTGGCGGCGGTCGTGGATGTGACGCCGGGCAGGGCGGCGACCCTGGCCTTGCGACGCTCTTCGTGGCGGTCGAGCACATCTTTCAGATAACGACCGGTCCAGCTGGCCGGGTTTCTGGCGACCTGTTCGGGGGTGCCAACCGCGACGATCTCGCCGCCGCCATCGCCACCCTCCGGGCCGAAGTCCAGCAGGTAGTCAGCGACCTTGATCACATCCAGATTATGCTCGATCACCACGATGGTGTTCCCGGCCTCGACCAGTTCCTGAAGCACTTCCAGCAGTTTGCGGATGTCCTCGAAATGCAGGCCGGTAGTGGGCTCGTCGAGGATGTAAAGGGTCTTGCCGGTTGCCCGCTTCGACAGTTCCTTGGACAGCTTGACCCTCTGGGCCTCGCCACCGGACAGGGTCGTGGCGGATTGGCCGACCTTGACGTAGTCCAGCCCCACGCGTGACAGGGTCAGCATCTTGTCGCGGATCGGTGGGACCGCCTTGAAGAAGGCACCGGCCTCCTCGACCGTCATGTCGAGCACGTCAGAGATGCTCTTGCCCTTGAAAACAATCTCGAGGGTTTCACGATTGTAGCGCTTGCCCTTGCAGACGTCGCAGGTGACGTAGACGTCGGGCAGAAAATGCATCTCGATCTTGATCAGCCCGTCGCCCTGACAGGCCTCGCAGCGCCCGCCCTTGACGTTGAAGCTGAAGCGGCCGGGTCCGTAGCCGCGCGCCTTGGACTCCGGCAGACCGGCATACCAGTCACGAATAGGCCCGAAAGCCCCGGTGTAGGTGGCCGGATTCGACCTTGGCGTCCGGCCGATCGGCGACTGGTCGATGTCGATGACCTTGTCGAAATGCTCAAGCCCCTCGATGCGATCGAACGGGGCGGGCGCGTCGCTGGCATTGTGCAGGCGGCGAGCGGCGGCCTTGTACAGGGTCTCGATCGTGAAGGTCGACTTGCCACCCCCCGAGACGCCGGTGACGCAGGTGAACAGCCCAACCGGGACTTCTCCGGTCACGGTCTTGAGGTTGTTGCCGGTCGCGCCGCTGATCTTCAGCATCTTCTTGCGGTCAACGGGGCGCCGACCCTCTGGGGGCAGCTCAATCTCCCGCTCGCCGGTCAGGTATTTGCCAGTCAGGGACTTCGGATTGGCCATGACCTCTTCAGGCGTACCCTCGGCACAGATTTCGCCACCATGGACGCCTGCAGCGGGACCCATGTCGATGACATAGTCAGCGGTCAGGATCGCTTCCTCGTCATGCTCGACGACAAGGACCGAGTTGCCGAGGTCGCGCAGGCCGCGCAGACTTTCCAGCAGGCGGGAATTGTCGCGCTGATGAAGCCCGATCGAGGGTTCGTCCAGAACATAGAGCACGCCGGTCAGGCCTGAACCGATCTGCGATGCCAGCCGGATGCGCTGGCTCTCGCCGCCAGAAAGGGTGCCGGAGGAACGCGACAGGCTCAGATAGTCGAGGCCGACGTTGTTCAGGAACCGCAACCGGTCAGTGATTTCCTTGAGGATGCGCCGTCCGATTTCCAGCTGCTTGGCGGTGAGGCGCTCTTCCAGCGTGGACACCCAGAGAAAGGCCTTCGAGATCGACAGGGCATTGATCTCGGAGATGTCTGATCCGTCGATCTTGACGGCCAGGGCCTCGGGCTTCAGGCGCTTGCCGCCACAGGCCTCGCATGGCGTTTCAGCCTGGAACCGGCCGAGCTCTTCACGGACCCAGGCGCTGTCGGTCTCGCGCCAGCGACGCTCCAGATTTGGCAGCACGCCCTCGAAGGCCTTGGAGACCTCATACTTGCGGGCGTTGTCGTCGTAGGTGAATTTGATCTTCTCGGTCTTTGTGCCGTCGAGGATGACCTTGCGTGCCTGATCGGGCAGGTCCCGCCAGGCGACATCCATCGAGAAGCCGTAGTGGGCAGCCAACGATTGCAACGTCTGGGTATAGAGAGGCGAGGGTCCGCGCGACCAGGGAGCCACGGCCCCCTTGTGCAGGGTCTTGTCGCGATCCGGGATGACCAGATCGGCATCGAAGGCCAGCTTGACCCCCAGGCCGTCGCAGGTCGGGCAGGCCCCGAACGGGTTGTTGAACGAGAAGAGTCGCGGTTCGATCTCGGATATCGTGAAACCGGAGACCGGACAGGCGAACTTCTCGGAGAATACAATCCGACGCGTCTCCTCGCCGTCGGGTGCTGACGCCCATTCTGCGACAGCGATGCCGTCCGCGAGGTTCAGAGCGGTCTGGATACTGTCGGCGTAGCGGGGTTCGAGGCCGTTCTTCGTGACGATCCGGTCAACGACGATGTCGATGTCGTGCTTGAACTTCTTGTCCAGTACGGGGGCGTCCTCGATGGCATAGAACTGGCCGTCGATCTTCAGGCGCTGATAGCCCGACCGCTGCCACTCGGAAATTTCCTTTCGGTATTCGCCCTTGCGCCCGCGCACGACGGGAGCAAGCAGCAGGATGCGCTCGCCTTCGGGCAGGGCCGTGAGCTTGTCGACCATCATGGAGACCGTCTGGCTCTCGATCGGCAGGCCGGTCGCCGGCGAATAGGGTACGCCGACGCGCGCCCAGAGCAGGCGCATGTAGTCGTGGATCTCCGTGACCGTGCCTACCGTCGATCGGGGGTTCCTGGAGGTGGTCTTCTGTTCGATCGAGATCGCGGGTGAAAGGCCCTCGATCAGGTCGACATCGGGCTTGCCCATCAGTTCGAGGAACTGGCGGGCATAGGCGCTGAGGGATTCCACATAGCGGCGCTGTCCCTCGGCATAGATCGTGTCGAAGGCCAGCGAGGATTTCCCCGAGCCTGACAGGCCGGTCATGACGACAAGTTTTTCGCGCGGGATGTCGACATCCACGCCCTTGAGGTTGTGCTCGCGGGCGCCGCGCACGCGGATGAAATTGTGCTTTTCGGTCATGCTGTCCGGGCAAACGCAAAGGGGGTCGAACGGGGTCCGACGCGACGACGCTATATGGTGATGAATCGGCAGGATTCAGCAAGAACAATATAAGAACATGCTGCATCGGCGTGCGACGGATATGCACTGTGGGAACCGCGGGCGGTGTGGGGGCCGGTCGCGCGACAAAGCGGACCTTGCAGTCCATGCATTTCGTGCCCACTCTCCAACCCAGCCAGAGATTCAGGAGCTTCAATCATGATGCTGATAATCGGAGTTGCCTTGTCGGCAGGCATTGCGGCCGCCGTCATTGCGAAATCGCAGCCCAAGCCGAAGCCGGTGCCCGTGCGTGCAAACCGGCCGCGAGTCTAGCCCCAGGCTTCTACCACGCCCTTGCGCCGGGCAGAGGCGGCGGGCTGGGCGAGTACCGTCTGGGGCTCGGGCTCGGCCCGACCGTACAGCCATCCTTGGCCATAGGTGACGCCCAGACCCTTGGTGATGTTTGCGGCGGCTTCCGTCTCGATCATTTCGGCGATGGTGGTCAGCTTCAGGGACCCGCAGAGATCGATGAGATGTTTCACGAGGGTCTGCGAACGCTCGTCCCGCTCGATTCCCTTGATGAATCTGCCGTCGATCTTGACGGTGTCGACCGACAGGCCGTGCAGATAGTCATAGCTGGATGAGCCGGATCCGAAGTCGTCAATACACGCCCGGATGCCGACGCGTCTGAGGGCTGACAGTCGTCGGTTCGCCGCTTCGATATCTGCAAGCGCGGCAGTTTCGGTCACTTCGACAATCAGGCGCTTGCGGATTGCCGGGTCGATCGAGGTCATTTCGAGCAGGGCCTCGACATAGGCGTCGTTGGCGAGGCTCGCGCCCGAGATATTGATCGCGAATTTGAGAAGACCTGCCCCCGGTTGGCGAAGGCGTGCGATCGCCTTGGCCGCGACCGCAAGGTCGAACGGCTCGATCAGGGCCAGTTCCTCGGCCATGTGAATGACCCCCGTCGGAGCAGCGGTCTTGGAGAAGCGGGCCAGAGCCTCGAAATGCTGAACCGTGCCTGTATTGAGGTCCACGATCGGCTGATAGTGCAGGTCGAAGCGTCGTTCGCGGACGATCGCCCGGAACGCCTCGGCATCGCGCAGAGTATTGGCTAGCGAGGCACTGAAGGCCGCGTCAGGGCTCTGCAGGTCACCCTCTTTGAGGCAACTCTCCACAGCAAACCGCATTGCACGAAGGGTGTTTAGCGGGTTTGAGTCTTCGGGCAGGCTCTGTTCAGTCGCGCTGACATCCAGCAGTAGCCCGTCCTGTCGCGCGGTCTCGCGCAAGTCACCAACGATGTCTCGCTTAACTCGCGGGTCGTGCAGCAGGGCGTATCGCTCGGTCGTCAGACGAGCCGCGGAGCTGCCGTCAATGGAAGCGGACTGGAGACTGGCCTCAATGCGTGCCAGCGCCGTTTCGCTGGCATCACCGCTGGCGAGCGCAGCAGCGAGGCCGCCCATGTCGACGAAAGTGACCGAGACATCGCCTGGCTTGCGAGCTTCATCCGTCAAAAGGGCTCGGGCCCTTGTGAGAAGCGACGTCGCGGTCAGGACGGGCGGAGCAGCCTGTGGCGCACAGCTGAAGGCCGGACCCTCGTAGCGCAGCGAGCAGGAAACCGCTGGAGCCAGATCGGGCAGCATGAAAAGGCTCACCACGGCGTTGCGGGCCTTGTCGTCACCGCAGATCAAGATGATTGCAATCTGATCCGAGCGCGTGCCGGGGCGGAGCGCCTGCAGCGTTGCTGCCAGACACGAGGCCGACGTCGGTGTGAGAATTTCGTGCAGTCTGCGACCCTGCAACTGTGGCAGACCCAACTCCGGCGAAGGGCCGGACCCGAGCACCAGGGCAATGCGATGCTCGCCATCGATCTCCAGAAGGAGGTCGGAAGACGCAAACGCGAGGCCGAGAAGTCGGGTCTTGACGGACATGAGCATTGCTATCTCACGACAAGCGTTAAGACAGCGTCACAGTAAGGGCGTCCGGGTAATATCCTCGCCTGGTGTCAGGCCGTCCGGTTAAAGGTGATTGCCCGACCGTCGCCGAGGGCAGCCTGGCCAGTGGCTCCATAGCCTGTGCCCAAGGCCCGGGCGGCCGAGACTTCATGGGCAATGGCCTTCACAAGGCCTTCGGATATGGTTCGTGCAGCCTCTACGGCGCGGCCATGTGTCGCGAGGATGGCCTCGAACGTTTCCGTGGCTCGGATCAATGCTGTTCGCTCACTGGCCGGGGCAGCCATCAGCATTTCCCTGTTGGCCTTGAGCTGGGCGGACTCTCGCCGGTACTGATTGGCGAGTTCCTGGGTTTCGGTGAGGCTGGCTGTGACGTCCTGCGGCCTGCGTGCTGCGAAGGCTGCAGTCTCGGCCTTCAGGCGCTCCGAGAGCTTTTCGGTCAGCACGACAAGGCGGCGAATTTCGGCAATGCCGATCGCGGTTTCAGAAGTCATGACGATTGCTCCTGCATTTTCAGCATTTCCGCCATGACGGTGTCGGTCAGGCCGATCCCGCCAGCCTGGACGGTCTGCTTGGCCATGGCATCAAGGAGGAAGGTCCGCCAGGTCGCCTCGGCCTCGCCACCGCCGAAGGGGGCTTCTGTCGAAAGGCCCTCGAACATGGGCTTCATCATCTGCGAGAGGAACGACGCCTCAAAGGCCTCCGCCGTCTCGCGCAAGCGGGAGTCTGCGGCGCGAGGAGGGGTGGCGGCGGACTGCAGCAACCCGGGGGAAACAGCGAGATCGTTCATTACAGAACCTCGATTTCGGCCTGAAGGGCACCGGCCGCCTTAACGGCCTGCAGGATACTGATCATGTCGCGAGGGCTGACGCCCAGGGCATTCAGGCCGCTTACAAGTGTGGCCAGCGAAGAAGCGCCATCGACAATCCGGATTTCCTTGCCAAGTTCTTCTTCGATCGTGACATCACTTTGGGGCACCACGACAGTCTCGCCTTCGCTGAAGGGAGCCGGCTGGCTGACGAACGGTTGCTCCTGTACCGAAATGGTCAGGTTTCCCTGAGCGATTGCGACGGTGGAGACCCGGACGTTTTCTCCCATCACGATCAGGCCGTTGACCTCGTCGATGATGACCTTGGCCGGAGTATCGACTGTCACTGGAAGGTTCTCGACCCGGCTGATGAAGTTCGCCATGCCCATCTGTGCCGGCGCGCGCAGGGCGACAACCGAGCCATTTTCGGCCAGCGCCGTATTGGGATAGGTGCGGTTCACGGCGGCGGCTACGCGCTGGGCTGTGGTGAAATCCGGGTTACGAAGTGTCAGTCGGACTTCGGTCATCGAATCCAGGTTGAAACCCGTCTCGGCTTCGACCGTGGCCCCTGAGGCAATGCGTCCGGCAGTGGGGACGCCGCGCGTGACTGACGATCCCGAGCCGCCCGAACCGGAAACCGAACCCGTCTGCACAGACCCCTGGGCTACGGCGTAGATCTGGCCGTCTGCACCCTGGAGGCTGGTAACGATCAGGGTGCCGCCCAGCAGACTCTTGGCATCACCCATGCTGGACACCGCCACGTCGATACGGGCCCCCGGGGTCGAGAAGGGTGGCAGTTCGGCGGTGACGAGTACTGCGGCCATGTTTTTGGTGTTGGCGTTGGCCCCTCGAATGTTCACGCCAAGCCGCTCGGTCATCCCTTCCAGCGACTGGCGCGTGAAAGGTGCGTTCCGCAAGGAATCGCCGGTCCCATTGAGGCCGACGACCAGCCCGTATCCGACCAGCTGGTTGGCCCGGACGCCCTCGATCGCGGCGATGTCCTTGATGCGGGACTGCGCCGCAGCCACGTTCGCCGTGCCGGCAAAAACGGCTAGGCCAGTCATCAGGGCCAGGAAAAAGTTTCGCATCATTCGGGCGTCCATTGCACTCAGCCATGCTCATCATGCGAGGATCATGCCGGTAGAAGTTCTCGTTAAAACAAGGGCGTGATGGCGTATCTGCCGGACGGGGCGGCAGATTGTGCCGCGTCGTTAACCAAACGGTGACGGTCGGGGGCGATCTTGCCCCATGTTCCGGAGTCTGAAGCGATGAAGGTGACCGGCCCCGCTGGCCCCGTTCCGGGCAATGCCCCTCGTGCCACGCGTCCCGCAGGCGGTTTCTCCGTTGCGGGCGGCGGCACTACGTCCGGACCAGCTGCGACAACCACAGCAGCATCCGTCAGCGGTGTTGCCGGCCTTTCATCCCTGGTCGCCTTGCAGGGTGTGGACGATATAGCCGAGCGGCGACGTCGTGCCATCCGCCGCGGCGGGGGTCTTCTTGACCGTCTCGATGAACTGAAACTGGCCATGTTGGATGGAGAAGCTGGCGAGGCGGCTCTCGACCGGCTCGCGCGCACTTTGAGAGAGGTTCGCGAAGACAACCAGGACGAGGGGCTGACGGATCTGCTGAACCAGATCGATCTGCGCGCCGCTGTCGAACTGGCCAAGGCAGAAGTTCGTCGCAGCGCACCATAAGCGACAGCAATCGCAGCAATTTCTCCTGATCCCGCAAGCGAGTGATGGAGAAATGTCACGTTGTCCATCATCAAGCTATTTTGTCTCACAACAGGCGCGCGAACCTCATTGTGCCGACTCGTCAGTCTGACTATAGGGCTCCTACGCCACGGGGGCGTCTGGTGAGAGTGTGAGTGCGATGAACGCATTGGCCTCGATGACAAACGCGGAACCGGTACAGTACCGGCCATCCGACGATGAGCCGTTCATGAATGAGCGGCAGCTTGCCTATTTCAAGCACAAGCTTCTGGCCTGGCGGGATGACATCCTGCGGGAGTCCAAGGGCACGGTGGTCAACCTCAAGGCTGAGACCGAAAACCATCCTGACCTTCTGGACCGTGCGTCATCGGCGTCGGATCGGGCGCTTGAGCTTCGAACGCGGGACCGTCAGCGCAAGCTGATTTCCAAGATCGAAGACGCCATTCGGCGTATCGAGGACGGCAGCTACGGCTACTGTGAGGACACAGGCGAACCCATTGGCCTGGGTCGTCTTGAAGCACGGCCTACGGCGACCCTGTCGGTCGAGGCGCAGGAACGACATGAACGCCGCGAGCGGGTCCACCGCGACGACTGAGTTCGGCTTGACTTGAGCGAGCGGCAGCGCGACCTACGCGCCTCGCTTTCAAGGTCACCAGTTATGTCCGTCAAGGTTCGTTTCGCCCCATCGCCCACTGGCAAGCTGCACGTCGGCAATGTCCGCACGGCTCTGGTCAACTGGCTTTTCGCGAAAGGGCAGGGCGGCAAATTCGTCCTGCGGATCGATGATACCGATCTTGCGAGGTCGACGCCCGAGTTCGAACAGGGGATCGAGGACGATCTCGCCTGGCTCGGACTGGTCTGGGACGAACGCTACAACCAGTCCAAGCGGTTCGATCGCTACGAAGAGGCGTCCGCCCGGTTGAAGGCCGCGGGTCGGCTCTATCCCTGCTACGAAACCGGCGATGAACTGGATCGGCGCCGCAAGGTGCAACTGGCGCGCGGATTGCCACCGATCTACGACCGCGCGGCCCTGGAACTGACCGAGGCAGACCGGGCTGCGCTCGAGGCGGAAGGCCGCAAGGCACATTGGCGTTTCAGGCTCGAGGGCAAGCGGGTCGCCTGGGAAGATCTGTCGCGTGGCCATGCCGAAGTGGACACGGCATCGATGTCGGACCCCGTGCTGATTCGCGAGGATGGCCTGTTCCTCTACACGCTCCCGTCAGTGGTGGACGACATCGACATGGCTATCACCCATGTCATCCGGGGGGAGGACCACGTGACGAACACGGGAGCCCAGATCGAGATCTTCGAGGCTCTGGGTGCGGTCGTACCGGGTTTCGCACACATGCCTCTGCTGGTCGGGGCTGACGGCCAGGCGCTGTCCAAGCGTCTGGGATCGCTCTCGATCGCCGAGATGCGTGACCTGGGCTATGAGCCGATTGCGATTACAAGCCATCTGGGCCGGATCGGTACCTCTGACCCACTGGAGGTCGCCGATTCCGTCGAAGCCCTGGGCAGCAGCTTTGCTTTCTCCAAGATGGGCCGGTCGCCGGCACGCTACGACACGGCCGACCTGGATCGGCTGAATGCGCAGTCGCTGCATGCCATGCCCTATGGTGCTGCGAAACCGCGCCTGGAGGGACTGGGCCTCGCTCTCGGCGAAGCCTTCTGGAGAGGTGTGCAGGGCAATCTGCAGACTTTCGGGGATGTCGCAGACATGGCCACGATCGTTCAGGGCCCTGTCGTGCCGGTGATCGAGGATCCCGTCTTTGCCGAAGCCGCACTCACTGTGCTGCCGGAGGTCATCGATGCTGATGCCTGGTCGGTGTGGACGACGGCTGTAAAGGAAGCGACCGGGGCCAAGGGCAAGGCGCTGTTCATGCCGTTGCGATTGATCCTGACAGGGCAGGCTCATGGGCCGGATATGGCGACGATCGTCCCCCTGATCGGGCGCGAGCGGATCGCGGCAAGGCTGAAGGGCGAGACGGCCTGACCGCCTCGCCCTGACCGGCTTCAGGCGTTGCAGGCGGCGAGTTGTTCGGCCGACAGGACTTCGCCCTTCCACGAGAATGCAGTCAGTGGGCCGAGTTTGGCCTTCACGCGACGGCAGGCCCGGGCAGCAGGTTGTTCAGAACCACCGTTGGCGGTGCAGGTCGTCCCTTCACATCTCCAGTTGGCGCCATCGACGATGGTGCGACCGCGTGGTGCCTGGGTCGCGTCCGCGAGGATCGCGCGGGTGGCCGGGGCGTCGGACGTCTGGGCGAAGGCAGGGACTGCAGCAAACAGGGCTGCAGCAACCAGGAATACACGCATGAATGAGCTCCGATGAGTTCGAGGCAACTGCCCCTGAACGTCACAGATCGTCTTTTTTAGAAACGGTCAAGCAATAAGTTACTGGTGTTCACTTATCGCCGATCATGCTTCAGTTCGGGCGTGGCTTCGGCGGTCCCGAGCATCGTGATTGCCGCCTCGACAGTGTCGCAGACGAGCCAGGCATCGAGGAAGGACGGGGGTGTGAAACCGGTTTCCACACTGTGCCGCATCAGGGCGAAAAAAGTGTCCCAGAAGCCATCGATGTTCAGGAAGATGACCGGCTTGGAATGAAGGTCCAGGCGTTTCCAGGAGAGCAATTCCACCACTTCTTCCAGTGTTCCGACACCGCCGGGAGCGACAACGAAGGCGTCTGACTGGTCGTACATCAGCTGCTTCCGTTCGTGCATGGAGGTGACGACGATGGTCTCGACCTCGTCGAACAGACGTTCACGGCTGCGCAGGAAGGCTGGCATGATCCCGACAACGCGACCGCCCGCAGCATGGGCAGCGCGTGCGGAAGCACCCATCAGGCCCACGCCTCCTCCGCCATATACAAGACGCCATCCAGCATGCGCCGTCGCCTCTCCGAAAGCTCGAGCGGCCTCGGTATAGACGGGATCCGCGGCGTCGGACGAACCACAGAACAAGCAGACTGAGGGGCCGTCGAAGGGGGCGATGGAAACAGGCAGTGTGGACATGGGACCTCGGGACAGGGCGTAGAAGACAGGCCGCGCGCGCCGCGCTATCTCCAGCGCATGTCTAACGTGATGGAAGTCGGAATGACACGACCGATCGTCGTACTGACGCTCGTGATGGTCCTGTTGACCACCGCGAGTTGTGGACGGGACCCGCAGGGCAGCGCGGTTGCAGGTCCCGAAGCGGCAGGTTGGGTCAAGGCTCCGGTTATTGACAGTGCCAAGCGGGCTACTGCCGGCCTGATTGTGAGCGGGCAGGCCGCTCCGGGCAGCCGCATCGTGATCAAGGGCGACCGGGGCACAGCCTTTGCCGTCGGGACTGGCGAAGACGGGCGGTTCGACCTGCTCGTTCCGTCGCCTCAGACGGACACGTTGTACGTGGTTGAAGTTGAGGCAGGCGAGGACGCGGTCCCTGCTGCCGCGCGGCTGCTGGTCGCTGGTGATCCCGCTGGCCCGGTGGCGCTGATCAGCCCGGGATCGCCCACGAAAAGGCTGGACCCCGGCACCGGTCTTGATGTCGTGGACAGTGACCGGCGAACACGCGTCGCGTCAGGCAGGGCGGCCGCAGGCCAGCGGGTGGCAATCGTGATCGATGGAGGCGAGGTCATCACCGTGACGGCGAATGATACCGGTCGCTGGAGCCTCAATCTCGGGCCGATCCGCTCGCCCGCGTCGACGATCACCGTGGACGGATTGACCCATGTCTTTCCGGGAGAATCTGGCTCCGACGCGCCTATCGACCGGCTGATGCCGGCTGGTGGTGGCACCATCCTGCGCTGGAAGCTCTCTGACACCGCAGAGCAGAACAGCTGGTTCGCAAGGGACAGCAGGGTTGCTGCGGCAAGAGACGCGGGTTGATCGGCTCCGTCCGACACAGCATCGAAAATCGAAGATGCCGGTGCTCTGCCGTTCGGCAATGCAGATATCGGCGCAGATGTCGGCGTTGGCGAAACCCTCCTGGTAAAAGCCGCTGAAATGGCGCCATTGCGGTTGCGCTGGATGGCCCAGGCGACAGCGAGTTGGCGGTTCCAGAGGGACTTTCAGTTGAGCCCGGCAAACGGGGCGAAAAGGTCGTGACGATTACCTTCCTCGCAACAGATCAGGACGGCGTATTCTCCTGAAGCCTGGCCGCTGTAATGAGATAGACCGAAACCCTTCTTGACCGGCCTTCATGGGCCCGTCATTGGCCAGATATGAACATTCTGCTCGTCGGATCGGGGGGGCGCGAGCATGCGCTGGCCTGGAAGATCGCCCAGTCGCCGCTGGTAAAGCGACTGGTCTGTGCGCCCGGCAATCCCGGGATCGAGACCTATGCCGAACTTGCGCCGGTCAAGGCTGACGACGCGGAGGCCCTGGTCGTGCTCGCTCGCGAGATGAAGGCCGATCTTGTGGTGGTGGGGCCGGAAGTCGCACTTGCGGCCGGTCTTGCCGATCGCCTGGCGGCTGCGGGCATCCCCTGCTTTGGTCCGACCGCAAAGGCGGCGCAACTTGAGACGTCCAAGGCCTTCTCCAAGGCCTTCATGGAACGCCACGACATTCCGACCGCCGGATATGGCGTTTACGATCGGGTCAAGGATGCCCGCGAGGCCCTTGGTGTCTTCAACCCCCCCTATGTCATCAAGGCCGACGGGCTCGCTGCGGGCAAGGGGGTGGCGATCAGCCCCGACAAGCCGGACGCCGAGGCGGAGATCGAGAGAATGCTCGGCGGGCGTTTCGGGCAGGCCGGGGCGCGAGTTGTGATCGAAGAGTTCATGGACGGCGAGGAGGGATCGCTGTTTGCGCTCTGTGACGGGCAGCGCGCGGTCCTGTTCGGCGGTGCCCAGGATCACAAGCGCGCTTTCGACGGTGATCTAGGGCCTAACACCGGCGGCATGGGAGCCTATTCGCCCGCGCCCGTGTTCGACGAGGACCTCGTTGTTGCCGCTGAGCGTGACGTCGTGCTGCCGACGATGGCGGCTATGGCGGCCGAAGGCATGCCGTATCGCGGCGTCCTTTATGTCGGGCTCATGGCGACGGCCGACGGACCGAAGGTCGTCGAGTACAATGCCCGCTTCGGTGATCCTGAATGCCAGGTTCTGATGATGCGACTGGCTGGAGATATCGTGCCCTATCTGCTGGCCTGTGCCAGGGGAGACGTCTCGCAACTGCCGAGTCCGGCGTTCAAGTCACAAACCGTGGTCTGCATCGTCATGGCGGCGAAAGGCTATCCTGACAGTCCGCTGGAAGGGTCTATTATCCGGGGAGCCGAACGGAATTTCGGGCCTCATGTGCAGGTCTTCCACGCGGGCACGCGTCGACGCGATGATGGGCAACTGGTTGCAGCGGGCGGTCGGGTTCTGAACATCTGTGCCGAGGGAGACGACATCAAGCAGGCTCGCGAGCGAGCCTACGAGGCAATTCAGAAAATCGACTGGCCGGGCGGATTCTGTCGCAGCGACATCGGATGGCGCGCGCTGGAGCGGGACTAGAGACCGTCAGGCAGCAGGCGCTGTATCGCGACGCAGCGCCTTGCGGGCATCAATACGGGTCCAGATCCGGTCATGGATGGTAAAGAACACCGTCTGCACCAGGGGTTCGATCAGGCCGATCGCGAGCGCGATGCGCCAGTCTCCGGTCAGCGCCAGAGCCACACTGACGGCCACAACGAAATGCATGACCCCATAGGTCACTGTCTTGAGCGCGATGTCGCGGAATGACCGGGGCAAGGCGTGGGAATGACCATCGTGGCCATGCGCCCGGTTCTGCTCGGCAGCATTCATCACCTCAAGGCGGGCCGTGAACGCTTCCGCGCTCTCCTCGATCCTCGAGAGACGACGGCGGTGCTCGATTCGGTGCCAGATGCGGTCGTGGAACGAATAGGCGATGGTCTGGAAAAAGGGTTCGACCACACCGACCGCAAGGGCCAGACGCCAGTCACGCGTGATGGCAAACGCCACCAGGACGGCGACGATGAGATGCATGACGCCGTAGCTTGCGATCTTGAGTGCAAGTTCCCGGACCGAGCGAACGATGGCAGTGACCATGGTGTGTATAGTCGTGTGATCGGGGAAAGGTTTCAACCTCACTCCGATTTTTTAGCCATGGCTAAAGCTCAGCTTCGTGGTGGCGGTTGACTTCGCAGCCGCGAAAAGGGATATGCGGCCCGCAAAACGGAGACTCCTCATGGAGATACGCGAAGGACTAACCTTCGATGATGTTTTGCTCGAACCCGGCCCGTCGGAGACCATGCCCGCTGATGCGGATGTCACGACGAACCTGACGCGCGACATCAAGCTGAATATCCCGCTGACCTCGTCGGCGATGGATACGGTGACCGAGAGCCGGCTTGCCATTGCCATGGCACAGGCTGGCGGCCTGGGTGTGCTCCACCGCAACATGACGGTCGAGCAACAGGCGGAAAAAGTTCGTCAGGTCAAACGCTTCGAGAGCGGAATGGTCATCAACCCGGTGACCATTCGCCCGGAAACGACCCTCGGCGAGGTTCGCGAAATCGTAGCCCATCGCAAGATTTCCGGCTTTCCGGTGGTCGACGGCGCAGGCCGTCTGGTCGGAATCCTGACCAATCGCGACATGCGGTTCGACACCGACCCGAATCGCAAGGCCGCCGAACTGATGACGACCGGCGATCTGGTTACGGTTCGCGAAGGTGCGGGGCGTGATGAGGCCCGTGCACTGCTGCGTGATCGCAAGATCGAACGGGTCATCGTCGTCGATGCCGATTACCGTGCGACCGGCCTGATCACGATGAAGGACATCGAAAAGGCCCAGGCCCATCCCCATGCAGCCAAGGACGACCAGGGTCGCCTGCTGGTCGGGGCGGCCTCCACTGTGGGCGATGCCGGTTATGAGCGTTCCATGGCATTGGCTGACGCGGGTGTGGACGTGGTCGTCATCGACACCGCCCATGGTCACTCGATCCAGGTCTCGCGTGCCGTCGAGCGCATCAAACGCGAGTCGAACCGGATCCAGATCATCGCTGGCAATGTCGCCACCTATGACGCCGCGCGCGCGCTCATCGATGCCGGTGCGGACGCCGTCAAGGTCGGCATTGGACCGGGCAGCATCTGCACGACACGGATCGTCGCCGGCGTGGGCGTGCCCCAGCTGACGGCGATCATCGACGCGGTTCGGGCTGGCAAGGCATCTGGTGTGCCGATCATCGCCGATGGCGGGATCAAGTATTCAGGCGACCTGGCCAAGGCCATCGCCGCAGGGGCGTCGGTCGCCATGATGGGATCGATGTTCGCAGGCACGGACGAAAGCCCGGGCGAGGTGTTCCTGTACCAGGGCCGGTCCTACAAGTCCTACCGTGGAATGGGTTCCGTCGGAGCCATGGGGGCCGGTTCCGCCGACCGCTATTTCCAGAAGGATATCGAAGACACCCAGAAGCTGGTGCCTGAGGGTATCGAGGGCCAGACCCCCTACAAGGGGCCAATCGCGCCGGTGCTGCACCAGATGATCGGGGGGCTGCGGGCCGCTATGGGCTATGTCGGTGCTCCGACCATTGCCGACTTCCAGGAGCGGGCACGGTTCGTTCGCATCACCGGCGCGGGCCTGCGTGAGAGCCACGTCCACGACGTCATGATTACGCGTGAAGCCCCGAACTACAGGCAGGGATAGACGATGAACGAAGGCTGGATCCTGGTCACGACCCCTGAGTTGACCATGCTGGCGGCGACGCTTGTCCTCGCATTCGTGCACATCTTCCTGCCTGCGGCCGGGCGGACCCTGACCAATGGCATCGAATGGAACGCCGGGCCGCGCGACACGACTCCCAAGGAACCGGGGCCGATCACGCGTCGCCTTGAACGCGCGCAGGCGAATCTCTGGGAGACCCTGCCGCTCTTCATCGGTGCCGTGCTCGTCGCCCATGTCGCGGGCGAGGATGGTCTCCTCACCTTCTGGGGCACCCAGGCCTACTTCTGGGCACGACTGGTCTATATTCCGATCTATGCCTTCGGCATTCCCATGGTGCGTTCGCTGGTCTGGCTGGTTTCCATCGCCGGACTGGTCGCCATCTTTGCCGCTCTCTTCACCTGAACCAGAACTGTAATCCGATTTGACCCCCGCCGCCCGTCTCGCCGCCGCCGCCTCCATCCTCGACCGCATCTCGGCGGGCAAACAGCCGGCCGAGGCCGTGCTCAAGACCTGGGGGACCGAGAATCGCTATGCGGGTTCCAAGGATCGGCGGGCGATTGCGGACCATGTCTACAAGGTGATCCGCGCCCGGGGCCGACTGGTCTGGGCCATGGGCGGACGCGAGGATGGCCGGGCCCTGGTGATCGGCTCGCTGAGCCTGATCGACGGCCTGTCTCTTGAAGAGATCGAAGCCCTGCACTCCGGCGACGGCTACGGGCCCAAACCCCTGTCGAAACAGGAGCGCGGCCGCATCAGCGCCACGGCAGACGACATCCCGGGCTGGGTTGCGGCAGGCCTGCCCGAGTTCGTCGTCGAGGATTTCAAGAACACCTTTGGCGATCGCTGGGCTGACGAGGCCGAGGGCCTGATGGTCCCGCGCGCTCCCATTGACC
>QBLX01000001.1:0-40138 GCA_003241825.1 Alphaproteobacteria bacterium
AGTTACCATTGGACTGACAGCGCCCAACAGGCGCCCCCTTAATCACGGACCCTAACAGTCTTTATTTGATGCGGAGTTTCACACATCTGGATTGATGCTTAACTATACTCTGCGGTGAACGTGACAGTACCTTCTGAGGCCTACCGCTAATACAGAGACTCTTTGGGCCGTCGTTGACATGGACGTGGAGGGGTTCTGTCAGGGCAACTACCCGCCGTCGCTTCGTGCGCCACGTTCTACGGGTTGCCAATCGCGCACGAACTGCTCGAGCAGACGCACAGCAAATCCTGAAGAACCAGCCGGGTTCCAGTCGCTCGGACCGCCATACGCCATGTTGGCGATGTCCAGATGAGCCCAGGGTATGTCACGATTGACAAACTCGCCGATAAACCAGGCACCGGTGCTGGCACCGCCCCCGCCGTCGCTCGTGTTCTTGAGATCCGCGATAGTGGATGACATGTCGTTGCCATGTGTGGGGTTAACCGGGAGCCGCCAGAGGCGCTCACCGGTTGTCCGGCCCGCAGCGTCAAGCTGGTTGGCCAGGTCGTCGTGACGACTGAAAAGGCCCGCATAATCGTCACCCAGGGCCCCGCCAACGGACCCGGTCAGGGTAGCGACGTCCACGATCGCCACAGGATCGAGATTGCGCTCGGCCCAGACCAGTGCGTCCGCCAGCACCAGTCGCCCCTCGGCGTCGGTGCTGATGATCTCGATGGTCTTGCCGTTCATGGCCGTCAGTACATCGCCCGGCCGGATCGCCCGACCATCGGGCATGTTCTCGGCGAGTGCAGAGATCGCGACCACATCCACCGGCGCTCCGGATCTCGCCAGCGCGAGGACCGACGCCGTCACCGCGGCTGCGCCAGACATGTCCATCTTCATATTGCCCATCCCGGCACCTGCCTTGATCGAGATGCCGCCGGTGTCGAAGGTGATGCCCTTGCCGACAAGGACGATGGGCCCACCATCGGGTGCGCCCTGACCGCGATAACGGATCGCCAGCAAGCGGGGCGGACGTTCTGACCCCCGCCCTACACCCAGCAAAGCCCCCATACCCAGGCGCTCCATGGCTGGCACATCCAGCACTTCGATTCTCACCCCGGCCAGACCTTCGAAGGCAGCCCGGGCGCGCTCCACAAAGGTTTCGGGGTAGATGACGTTCGCAGGCTCGTTGGAGATATCGCGCGCCCACGTCATGGCCTCGACCAGCGACGTCCCACGTCCCGCGAAAGCTTCACGCGCGCCTTCAGCAACGTCAGTGACGATCGTGACGGGGCCGCCCGGCGCGGCGGCACGGCGCGAGGCCTGATAAAGGTCGGAACGATAGTGTCCGATCCCCATACCGGTCGCCAGCGACGCCGTGACCTCCTCCGACAGACCGTTCGCAAGCACTGTAACAGGGCGTATATCGCTGACGAGCATCCGCCCGACGACAGCGCCGCTCCATTGGGGGTTTGCCGCCACAGTGCCCAAGCCTACCACGACGATGCGGTCCCAGTGTCCGATCCCCCGCAGGCTCAAGGTCTGACGTGGCCCATAGCCGAAGGCGGCGGACGCGAGGGCACGCCGAACTCCGTCGCGGGTCGCATCATCAAGCATCACCGCCCTTGTCGCCAGATCATCGACGCTGCCGAGCGGTAGAACGAGGGTGCCGCCGAGGTCCGCCACGCTATCGGTAAACGCGACTACACGGGGTATCATGGCGGGTGCCTCGACCGGACGCGATGCGGTTTGGGCTGCAACCCCGTCAGGCGAGATCAAGGCGAAAGCACCCATCAGGGCGGCAGCGGATACAACGAGTTTGCGCTTCTGGGAGGGCATACAGATCATCTCCTTGGGGGTTGGGCAGCAAGGTTGCCGGTTCGAGCCCGGATTTGAAAGTCTGTTCAGTATCCAGGCGCTGAAATTGGCCAGGGGTAGATGAAGAGTCATGCAGGCTCAGCCACGATCTCGCAGATCACACCAGGGCACTCCCGGGCTCGCGCCGTCGTCCGGGCGAGTGACGCATGGGCAGGCGCTGTCACCGGTGCCTGAACGAAAGTTCCGTCATAACGGACTGTTTCAACTTACCTTGCTGCTTTTCAGTCGAAGATAACTCAGTAATGGACTGACAACCCCTTGTCTCCGCTAGACCGTCTGAACAGGGCGTCCTTGGTCAGTTGAGCCCCCGCCCGAGCAATGGGCGAGAGTTCAACCGGGTCAGCAGCGCGACGGAAGACGATCTCGGTCGCATTGGCATGATGGACAGGCTCAAGACCGGCCTTTCCCGCAGCCAGCATAAGGCTGTGTGCGCTGAAGCCCAGCACGTGGGCAAAATGCAGGCTCATGAAGCCCGATTGCTCAAACCCGGACACCGCATCGGGCACCTCGATATAGAGCAGGCCTCCCGGCTTCAGCCAGCTGGCGGCCGCCCGAAACGCGCTGACCGGATCAGACAGGTGTTCGAACACATGGAAACTGGTGACAAGGTCAAACCGCGGACCATAGTCCATGTCCTGCCAGCGTCCCGCCCGGATCCGTTCACCCAGTTGCTGCCTGGCGAATGACGAATAGGTGCCGCCCGGCTCGAAGCCATGGGCGTCGTAACCTTCCTCGAGCATGGCAAGGATGAACTCTCCGGACCCCGTACCAAAGTCCAGGGTGACCGCCGTCGGCGCCAGCACTTTCTTGATCACGCTCACGCGCCGGGCGGCCTGTGCGCTCCGTTTGCGAATATGGCGAGCACTCGGACGGACCACGGCCCCTTGATAGTCGAGGCGGTAGAGGCTGGCATAGTAGTCGTCGAGTTCTGCCTCGGTCGGCATCGGATTGGTGAACAGCAGACCGCACTCCCCGCAACCGACCGTCCGCAGCCGCTTCCAGCGGCGATCCACCCGGCTTACCTCCGTCTGGTTTGCTGATCCGCAAACGGGGCAAGCGATCTCCTGCCCACGATAGGGATAGGCACTGAACGGGAGGAGATAGCCGGTGAGTTGCGACAGTGATTTCAGCAAAGAGCGGGGCATCTTCGACCGGGGGAAACAAGCCCATGGCAACCATGACCGGGCAATGTCCGTTTCATGCCGTCGGTGACAGCCAGTTGCGACCTCAGCGGGACCTTTGCTGCACGGCCGGGACCTTGGTCCCGCCTTGCGAATGGAAAAGCAGGGCAGCCTCGACGCGGTTTCGCACCTTCAACTTGGCCATGATGCGGGTCATATGGTTTTTGACGGTCTTCTCTTCCAGCGAGATGGCTCTTGCGATCGTCTTGTTGCATGCACCTTCCGACAGGTGACGCAGGATGGCGATTTCCCGGTTGGTGAGTTGATCCAGACCCGACGCAGACGGGCCGGGCGGAGGCGTGGCACTTGCCAGCCCGGCGACAATCCGGCCAGCAAGCCCCGGCGGCGCGTAGATCTCTCCGCGCATCACGGCATGGATGGTGTCGGAAAGAGCCTCGATCCCCAGACCTTTCAAGGCGTAGCCCGCAGCCCCTGTCCCGAGGGTCGAGATCAGGTCGTCGTCGTCCTCTGACGCTGTCACTATCAGTACCTTCTGCTCTGGCCTGAGCGACAGGATGCGTGCGAGGGCTTCGCGACCCCCGCCTGGTATCGACAGGTCTAGCAGCACCAGATCGGGCTGGTGCTCCATCACTCCGTGCACCGCGCCATCGGCGTCCTCGGCCTCGCCGCAGACCACGAATTCGTCGCGTCCGGACAGAGTCAGGAGCAGCCCACTCCGGAAAATCGGGTGGTCGTCCACCACCATAATGCGGATCGGACCGATCATGTGAACGGGATCGCAAGTTGGACGGTGATCACTGTGCCCTCTGCCGAAGTTGCGGTTACGTGGAACTCGCCACCCAGACCGATCACTCTTTCGCGCAGTCCCTGCAGACCGAGGCCATGCTCATCAGTGCGAACGTTGAAGCCCTTGCCGGAGTCACGAACGCGGACGACCAGCGTTTCGTCAACCCGACAGACCTCGATGTCGGCACCCCTCCCCTCGGCGTGACGTTCAGCATTGTTCAGCCCCTCCTGGATCACCCTGTAGAGACAGATGTTCTCGGCATTTGGCAGAGCCGGAAGTTCAACTGGCATCAGCAAGGGAATGGTCCGGCCCGTCTGACGTTCGTGCGCCTGAACGGCACGCCTTATCACAGCCGCCGTGTCGAGCCCTTCAATCTCCGGCAAGGTCAGGCCACGACAGATCTGACGCAGTTCCGTCATGGCCCCGACGACGGCTTCGCGCCCCTCGGAAGACCCGTTATGCTCTTCCGCCGAAGTCCGGTCGCTGAGCCTCAATGAGGCGAAGGCCAAAAGCTGGAGAGGACCGTCGTGAATATCCGCAGACAACCGCCGCAGGAACCGCTCGTTCAGGTCAGCGGCCCGGCGATTCGAAGCATCGACTGTGCGCGCAAGTTCCCGGTTCTGATCCAGAAGGGTTGAAAGCTTGAGGACCTGATCCTGCAGAAGGAGTCTTTGGCTGTCGATGAGACGCCCTCCCCGCGCGATGACGACGAACAGGATCGAAAGCATGGTCAGGGTCACCATGCCCACGAGGATCCAGCTATCGGAGCGTGCGTCCTGCAACTCGACCTGAAGGGCGGTGGCATCATCGTAGAATTCGACCACGCCAATGACCTGTCCGGTACCGGCGGCACGCACAGGGGCATAAACCTCCAGAAGAGGCACTTGCCGCGCCAGCGACCCGACAGCCTCTGAATCACCTGCCGCCTTCAGCTCGGAATAGACCTGTCCCGAGCGGGCGACCAGGAGCGCTTCGCGGTCCACGGTCTCGACCTCTGGCAGAGGCGCTGGCGAATAGACAACCATGCCATCAAGGTTCCAGATCTTGAAAGCCATCAGCTGTCGGGACATCAGGCCGCGGGCCATGCTCGCGTCCAGTCTGGCCCGTGCTTCGGTGGTGTCGCCTCCCGGCCGAAGCAGGGTTTGGGCATAGGGCGCGACGACACCGTCGACATAGAGAGCCGCGATGACCGCAGCCTTGCGCGATGCGGCCTCTTCGATCCGCTCGCTGACCCACAGCCCCATCACGCCCATCCCACTCAACAGGATGACGCTGGCCGCAATCAGGAAGGTCCTGACCAGATCGAACGGGCGGTGATTTCGGTGAAGGTTTGCCTCTGGCAATGGGTGCCCTGCGATCTTCGTTTTATGCCTGCGAAAGATTTTCTTGTTTTGGCACGATGTCCTGTTGGCGCTGTCGAACTTTTTACCTGAGGCAGCCGCTGGGGGCGTCAACTCGTCAGCGACAACGGCGTCATGTCAAGTTTGCCAACTCTTTGGCACCGGTGTCATAGTCACTTTAGGCAATGAGCTGCGGGTAAGACAGTGGCGACACTCCGGACCGCTACCGCCGAACACCGTGGCTGGATCGCCGCATATGAAAGGGCGCGAGAGACGCCCTCAGGGGAGATGTAGCTATGGGTTGGACAAACCCGCTTTTCGGCGCTGTGGCCCTGGTCGCCGCTCTGGTTCCAGCGGCGGCGGCCCGTGCGCAGGATGGCCTGCTGTTCCGTATGTCAGCGGATGAATCGCTGGTGGCAGATGTCGCAACGGGGCAGGCGGAGCCGACCTTCGCCGACCGGGTGTCAATCCGGGCCGCCGGCGGCGCAACGGGCGGCTATATCCAGGCCGAGGACGATCAGGTGCTGGCCTGGGCGGCCCCCGGCAATATTCTGGCGCAGCGCGGGGCCCTCTCCTTCTTCTGGCGATCGCGTTATCCGGTCGGGACAAACCCGTTCCCGCTGTTCCGCGTCAGCTATGCCAACCACTCGAGCTGGGACATGGTGTTCCTCCGCCTCGACTGGAACGGCAAGGGCTTCGACGGTTTCGTCACCGACTCCAACCTGGCACGCGTGAGGGTATCCTGGGATATGTCGGGCGCGCCCGCACCGGAGGCGTGGACCCATATCGCCTTTACGTGGGACGAGACCACCGGCGTCAAACTGTATGTCGATGGAAGGCTGGTCGCGCGCAAGGACCAGCCCGCCCTTCTCGACGCCGGGCTCGACCAGTTCGGGCCCCATAGTCGCATCATAAGCCCCATGCAGGTCCAGAGCCGGTACAATTTCCTGCGCGGGGGCGACCTCGACGAACTGCGTATCTACGATCGTGCGCTCGACGACGCGGCCATCGCGGCGCTCGCCCGCCATGATACGCCGGTTGTATCCACGGCGGCACGCCCTGACTGGTCCGCGACCTGGGCTCGCCGTCTCGGTTTCGAAGGGGCTTCGCCGCCCTATCTGGCAGATGCCGAAACAGCGATCCGTCGCGTCGAGTTCACGGACCAGCGCGACGTCGCCCAACGCATGTGGAAGGGCAATGACGGGGTGCGCGAAACCACATGGCCCGGCGTCTACAACCGCTCGCGTCTCGAAGGCCGCAACGACTATTTCCAGCTGCCGGACTGGAATGTCTATTCCACCGGCGGCAAGGCCGGGACGTGGTTCCTGCCCGATGAGTCCTGGAATCAGGTTGAGATTCAGGGTGCCGCTTTCGGTCGACTGTCGGCGCTCGCCGATGGCCGAACGCCCCGAGGCTCCGAACAGATAGTCGACGACGGCGACCTGCTGGCCCGCCGTCGCGAGGGGGTGGAACGCACGACCACCCGCCTTTCCTCTGAACGCACCGGCGGAGCGGTCCGCTTCGTCAATGACGCCCCGGAGACTCCGATCGGAGAGATCGGAGTCTATCGCGTCTTTGCCGGGCGGGCTCCACAGGGGATAGGCCGGTTTGACTTCACAATCCGCGCCGACGCCGAACCAGAATTCGAAGCGACCCGGTCGCTGAGCGAATTTATCGCCGGCCGTTACCCGATCGAAGAGCGCACGACTGTCGCCGCCCTGCCCTCCGCCGCGCCGTCGAGAGCGCGAAGCGCACCGATCAGCGATGCCCGGCCGATCGTGCATGTGGTCGTTCCCCAGGATTTCCGGCGGCAGCCGCCGGGTCTGCCGCTGAACCGGAACACGCCAGGCCTGGGGTATGAGAATTTCGGCGGTCTGGACGGGGTCGAACTTGGACTGCCAGCCATGAACCTCGAACCGGGCCGTGACGGACTGATCCCGCTCAACATCCGCGTCAAGGATCCCCTGACGCCGACGCGCGACCTGCTGGACATCAACGTGTCGGTCAAACCGAACGAGGCGCGCACCCTTTGGCTCGACACGCGCGACCGGGTCCTCCCATCCGGCGGGAGTCTGTATTTCACGGTCGCCTCCTCCAATCCTGATTTTGGCGCCGCAAGTCTGGACGGAGCGAAGGTCGGTCTCGTGTTCAAAGGCCGTGAGGACGCCCGGGCAGAGCACGAACGCGACCGGTTTGAGCAAGTGCGCGACAACTACGGCTTCCTTGTCGAAGAGCGGCAGACCAACCGGGACCTCGGCCTGTTTGCCCGCTTCTATGAGGACCTGACCGATCTGCTGAGGGTCAATCCCGAGCATCCCGGCGGTCAGCGCTACTGGAGCGAATGGAATCCGCAGCAGCCATTGCCCGCGGTCGTCGTTGAGTCCCCGCCCATGGGCGTTCCGGCCTGGGCATGGGGCCAGACCCGGGCGCTCAGACAGGCCGGCGACTTCGTGCAGTGGTGGATCGACAATCGTCAGGTCGAAGGCGAATTCGGCGGCGGTCTGTCCGATGACACCGACCTGACCAACCAGTGGCCGGGCCTCGCCCTGATGGGCGTCGCGCCAGACAAGGTGAACGCCTCCCTGTCCGAGCTGGTCGAGGCCACCTATCGAAACGGCATGTTTACCCGCGGCCTCGGAACGATCGTCACCGACGAGCTGCATGTCTATGAAGAGGGCGTCAACGCGATCAGCCAGTCCGCCTACCTTAACCCCGGCGATCCGGTGACTGTGGCCCGGCTTATGGAGACTGCGGTTCGCTATCGGGACCTGACGGCCGTCAATCCGCAAGGCCATCGGCTGTTTGTCAGCAACTACTACGGAGGCGATCAGATCGTCACCGAAGCGCCCTGGCAGTGGTCCAAACCCTATTCCTACCTGATCCTTCACCCAGGTATCCGGCTGGTTGACTGGAACGGCTCGCCCGAGCTGAAGCGGTTGCTCCTCGAACTGGCTGACGGCTACCTCGCGCACGGACGCCAGGATGCGCTGGGCAAATGGACCTATCCTACCGAGATCAACTGGCCGGACGGTGCCACTCGCGGAAGCGCCGGACCTCAGCAGACCAATCTTCTGATGTGGGCGGCCTATCGCTGGACCGGTGACGCGAAATATATGCGCCCCATTGAGCAGGTACTGCTTGAAGGGGGCCCTAACGCCCTGACGGGCACGATCAACGGCGATCTCGCCGAGGCACTAAGCCGCCCAGAGCTGCGGGGCGCCTCGACAGCGGGAGCGCTCGCGCCGAACGCTTCGAACACAGCCCTGCACTTCGCCTGGGCTGCGACTGGCGACAAGACCTACCTCGAGCGGCTGTACGACCGGATGCGGCGCACGGCCCAGTTCCGCATGCCCATGATGACCGACGATCACTGGTGGGTAGACCGGGTCGAAATCCCGACCCAGGAGCTCCAGCGCCAACGCCTGGGCGGAATCGCGCTGTGGCGAAACGCCATCGTACAGGGAAATTTGGTCAGCTGGCGCTTCGCCGGAGCGGATGACGCCGGGCAACTCGGCATTCTTGTGCGCGAACCCACCCGGACCGGCTTTCGGATCGTCGCTCACAATCTGTCGGATCGCCCGATCTCCGCCCATCTCGCCGGTGCCGAGATCGCCACCGGTTCGTGGTCGATGCGGCAGGGCATGGATGCGGACGGCGACGATGTCGCTGACGCACCGGGTGAGGTCGCTCGCATGGAGTTTGGCCGAGACCGTGTGATCGATCTCGAGTTCGCGCCCGGCGCGACGACCGTGATCGAACTCAGGCTAGACGGCCCTGAGTCCGATATCCGCAACCGACCAGACCTCGCCCTCGCCGCGTCCGATGTCAGGTGGCGGGGCGGGACGCTGGAGACTGCAGTGCATTCGCTGGGGTCACGCCCCGCGGTCGACGGCCTGCTTCGGCTCGAAGACGCCCGGGGCGCAGTTCTGGTCGAAGCGCGAATCCCGGACCTGGCCGCGCCCGACGACCTCCTTCCCAAACACGTCACAGTGCGCCTGCAGCCGCCGGCCGGGGCGGATATGACGGGCGCAAGCGTGCGCGTCGTGCTGCCGGAGCCGGAAGTCAGCGTAATGAACAATCACGCACCCGTTCCGCCCGGCGGCTGAGAGGTTGCAGTCGCCAGGTCGAAGGCCGTCCTGCCCTGCCTGAATACAGGAAACGGACGTCGTACGAGCCGCGTCAGTTTCGCTCGCTGCCATCGTCATCGTCCGCCTATGAGACCTGCCCCTAGGAAACCGGTGTCATAGGTGGTTATGCTCTGCGCGGTACAGGGCCGCTAGAGCCATCCCAAGGGACCGATCGGAACGCTCATGACGATTAAATTGAACCGCCGCACGCTATTGTCCGCCACAGCCGCGACCGCATTCGCTGCATCGGCACCTGCTCTGGCTGAAAGCTCCGTCCCTACGCGGTCTTCCGTTCTGACCGCCATGAAACGCGCGACGACGTTCATGGTCGAAGAGGCCTCGGTCGGTGGCGGTTATGTGTGGCAGACCCTGCCGGACTTTTCGCGTCGATGGGGCGAACTCGAGGCTTCACCGACCATGATCTGGGTGCAGCCGCCAGGCACTGCGACCATGGGCCATGTGTTCCTCGACGCCTATCATGCCACAGGCGACGAAACCTACTACACCGCCGCCAAGTCCGCCGCCGACGCCCTCATCAGGGGCCAGCACCCAAGCGGTGGCTGGAACTACGTCATTGATACTGTCAGCGAGGACAACCTCAAGCGCTGGTACGAGACCTATGGTCAGAACGCCTGGCGAATGGAAGAATTCCAGCGCTACTACGGCAACGCCACCTTTGACGACGCTGGCACCGCCGAGGCATCCCAGCTCATGCTGCGGATGTTCGCCGAGAAGCGCGAGCGCCGCTACAAGGCTGCACTGGACAGGGCGCTCGGATTTGTCCTCGACAGTCAGTATGCGAATGGCGGGTGGCCCCAGCGCTTTCCGCACGTCGAGCACGCGGGCCTTTACGGGCATCAGGACTACACCGGCCATATCACGTTCAACGATGACGTCGCCGGCGAGAACCTGAAGTTCCTGATCTATGCCTATCAGGTTCTGGGCGAACCGCGCCTTCTCGACGCAGTTCAACGCGGCATGGACATATTCGTTGCCACCCAGCAGCCAGCGCCCCAACCCGCCTGGGGCCTGCAGCATTTCGCCGACACCCTGAAGCCAGCCGGCGCACGAACCTACGAACCCCAGGGTTTCGCCACCCACACTACGGCGACCAATCTACGCTCGATGATGGACTTCTATCGCCTGACCGGCGACCGCAAATACATTGCCCGGATACCCGAGGCGCTGGACTGGCTGGACGCCGTCGCCACCCCTCCCGCCCTTCGCGGGCCCGGCCGCACCCACCCGACCTTTGTGCTCGAGGGGTCGAATACGCCCGTCTATATCCATCGCCGTGGTTCCAATGTCGTCAACGGCGAATACTTCTACGACGCCAGCCCGACTGACGTGGTCGGCCACTACGGCTCTTTCCGTAACCTCGACACCGCCGCCATCCGCGCCGAGTATGCAGCTGCAGCCGCACTTTCGCCCGAAGATGTCAGTCGCGGGTCGCCGTTAAAGGCCAGGATGGGCACCCTGGCCTTGCCTCGATACTTCACACTCAGGGACGTCAGCGTCTGGGACATGGGGTCCGACGCCCGGCGGGCCACCGAACCTGCAGCCGCCCGGGTCACGTCCGTTGTTGCCGCGCTGAATGCCCGCGGCTACTGGCCCAGCCTTCTGACCACCACGTCCAACCCGTTCATCGGAGATGGTCCGACGATCCCGACCGGCGGAGAATATCGCACCACCCGCGTCGGCGATGTCTGGGACACCTCTCCCTGGACGACCGACACACCTGTTGAGGGCGTATCGACTCAAGTCTACATCAGGAACATGGGTGACCTGATTGAGGCGCTGATCGATTAGGCCTTGCAGGGGAGAGCCCCCTTCCAGCCTTGCCACTCTAGGGCAGGGTCTCCTCACGGGCACCGTCCAGGCGCGGCGGAGCGGCATAACTGCGCGCTGACGCAGCGACGTATTCCGCGAACTCATCCGGCGTCTTCAGCACCTCACCCTCGGACCAGCCCGCAACCAGCATGTAGCGGTAGGTCCGGTCCGCCTGTGCAGGTATCCGGAACACGTGATTACCACCGCGCGCCTCGACGAACTGATAGGCGGGCTGATCGCTCGGGGGCACGATGAGGGCGGTGCCCGCATAGAGGATGGGGGCCAGTTGTTGGAGCCCCTCCACATCGTCCGGATTGCGCAAGGCTTCCGGTGCTGCCGAGAGGACTGAATTCTGCGTGCGGCGCTCGAAATTCTGGCCCGGTCGACGACGGATCCCTACGGCAAGATCGGCGCCCTGGGCTCCCGGCTCCCATGTCAGGAACCGCACCTCGGCCGTGGTGTAGTTCTGACCAGCGTAGGCAGTGTAGGTTTGTTCCAGCTCGTAGCGGCCCTGGCCAGTGTTCCAGTTCATCGTCCGGATCCTGACCATGCTGCGAAGCGGACCATTGACCAGCACCTCGAAGGCATAGCGGGTATCCGAGACCTGTCCGCCATTGAAGCGGTTCGCGACATCGGCACCCGGGCTGAAGCGCGGACGTGCAAGGACATCGCCCTCGAACACACCGATGCCGCCGCCGCCGAAACTGTCGTCCACCGACTGGATGTCGGCCCCGTAGTCTGGGTTCTCGGTGGCAACCCCGTAACCGTCCAGATTTCCCATGTAGAGACGGTTCGACATCAACAGACCCCGGCGCTTGCCATAGATATCGACATCGGTCGGGAACCACAGTTTCCATCCGACGTGCTCGCTCTCCCAGAAGGGTGCGAGGTGGCGCATGTAGCTGCCGATCGCCCCATGGGTCCGATGCGCGTTCCAGCCCCTTGGTTGAAAGCCCCGGTAGATGTGGAAGCGTTTGCGCTCTCCGGCCTTGAGGTCGGCCACGAAAAATAACTCATCCCAGATCCCGTCTCGGTCGAGGTCGTCGAACTGATAGTCGATCGCGCGGCCATTGGTTTCCGCACGGCGTTCGTGAGGCCCCTGACTGGCCAGCAGTTCCGGGGAAGGCTCGGATCTCGGCTGACCTGAAGGATCGACCAGGGAGACGGCGAGCTCATGGATATCTGCGAGCATTGGCAACTGATCACGTCGGATGATGATCGGCGCATCCTTGCGGTCTTCGTCCAGATCATTGGCAATGACGATCTCGACCCTGGACAGGGGCAGGAAGTCATACTCGGCATACCAGCCGTCCTGGGCCGCGGCAGAGGTGGCGCCCGACATGCTCACCATGACGGCAGCCACGAGCCATGATGAACGCGCCACCAGGCCTCCTTGTCGGTACCGGGCGACCTGGGGAAGGCGATCGTCGAGACGCTCAGAGAAAACCACCGGTGTCATTTTCACTCTCCGTGGCGCAAGGCCAGTTAACCTGTCTGAATGGTCCCGAAAGGACCCGCATGGCCCATCCGATCCCTCACTGCCCAGCAGACCGGCCCTGGCCTGACCGCCCCGCCCGAACACATCCCCGTCCTATGGTGCGATGTCGCGCAGGGCACTGATCAGGCGGCTCATGTTGTTGATGTAGGTTCCTGTCGAAATCCCGATGGGCCCGGATGCGAGGGTAAAGGGTGAAGTGTCCCATTCGTCGCCGACCTGACCGTTATCGACGAAGCCGGGAGGTGGCTCTGAAGGCCCGGGGCCGCGATAGGGATGGCTGGTCGAGCGTAGCTCCTGTGGCCAGAACCCGTCCGCATTCAGTCCCGCAACCAGTTCTGCGGCTCCTAACGCCCTGTTCTGGGCTGCAGTTACGTTCAGATCCGAACCGCCGACGTCGCGTGTGATCCAGTATCGGGGCATTAATGACGGGCCGCTTCCGGCTAAAGGGGACCCAGCGCTCGCCTGTTCCGGCGACATGGCGGAAAGGCGCTGGAGGCGCTCTTGTAACCGGTCGACATCAATCCGCTTTTCGGCCCGTTTTCCGGTGATGTCGTAGCCGCGGTAATATTCCCCGTTCTGGGCGTTCGAGCCACGGCGACCGCCGCCGATGAAGCGGTTGGTGCCTGCCTCTACATAGCGGAAGTAGTTGAGCCCGTTCCGATGGGCCTCTACTGGAGCCTCGACCAGACGCAGCCAGTCGAGGGCCTCCGGGACTCTGGCCAGGAAGGTGGGGTCACCGGTCAGTTCGAAGAAGTCCATCAGCTTGGTGAGTGCGGCCGCCGTGGTGTGAGGCGACAGGGCCTTCGGCTCATAGGTGCGCGCAGCGGCGGGCTGCAGGTCCAGTGTGTATTGCATGGAGAACCCGGGCGAAGGCATCGGCTGCTGAAGCGCGATGTAGCAAGCCATCGCCCGCTCGATCGGATCTCGCACCCGTTCGTTTCCCGTCTGCTGCAGGACCAGCAGCAGGAAGTCGATGTTGGTCTCGGCGACCTCGTCATTCAGGGTGATGTAGCCGGTGTAATCCGGCCGGCCATGGTTGTTGAAAGCCGCGGCCTTCGGCCATCTCTGGGGCCAGCCACCAACCGGGTACTGGCTGTTGAGCACGAACGAGACGGTCCGGTCGACCGCCTCCATGAACCGGGGCTCGTTCTTCTCGAGATACAGGCGCAACAGAAAGCTTCCGCACTCAACCGTCGCATGATCATCGAATGTGGCATTGCCGTAGTAGTGCTGGAATTCCTCCAGCCGCCAGCCGTTGCGGCCGATGGTTTCGTACCAGCGCTTCAGCGACTCCTCGCCGTTGAAATCGATGATGTAGTTCCAGCCACCGCTCTCATGCTGGCCAGCGATCAGAGCGTCACCAGCCTTTACGGCGGCATCGTAATAGAGCGCCTCGCCCGTGGCATGAAAGGCGTCGAGAAAAATCTGGCCCATCTCCGGGGTGCCGGGAGCCTGTGTCCAGATCATGCTCGGCCAGGCCTCCATTTCGCCCCAGCGGCGGGAAAAATCGGCGAGATAGGACCAGACATAGCCACCGCGCGTGGCAACCCGGTCCGTCATGAAGCTCGTCGCTCGGCGCATGGTCGCTGCGATCGCGTCAGAATCGGGTGCCTGTGGCGACCATCCGCCGACCGCGACCGCGATGGGGGTGATCGAGGCACTCACCAGCAAGGTTCGCCGAGACAGCATCAAAGTTCTCCAGTCCAACTGGACGCCGATCTTTTCAACTCAGGTCAGGCGTCGCGCACTACACACCGATCACTTTTTGACTCAAATCACAGCGGCGCCGTGCGAACGGTCGACGCTGGTAGCCTGGTTCCGCCAGTTCCGGATGATTGGCGTCCCGAAGTCCGCCGCCAGAATCGCAGAGAAAAATGGAGCGTCGTCCTTTCAGGACGACGCTCCAGTCTGGACAGTCCCTAGGAGGAATACTGTCCGTCCCCGGAGGGATCGAGAATCAGAACGTGAAACGGGTTCCGATGAAGTACTGGCGGCCCGTCTTGCCATAGCTCGAGGCGACGGGATCGTCCTGATAGGCCCAGCGGCTGTCGACCTGATCCGTGAGGTTCAATGCTTCGGCCGTGAGAGTGATGCTGTCCGTTATCTTGTAGGTGAACGACGCGTCGACATTGAGAGTCTCGTCCGAACCCACGAAGTCGTTGATCAGCGGCGAGTCACACTGACCGGGATCACAGGTGCCTGCCGCAAGCGGGTATTGCGTTTGATACCCTGCACGATACGCGGCCGAAACACGGGCGCTCCAGCGTTCGACCTCGTAGAAGACCGTCGCATTGAAGCTGTCTGGCGAGGCACCCAGGAATGGTGCCGTGCCGGTCAGGTTTCTGGCCGGATCGAGGATGTATTCCAGTTCCGAAGAAATGTGGGTGTAGTTCGCCTGAACGCCAAGGTTCGACCAGAAGCCCGGCAGGAAGGTCAGGTTCTGCTGATAGATAAGCTCGTAGCCGGTGAGCGTGCCGCCCGGTGCATCGTTGAACTGGCGCACCGAGAACGGAAGATTCTGATCGATGTAGGCCCGCCGACTGTCGGAAGCGATGTCGGTCAGCCCGTCGAAGGCAAGCCGCAGATTGGCGATCGCGTCCGCATCAAACAGATCGGTCAGCTGGGCTTCGCGCAGAACGACTTGCGGGAAGCTGTTGATCTTCTTGTGGAAGACCGCCACCGAAATGAGAGCGTCAGGCGCGAAATACCACTCGACATTGAAATCGAGGTTATCAGCCCGGAAGGGCTTCAGTCGCGTGTTGCCCAAGGTGATTGCCGCGTTGGAGCCGTCAAACTGGGCAGGTGCCGCACCGATCCCGATGGGGACGTTGAAGCCTGTCACGCCCGGTTGAAGGGAAAGTAGCTGTGGCCGGGCCATGACCTTGGCAGCAGCAAAGCGGAACAGCAGCTTGTCTGACCATTCGTAGATCAGGTTCATCGACGGCAGTGTGTCGGTATAGTCGTTGGTATTTTCGACGGGACGTCCGCTCGGAGACCGGCCTGCTGCCTCGACGCTTGTCTCGGCAATCCGCACGCCGAAATTACCACGCAGATCGCGTCCGAAAAGCGGCTGCACGAAATCGACCTGGGCATAATAGGCGGTATCGGTCTCATCGACCCGGAAGGTGTTCACCCCGCCGTTGCGCAGGTCGGACAGGCGCCAGTCACCCCAGTCGTTGATGCAGTCGCAGTTGAAGCCGAACCGCTGCTGGAAGGCTTCCAGATTGGGCGCGAAGAACGACGTCGGCGTGCCGGCGGGCACATCGAGGCCGAGACCCCAGTTCACCACCTGACCCATCTGGCCAACGGTCGTGGATGGCGCAAGGCCTGTGCGGACCCCTTCAAGCAAGCTCGGGTTCTGGGTATCGGCGATGAGCCGCTCGAAACGGGTGTAGAAGAAGTCAAACTTCCGCTGGCCCGCCCCAAAACGCAGCGTGTAATCCGGCGTTATGTCCCACGCGATATCGATCTTGGCGGCTTCGTAGCCGTTCTCGGTGACCGTCCGGAAATGACGGAGGGAGGAGTATCCCTTCACGAAATCCCAGTTGTTCGGATTGGCCGTATCAAAGCCGAAATTCATGACGGGGATGTCGCCGCCGCCGCGCGCGTCGAAGACGAAATAGTCGTTTCCTGGCGTGCCGTTTCCTGAGTCGAGGCGGATGAAGTCGACCAGTTGCCCGGTATTCACGTTGCTGGAGCTTGACCGCCCTAACAGCGCCACCATGCGGAGGGTGTCGCTGAACTCATGCTCGATGTTGATCGAGTTTTGCTGGAACTCTGTTGTGAAGGCACCCTGATCGACTGCCGAACGCATGTCGACGCGCCCGAGCTTCAGATAGTTGGCCTGCGTGCCCGAATCACTGAGCCCCGCGTCAATCAACTGAACCGATGGCCGCCCGATGAACGGACCGCGCATGGCCAGGAAGTTCGGATGAGGTACATATCCGACTGAGGTCGGCTGGTTGTAGTAGTCGTAGACTTCCAGATTATTCGGATTGAAGCTTCCGACGGTCGCCCCGAGGTTGTTTACGTTAGCGCCCGGCGCTGTATTGAAGACACGGTTTGTCCCATACCTGGTCTGACCGCAATCTATGGCATCACGAAAATCGGTAGCGGCTTGAGTTGCGCAGTTTGGATATGCTCCCCGACGATTTACATAGCTGTTATTCGCAGAACTCGTCGTCGGGAACGTTTGATAGCTGAAAGCCGACGCCGTTCGATTACCGTTGGTGTTATTTCGATTCAGACCAACGGGGCCAAGCTGATAGTTGGTCGAACTCTGGGTCGCCTCGGAATACAGATTGTCGAAACTGATCGTCGTGCGATCGGTCGGGCGCCACTGGAACGACAGTGTCGCTCCGAGGCGCTCCTGCTCGATCTCGCGATGCTGCAGCGATGCGAGGGAGGGGATCCGCACCAGGGATTGCCGATAGTTGTTGGGGCCATACAGAAGCTGGTAGGCCGCCGGATTCGAGCCGATCAGGAAGCTGAGCGCTTCAGGATTTGTAACTCGAGAAATCACCAGAGCCGGATTGACGTTGGTGGGCAGTGCAAAGCCCTGCGGATCGCCGGCAGCCGTTGCTGCCGCGTTATTGAAAGTTGACCCGCGGTACGTGTACTCGTTGCTGCCAACCGCCCTGAAGAAGCTGTCGGTTGTCTGCTTGCGCTCATTGTAGGCAAGCGAACCCAGAACGCCTAACTGGCCGAATGGGGTGTCCCAACGCTTCGACCCGAGCAGGGCCACACGTGGGTTGTGAGAGCCGCCGTTCTCGTAATAGGCATCCTGCAGCGAGAGTGCGAAACGCTGGCCGGAGTAGTCGAAAGGCCGCCCGGAAATCAGGTCTACAGTCGCACCGAGACTGCCCTCGTCTGTCTGCGCATCGGCAGATTTCTGCACTCTCAAGGAGTTGAAGAGCTCGGACGCGAACGTATTGAATGAAAACCCACGGTCACGGCGCAGGGCACCGTCAGCGTTGCTGGCACCCGACGTCGACAGGGTTTCGAGACCGTTCAACCGAACGCGGGTGAAGTCGCCGCCCAGGCCCCGAACCGAGATCTGGTTTCCCTCGCCATTCTCCCGGTCGATCGAGACACCCGGCAAACGTTGCAAAGACTCTGCGAGGTTTGCGTCCGGGAAGTCGGCTATATCTTCTGCATTGATGACATCGACAATGGTGTTGGACCGTCGCTTGTCGACAAGCGCGCTGGCCAGCGATCCTCGAATGCCGGTGACGATGATCTCGTCCACCGTATCTTCCTGCGCTGGCTGCGATTGGGCGAATGCCGGCAGAGCCATTGCGGAAAAGGCCGCGCAAAGTGCAACGCAAGATGCGGACCGCAGATATAGCGAAGAAATTCTCATGGTCTCCCCCGGTTGTTTCCCAATCCGGCCCGACGCCTCTTACGAGCGTTCGACCGGGTTTCCCGCTCGGCTTTTCACCGAGACAGTCGAAAAGTATGATTATAAGACATTGCAGTCAAACCTTTTGTCACCGGTGTCATTTTCTGATTGTGTGACGAGCAGGTGACCGAACGCCCTCTTCAACGGCGTCAGCCATGCCGTGAATCCAGACAGCACAATGTACGTAAATCCCGACAAGACCTTGCCCGCGCCGGCCAGAACTCGCCAACGCTCGCCTCCGGCCTGACTGCGGACGAACGGCTTCACTCCCTGCGGCTGAGCGACTGAAACGGTGATTGCAACTCAGCCAATTCCGAAGCTCGCGCGGTAAGCCTCAGAGCGCCCGGTATCTGAAGTTTCGGAAACGGGCCTCGCCCTCCCCTGCTGCATAGATAGCCGGCCGCAGCATCATGAAGCCGCCCCGCACATTCTGATTGTAGCCTGAGACCTCCATTCCCCGGTCGAACCTCTTCCAGGTCACGCCGTCGCTCGACGTATCGAAGAACACATTCTGGAAGGCGTTCGTCAGGCGAAGATGCAGCTGCGAGCCATGGTTGTGAGCGGGCCGTCCGCACTCGATGCCATATTGGTGGGTGACGTAGCGAGTCGGGTCGAAACCAAGCCCGGCGTAGAGTTGACGGTCATAGAACAGGATCAGCCCGGCAATCGTGCCCGGATCAATCTCGATCTCGCATTCCAACTCATAGGCCTGGTCCCCCTGAACGAAGGTCAATGGAGAGCAGTTGCTTGGCGCGGTGCCCTTGGCACGCATGTGCAGGACGCCGTCTTCACGTTTGAGGCGGGCCTTTTCGTTTAGCTGCGGGTCATAGAAGCTCCACTGGATCCCGAACTTGTCGCTGGAAAAATCGTCGGACAGCGCCATGCCATGCGGAAGCGCCTCCCCTCCCGCCGGCATTGGCAGGGGCGTCGCGAGGTCGCCGCCTGTTGCACGGAACCAGCCATCATCCGTCCACTCGACAGGGTCCATGAGTGTCTGGCGACCCAGGCTCCAGTAGGCGTTTTCGTAGCCATGATAGACCATGTACCAATCGCCTGCCGGCCCCTCGACCAGAGTTGCATGGCCTCGAGACCACCATTTCTCCGCGCCCGAGCGGGTCCGGACGATCGGATTGTGGGGACAATCTTCCCAAGGTCCGTGGATGGTTCGCGATCTTGCTGCAATGACCATGTGGCCTGTCGGCGGCCCTGCCGTGCCGCCGACGGCCGTGATCATGTAGAAATACTCGCCCCGCCTCATCAGTTTAGGGCCTTCGGGCGAGAACCCTTCCACGATCCAGTCATCGGGGTAACGCCACGGATCGTAGACGTGCTCCAGTTCGCCAGCGGTAGCCAAGCCGTCATCGGTTAGCCTCACACGATCGCCTCCGCTCAGGAACAGATAGCGTTTGCCGTCCTCGCCAACGACGTGACCCGGGTCGATGTGCCGGGGCAGCTTGAGGTCGATGGGCTCCGACCAGGGCCCCTCGATGTTGTCAGCCCATATCACGTAGTTTGATCTGTAATCCGGCAGCCGTGCCGGAATGTAGACGTAATAGCGATCGCCATGTTTGCAGAGCTCCGGAGCCCAGACCGACCCGATGTTTGTGGTCAGCGCCGCGACGACAGGTTGCCAGTTCACCAGATCGCGTGACCGCCAGATATGTATCCCCGGAACCGACTCGAATGATGAGAAGGTCATGAAATAATCGTCCCCATCCTTGAGGATCGTCGGATCCGGACGGTCACCGGACATGATGGGGTTCAGGAACGTCCCGTCGCCCAGATCAGCCTTGCGTTGGTTCTCGATTCCTCTTGCCCAGCGCATGTGGGCCCACTCGCGACCCAGGGGGGCAGCCTCCTGAATCGATTGGGCCTTGAGTGAACCGACGGGTAGCGCAGCAAGAGCGACGCCACCGAGGAGGTTCGACAAAGCAGCACGGCGGTGAAGGGATGGCATCGCGGACCTCGTGGATGGATCAAAGACAAGGGTGGCCGCGAGCGGACCGAAGACGTGATAGCCGGGGCCATAGTGCCCGGGCAGCCCCCGTGAGTTCCGGCCCGTGCGCGATGGAAAGACCGGGAGCCTGACACATGCTGCTCGCCATGCCGCACCTCCCTTTGCGAGCCAGGATGATCAGACGGGCTTCGTCGGCCAACCTGCCAGGCACTGATCTCTCAACCATGATATGATAATACTTTTCGTCGGAAATCTAGGGAGGGAATAATGGTCCGTTGGTCCTGGCTGGCCGCAGCGTCATGGCTGCTGTCGACCACCGTCACCGCTCAGGTCCCGGATCCGCTCGCTGGCTGGAATGCGCCGCCAATAGACTTTTCACATGCCGGTTATCTCGGCGGCGGCGTTCTGCTGCCGCAGCCACTGGCGACGATCCTTGTCGCTCCCGGTCCGGGTGACGATACCGACCGTGTCATGGCGGCAGTGCGGCAAGTCGAACAGCGTCCGTACGACCCGCAGGGCAGACGCGGGGTCGTGCAGTTGGAGCCAGGAGAGTTTCAGATTGGTGGCCAGCTTCGCCTTGAATCCGGCGGCGTCATTTTGCGGGGTGCGGGAAGCGACATCGACGGGACGCTTCTGATCGCGACCGGCCATGATCGTCGCGCCCTGATTCGCATCGCTGGACCGTCAGGAAACCTGATAAGGGTTGGGGTGCCGCGCCCCGTATCCGCACCGGCCGGGGTCGGAACCAGAACGGTGGAGCTCGACGACGTCACCGGCCTCTCGGTCGGCGAGGCAGTCGTCTTGCGTCGTGCAAGCTCGGCCGACTGGATTGCGAGCCTGGGGATGGACGCCTTCGTTGGCTGGCGGCCGGAGTCCCGATTGAACTGGGAGCCGGGATCACGGGACGTCGTCTGGGACAGGCGGATCGTTGCCATTGATGGCAACAGCGTAACGCTGGACGCACCCCTGACCATGGCGATTGGCGGGCCTGGCGAAGTGACGCTGGCGACAGGAGCATCGGTTACGCGCATCGGCGAAATCGGCGTGGAGCATCTGCGAATGATCTCCCGGTCCGACCCTGCCCGAGAAGCGGATGAGGATCACAGCTGGTTCGGCATCTCGATCGACAGCGCGGAAGACAGCTGGGTCAGCAACGTGGTGGCGACGGGTTTCGTCAGTTCCGTCGTGGACCTCGGCGCGACGAGTCGGAGGATCACGGTGCAGGACGTGTCCGCCTCCGACCCCGTGTCTGAGCTGGGCGGTCTACGACGGCGGGTTTTCTACTCCGCAGGCCAGCAGACCCTCTTCGTTCGCTGCAACAGCCGCGACGGCATCCACGACTTTGGTTTCGGTCACGCTGCGGCCGGACCCAATGTGTTTCTGGATTGCGAAGCGACGAACGCCAATGGCGACAGCGGAACTCTGGAGAGCTGGGCTTCGGGAGCCTTGTTTGACAGCGTAAAGGTCCGCGGGAACGCCTTGAACCTCACCCATCGCGGACGTGACGGTCAAGGCGTGGGCTGGTCGGCTGCAAACTCGATCCTCTGGAACTGCGAGGCAACCGATGTCGAAGTCCGCACACCGCCCGGCGCAATGAATGCGGCGATCGGCTGCCGCGGCGAACTGACGGGAGACGGCGCGCTTGAAGATCCGCGGATCCAGCCCGGGCGGGATTTTTATCGGGCTCAGCCAAAGTCGCCCTCAAGCCTGTATCGTGCGCAACTGGAGAGGCGGTTGGGACCGGACGCGCTGACCAGCCTTGCACCGGTGCGTGTTCCGTTGATCCCGCCCTCAACGCCGCGCCTGAGCGAAGCCGACGTCGCGAAACATGTTGCGGACTCCCGTATCCCCACTCAGAGCCACCCGCTGACACTTACAGGCGGTCAGTTTCTGATCGACGGAAAGCCCGCCCTTACGAGGCGAATCGGCTTTTCGTTCTTTCAGGCCCAGATGGTCCCGGTCCTTGCGCCGTCTTTCGGGCCGGCACTGACCCGTTTTGCTCCCGGCCTTGAGGGCGTCGGCCTTACCGACGATCTGGAGGCACTGGCAGGCAGCCTGGGGACGGGCGACTATGTAGTTCACAACTATGGCCTTTGGTATGATCGGCGCAGGGTTGATCACGACTTCTACGGTTCGCCCGATCAGCGCACTGGCGAAGTCTGGGGCCCGTTCATGGAGGTTCCCTGGGCCCGGAGCGGCGAAGGACGTGCCTGGGATGGCCTCAGCAAATATGATCTGACGCGTTTCAACCCCTGGTTCTTTGATCGCATCGCGCAGTTTGCGGACCAGGCCGAGAACCAGGGCGTCGTTCTCTTTCATAAATTCTACATGCAGCATTGGCTGCTCGAAAGCCGGTCACACTACGTCGACTTCCCTTGGCGTCCGGTCAATTCCCTGCAGGCGACCGGCATGCCCAATGAGGTTCCTGCGTCCGAAACCTTCTGGGATGTGTCTGACGAACAGAGGCAAAATCTTCACCGGCTCTACATCCGGCATACCCTGGAGGCACTGAGAGGGCGCACGAATGTCATCTACGGGCTCGACCCGGAATACACGGGGCCGCTCTCGTTCGTACAATTCTGGCTGGACACGATCGCCGACTGGGAAGGCGAAACCGGGCAGTCAGTCCGGGTCGCTGTCGAGGTTCCGAAAGACCAGATGGATGCCTTGCTGGCCGACCCTGTACGATCCCGGATGATCGATGCGATTGGCTTTCATCACTGGGTCTATCGGCCGGATGGAGCGCTATTCGCGATCAAGGGCGGCCTGAACCGGGCACCCCGACAACAGGTCGATGCCATCGCCTTGCCCGCCGAGCTGGAGGGTCAGGCGGACCCTGGCGCGGTTCGTCGCGCCCTCTGGCGTTCGACCCCGGCCATGCGCTACCGGGCCTACAGGGAATACCGCGATCAGGGCCCGGAACGGGCCATCATCGGGGCCGCGGACGATTTCCCGGCGTTCAGCCTGGCATGGGAAGGCGCATTGCCAGCCGCGTTCAGGGCCACGCTTCGACTTGACCCATCTTTGCTGCAAGCGACAGGGACGGCCTGGGCCATGTCAGCCCGTGACACCATCGTGGTGTTCAGCATGAGCGGCGCCGCAGTAAACCTCGAACGGCCGTTGACCGCGGATACGTCGGCGCGGTGGATCGGTCAGAATGGCGAGTCTGTGCTCACCACCCTCCCCGCTGCGGCGCACCAACTCAGCCCACCGACCGGGCTGATGTATGCGCCCTGGGCTGTCGTCCTCCAGATCAAGAGCGGCGAACGTTAGAGACCATTGGCTTGACGGACCCTGCGGTTTGCCGCGACTTCGCAAATCCGACCCATATCTGCGGTGACCTTATATGATCGACGACGACCGCAAACCGACCATCGGTGATGTGGCTCGCCTTGCAGGCGTATCGCCGATGACTGTGTCGCGCGTCATCAACGAGAGCGCGCGTGTCAGGCCCGAAACCAGAACCAGGGTCGAGACTGTGATCGCCGCTACGGGCTACGCGCCAGACCCGGCAGCAAGGATCCTTGCAAGGGCCGGAGCCGGTCGGATCGGGCTGCTGTATGCAAACCCAAGCAATGCCTATCTGGCCGAGGTGCTGGCGGGTGCCCTGTCAGGTGCGCGTGCCGCCGGTCTGTTTCTATTGATTGAGCCATCCCGCGCCGGAGACCCGGTCGCAGAACGTCTGGCCGTCTCTCGCCTCGTAGCCGGTGGAGCCCAAGGCCTGATCGTACCGCCTCCGCTCGGAGAATCCCCTGCGACGCTGCAGGCGATTTCGAAGGCGGGCTTGCCTGCCGTGGTTCTGGCGGCACCCGCGCACCTTGCCGACCTCGTCAGCCTGCGCGTCGACGACAGCGCAGCGGCTCGCCAGATGACCGAGTATCTCATGAGCCTCGGCCACAGATGTATCGGCTTCATTCAAGGGCCGGACGACCAGAGCGCGAGCGCGGAGCGTCGGAGGGGGGCAGAAGAAGCCGTGGCGCTGCAGCCCGATGCCCGGCTATCAGTCGTGGCAGGGGACTTCACGTATCGCTCCGGGCTGGAGGCGGCTCGTGTCCTGCTGGCGCAATCACCGAGACCGACCGCGATCTTTGCCAGCAACGACGACATGGCTTCGGGCGCATTGGCGGCGATTCACGGTGCCGGACTGGACACTCCGGGGGATGTGTCCGTTGCCGGCTTTGATGACAGCTATGTTGCAGCCAGTTCCTGGCCCACCCTGACCACCATCCGCCAACCCGCAGCAGAGATGGCGCACGAGGCGGCCATTCGCCTGGCTCGACCGGGGGACGCACCCCTGCCGGTACGGCATTTGCTGATTATCCGGGAAAGCACCGCCCCCGTCGCCGATTGACATTCGCCATCCCGCTAGTGATGTTACCGCTAACATATCGCCAGAATGCCGATGCGGGTGCCCTTGAAACTGATCAACGACATGCCCGAAGACTGGCGCGACGGGTTCTTCATGGGGCGGTTGCTGCTGGCCGAAGGCCCGACGCCGGTCGTTGTCCGGGGCGGTGAGGTTTTCGACATTTCCGCGACCGCGCCCACGACTGCCCAAGCCATTGCAGAAGGTGGTCTGGAGGCTCTGGTCGGGCCGTCGCTGGGTCGGCTCGAAGATCTGAACCTGACAGACACCTCCACCATTCCACGCCTGCTTTCGCCGCTGGACCTTCAGTGCGTGAAGGCGTCGGGCGTCACGTTCGCCGTCTCTGCCATTGAGCGCGTGATCGAGGAGCGGGCCCGAGGTGACGCCGCGGCGGCGCAGACCATCCGTGCCAGGCTCGCTGATCGGATTGGCGCCGACCTGTCGGCGGTAAAGCCAGGTTCCGCCGAAGCCATGGCCCTCAAGGTCGTGCTGATCGGCGAAGGCTTGTGGTCGCAATATCTCGAGGTGGCTATCGGGAAGGACGCAGAAATCTTCACCAAGGCACCTGTTCTTGCCTCGGTCGGCTGGGGTGATCAGGTCGGCGTAAGGTCCGACAGCGACTGGAACAATCCCGAGCCCGAGGTCGTCCTCATCTGCGATCCTGACGGTCAAGCCATCGGCGCGGCGCTGGGGAATGACGTCAATCTGCGAGACGTGGAAGGGCGGTCGGCGCTGCTGCTGGGCAAGGCCAAGGACAACAATGCGTCCGCTGCCGTCGGCCCCTGGATCCGGCTGTTCGACAAGAGTTTCGGGATCGATGATGTCCGGGACGCGATTGTGTCACTGAGCGTCAACGGGGACGACGGCTTCGAGCTTACGGGCCAGTCATCCATGCGTCTGATCAGCCGCGATCCGCTTGACCTTGCAGCGCAGACCCTGTCGTCGTCGCATCAGTACCCCGACGGGTTCGCCCTTTATCTTGGCACCATGTTCGCGCCGATCGACGACCGCGACGCACCCGGCGAAGGGTTCACCCACAAGGCTGGCGATCGGGTCTGCGTGTCGTCGCCCAGGCTTGGTACCTTGCGAAATACGGTCGCCGCTTGCGAGGACGCCCCTCCCTGGACGTTCGGCATATCCGCCTTGATGGCCAACCTGGCAGGGCGGGATCTGTTGTGAGCAGCGCGATCTACCCTTCCCTGCGAGGCCGGCTGGTGGTGGTCACCGGTGGAGGCAGCGGCATCGGCGCCGCCCTGACCGAAGGCTTTGCTCGCCAGGGAGCGAGGGTTTTCTTTCTCGATATTGCCGAGCAAGCCTCGCAGGCCCTCAAGCAAGACCTGACAGGTTGCGATCCGCCGCCCGAATTCCGCGCCTGCGACTTGCAGAATATCGAGGCCCTTCAGGCCACCCTTTCTGACATCAATGTCGACCATGGGCCGATCGATGTTCTCGTGAACAACGCTGCCAATGACGACCGGCATGCTCTTGCCGACGTCACCCCGGCCTATTGGGACGAGCGCATCGGGGTCAATCTGCGTCACCTCTATTTCGCGGCCCAGGCGGTTGCGCCCGGGATGAGGGATCGGGGCCGGGGCGTGATTCTCAATCTCGGTTCCATCAGCTGGCACCTCGGTTTGCCAGACCTGTCGATCTACGAAACAGCAAAGGCTGGCATCGAGGGCATGACACGGGCTCTTGCGCGCGAACTTGGAACGGACGGCGTCCGGGTCGTCTGCATCGTTCCTGGCAATGTGCGAACGCCCCGCCAGATGCAATGGTACACGCCCGAGGGAGAGGCGGAGATCGTCGCCGCGCAATGCCTGAAGGGCCGGATAGAACCGATGGATGTCGCGGCTCTTGCGCTGTTTCTGGCCTCGGACGACGCTCGCTACATCACGGGCCACGAGTATTTTCTGGACGCTGGCTGGCGTTAGCCGGTCGTCACAATAACGGGCCGAAAGGGTCCACGGGGGAGAATGGGCATGGCAGGATCAACGGGAGGATCAGGTCCGGATATTGCGGGCAACGAGGAGGTCAACATGGCCTTCATTGCCCTGATCGTCGCTGTGGCGACGATCGGCGGATTTATGTTCGGCTATGACTCCGGGGTCATCAATGGAACCCAGGAAGGGCTGGAAAGCGCCTTCAACCTTTCAGCGCTTGGAACGGGCTTCAACGTCGGGGCCATCTTGCTGGGCTGCGCGGTCGGCGCCTTTGTCGCCGGGCGGCTTGCCGATCTCTCCGGACGCAAGACCGTCATGCTCATTGCCGCTGTGCTGTTCATCGTGAGTGCCCTCTGGGCTGGAGCGGCGAACTCCTCAGCCCATTTCATCATGGCTCGCTTCGTCGGTGGCCTTGGGGTCGGGGCAGCCAGTGTGCTGGCACCGGCCTATATCTCGGAAGTCACGCCGGCATCGATGCGTGGACGGCTGTCCAGCGTGCAGCAGATCATGATCATCACGGGCCTGACGGGTGCCTTCGTTGCCAACTATTCGCTTGCCGCAACAGCCGGCGGATCGACTGCTGAATTCTGGCTGGGCTTCCCTGCGTGGCGCTGGATGTTCTGGCTGCAGGTCGTGCCTGCGACGATCTATCTGTTTGCCCTGCTGCTCATTCCCGAGAGCCCCCGCTTCCTCGTTGTGAAGAACCGCGAGGCCGAGGCAGAAGCCGTTCTGGCCAAGCTGTTTGGCGCTGCTACTGGCGCGCGCAAGGTCGCGGAAATCCGCGCCTCGCTTGCCGCCGACCACAAACCGAGCTTCCGGGACCTGCTGGATCCGATAACACGCAAGGTGCGCCCGATCGTATGGGCTGGCCTGATCCTCGCCGTCTTCCAGCAGCTCGTCGGGATCAACATCGTCTTCTATTACGGAGCGACCCTGTGGCAGTCCGTGGGCTTTTCCGAGAACGACGCCCTGTTGATCAATATCGGCTCGGGCGTTCTTTCGATTGTCGCTTGCCTCGCCGCTGTTTCGGTCATCGACAAGATAGGGCGCAAGCCTTTGCTCCTGATTGGATCGGCCGGAATGTTCGTCACCCTGGCTGTTGTCGCCTGGTGCTTCTCTCAGGCCCAGACTGTCGACGGCGCGGTTGCACTTCCCGACTCGGTCGGACTCGTCGCTCTGATCGCTGCCAATGCGTACGTCGTCTTCTTCAACCTGAGCTGGGGGCCCGTGATGTGGGTCATGCTGGGTGAAATGTTCCCGAACCAGATGCGCGGCTCCGCACTCGCCGTCGCTGGTTTCGCCCAGTGGATCGCCAACTTTGCCATCTCTGTCAGCTTCCCGACCATGGCTGCGGGCCTCGGCCTGCCGCTGACCTACGGTTTCTATGCCGCCAGTGCACTTGTCTCCTATTTCCTTGTTCAAGCTTGGGTAAAGGAAACAAGGGGCCGCGAACTGGAAGACATGACCGGCTGACCTCCACTTCCCTTGTCCGGCGGCGCTCCCCCCGCCGCCGGCTCCAGCTTGCCAGGACCCTGCCGTGACCGACACCTTGAACCTCAGCCATCTCATCGACGGTGAAAGACTGGACGTAGCCAGGCCGGGCGAAAGCCAGAACCCTTCCGACACCCGGGAGATTGTGGCCAGGACCCCGGATGGTGGTCAGGCAGAGGTCGACGCCGCCGTTGCCGCTGCCAAGGCCGCTTTCCCGTCATGGTCACAGGCCAGTCCCGAAGTGCGCTCTGACATTCTCGACCGCGCCGGGACCCTCGTCATGGAGCGCCGCGAGCAGCTGGGGCGGCTGCTGTCGCGTGAAGAAGGCAAGACCCTGCCGGAGGGCATAGGCGAGACTGTCCGTGCCGGCCGCATCCTGAAGTATTTCGCGGGTGAAGCCCTGCGTCGCCATGGCCAGAATCTGGACAGTGTCCGCCCCGGTGTCGAAATCCAGACCTATCGGGAGGCCGTGGGCGTTTTCGGCCTGATCACGCCGTGGAACTTCCCCATCGCCATTCCAGCATGGAAGGCCGCGCCAGCTCTGGCATTCGGCAACACCGTGGTGATGAAACCCGCTGGCCTTACCCCCGCAACGGCTTCTGCGCTCGCCGATATCCTGGTCGAGGCCGGACTGCCAAAGGGCGTATTCAATCTCGTGATCGGAAGAGGCGGCGTGGGCCAGGCGATTGTCGATCATGCCGATGTAGACGGCCTGTCTTTCACAGGCTCGCAGAGCGTGGGGGCGGGTGTCGCCCTGGGCGCCATCAAACGTCAGGCGCGGGTGCAGCTGGAAATGGGCGGCAAGAACCCCCTGATCGTGCTCGACGATGCGGACCTCGAGCGTGCCGTCGCGATCGCGCTTGATGGCTCGTTCTTCGCGACCGGCCAGCGCTGCACGGCGTCCAGCCGCCTGATCGTGACCGACGGCGTTCACGACAGGTTCGTTGCCCTTCTGGCCGAGCGCGTGGCGGCCCTCCGTATCGGGAATGCCCTCGATCCCGAAACGCAGGTGGGCCCGGCTGTCTCCGAGGCCCAGATGGAGACAAGCTACCGGTACATAGACATCGCGCGTGCAGCGGGAGGACGGATTGTTGCCGGAGGCGAGATTCAGAACCACCCAAGCCCGGGCTGGTATGTCCAGCCGACCCTGATCGCCGACACGGATCCCTCGATGAGGATCAACACAGAGGAGGTGTTTGGCCCTGTCGCTTCGACCATCCGCGTCAAGGATTATGAAGCTGCGCTGGCCGTGGCGAATGACACCGAATTCGGCCTGTCAGCGGGCATTGTCACGACCAGTCTGAAACATGCCCGGGATTTCCAGCGCCGGGCTCGCGCCGGGATGACCATGGTCAATCTCGCAACCGCCGGAGTCGATTACCATGTGCCTTTCGGCGGTTCGAAAGGCTCGAGCTACGGTGCTCGGGAACAGGGCTTCGCTGCGGTCGAGTTCTACACCCAGACAAAGACTTCCTATTCATGGAGCTGAGCGGTGTCCGAGCCTGAGCTCGTCTGGGATGTCGGAGCGGAACTGGGCGAAGGCCCGGTATGGGACGCCTCGTGTGGTGCCATCTGGTTCGTCGACATCAAGGGCTGCAAGCTTCATCGTTACGGAGTGGAGACCGGCGAAAAGACCTCGTGGGACACACCCGATCAGACGGGGTTCGCCCTTCCTGCTGACGACGGTTCGCTCGTCTGTGGAGTAAGAGGTGGTCTTCATCGTTTCGTGCCAGAGACGGGCACCTTCCACCTGCTCTTGCCGGTCGAACAGGATCGTCCCCAGAACCGCCTGAACGATGGCTATGTCGCGGCCGACGGGTCGCTGTGGTTCGGAACCATGGACGACAGTGAAAGGACGAGCTCGGGGGCTCTCTATCGATTTCATCAAGGCGAGGTCGAGCGCCATGACGACGGCTATCTGGTAACCAATGGTCCGGCGATGTGCCCCGCGGGCCATACCCTCTATCACCACGACACCCTGGGACGGCGGATTTTTGCGTTCGATCACAAGGGCGGGGTCCTCAGCAACAAGCGCGTCTTCGCCGAAACCCCGGACGGCTTTGCGGATGGGCCCGCTGTTGACGCCGAAGGTGTGCTGCACGTCGGCCTTTTCAACGGCTGGGGCATGGCCCGCTTCGCCCCGTCCGGCGCGCGTATCGGCACGATCCGGTTTCCCGTTCAGACAGTGACAAAGGGGGCGTTCGCTGGAGATGACCTGCGGGATCTGTATTGCACGACGGCCTGGCTCAATAATGCAGACAAGAAGGTCGAACAGCCCGGGCTGGGCGGACTTTTCAAGGTTCGTGTCGAAACGCCAGGCCTGCCTCAGCACAGGGTGCGGCTTTGATCACATTGACGCATCAGAACTGGACGCTGGAGGTGCAACCGGAACTGGGGGCATCCCTGAACCGCCTGAGCTGGCGGGATCACCAGATTCTGCGTCCAGAGACTGCGAGCGCAAACAGTCCACTGGAGACTGGCAGCTTTCCTCTTCTCCCTTACGCCAACCGCATCGCCAACGGCGCGTTCGCGTTCAACGACCGGCAGATCGTCCTGCCTCCGACCCTCGGGTTCGAACCTCACGCACTACACGGCCTTGGCTGGCAACGGCCCTGGAGCGTGCTGCGATACGGGGATGCGTTCGTTGAACTGGGCCTCGCGAGTCAGGCGTGCCCGGACTGGCCGTGGGACTGGAGCGCATCTCACAGGCTGGAGTTGGGGGTGGATCTCGCCATCAGTCTGTCGATCACCAACGAGAGCCGCGGCCCCATGCCCGCGGGCCTTGGTCTTCACCCCTATTTCATGACGGTCCCCGGGACGATCCTGACCGTTCCGGCAGATGAAGTCTGGACCACCGACGGCTCGCTCATTCCCGACCGGCTGTCGCCGCCTGAAGAGGTATTTGACTGGAGACAGGGGGCGAAGGTGGCCGGGGCACCTTTCGTGGACAACGCCTACTGCAGCTGGTCCGGGCAAGCGCGACTCGATCATCCGGATCACACGGTCAAAGTCGCGGCGTCATCAAAGGCCCGATGGGTTCACATCTATGCCCCGGGAAGTGGCGGATTTGTCTGCATCGAGCCCGTCACGCACCGCCCGAACGCCCACAACGCGCCACCGGGCGAAGACAGCGGGCTGGTTATCCTCAATCCCGGACAAACCCTCTCGATGTCGATGCAGATCAGCGTGGCTGTTAGAAACCCAAGCGGAGAAGTCTGATGCCCAGATCGTTGAACATGGTCATGGCCACCATGGTGATCGCGTGGAGTTCACCGGCATTCGCCCAGACCCCCGTCGTCTGGAACACCGCGATTATCGAGCGAGATCTCGCCTGGTTTGGTTCGGCCGAAGCCAGGAGCATCGCCGACACCGTCATCCTGCATCAATCGCCCGAGGGGGGATGGCCAAAAAACACTTCGCTGATCGTTTCGCCAGACGATGCGCCTGTGGACCCGGCCTCAAAGAACACTTTCGATAACGAGGCGACGACCCTGCCTCTGGCCTTTCTTGCGCGCGTCATCGCCGCAAATAACAGACCCGCCGATCGTGCGGCCTTCGATCGGGGACTGGACTATACCCTGATGGCCGAGTTGCCCAACGGAGGCTGGCCGCAGTTCTATCCTCTGAGGAGTGGCTACTACAGTCACATCACCTTCAACGACGACGCGATGGTCCGAATTCTGACCCTGCTGAGGGACGTGTCGGCCGGGGTCGAGCCCTATGGATTCGTAGACGACGCGCGTCGCGCGCGCGCTGGAGAAGCCGTTGCAAGGGGTGTGAAAGTCATCCTCGCCACACAGGTCCGACGAGACGGGGTATTGACCGTCTGGTGCGCGCAGCACGACGCCGTTTCCCTTCAGCCAGCTTGGGCACGCGCTTATGAGCCTCCCTCGCTGTCTGGCAACGAGAGCGTCGGCATCACCCGTTTCCTGATGTCGATCCCTGAACCTTCGGATGACGTCATCGCAGCGGTAGAGGGCGCAGTTCGTTGGTTCGAAACCGTCCAGGTCGCCGGTCAAAGGCTCCAGCGCTTCACAGGCCCGGACGGCAGGCCCGATGTGCGCGTGATCGCCGACGCCGAAGCTCAGCCGCTCTGGGCGAGGTTCTACGATCTTCAGTCAGACCGACCCATCTTCCTTGGCCGTGACTCCTTGGTCCAGCCCGAGTTTTCGATGATCGAGCGAGAACGCCGCACAGGCTATAATTACTACGGGACCTGGCCCCAGTCGCTGCTCAGCCGCGACTACCCGGCCTGGCGCCAGCGTGTCCGGAGCAACCCGTCCTAGGGGCCGCGCGAACGGACCTTTTCCGCCTCGACCCGCTCAAAGCCAGCCTCGATGACAGCGAGCATGGCGGACGCAGCGGCAACTGAATCAGATGCCTCGATGCAATCCACGATCCGCTCGTGAGCATTCACGGTCTCGCGGTGCAACTGCGCGCTTCGGGTCGGAGGACTGAGCGTAAACGCCTCGAGCAGTGCCGTCTCGATCACGCTGGCCAGGGACCGCATCATGGGGTTCTGGGATGCTATGGCGATCCGCAAATGCAGTTCCAGATCGGCCCGTGCAAACGCATACTCCGAGGCCTGCTCGCGGCGCATCAACTCGATAGCCTCGCGCATTCCGACCAGATCATCCGCACTGCGATGTCTGGCTGCCAGGGCAGCAGCAGCTGGTTCCAGCGCGCGCCTGACCTCTGCCAGATGTCGCCTGAAATCAGCGTCCATGCCGTTGGCGACCTGCCAGGCGAGGACTTCCGTATCAAAGAAATTCCACCTCATGGGATCGGTGACCTTGGTCCCGACCCGCGTCTTCACAATCAGAAAGCCCTTGGCTGAAAGGGTTTTAAGCGCCTCCCTCAGTGCGGTTCTGGAAACGCCGAAGCGTTCAAGCAACTCAGCCTCAGCAGGAATCTTCGCGCCGGGAGGGATCTCCCCTCTCAGGATTTCCTGGCCCAGGGATCGCACTATCTGATCATGACTTGAGACCGTCTGGCGAGCGCTCCGAGCGCCTCCAGCATAGCTCGTCGTGTTTCGTGGAGCCTCCATGGAACCGCTCTATACGCTCCTCTGAAATCCGCAAGGTTGACGCCGATGACCAGCAAACCGTTGAAAACAGGTTTCCAACTGGAGCTAGATTAATATGATGATATGATCCAAAAACACCAATGCCGTTCTGGCCGAGGGGGTTGCGTGATCCACCACTGCTATCCGAGCCTTCCGTGCCTGAAGGCAGGTCGTCCGCGATGAAAAAGGCTTTGCCCGGCCTGCGATCACGCGCGTGGTTCGATAATCCGGAAAACCCGGACATGACGGCCCTCTATCTGGAACGCTACCTCAACTATGGGCTCACGCTGGACGAGCTGCGATCGGGCAAGCCGATTATCGGCATCGCCCAGACCGGATCGGACCTGAGCCCGTGCAACCGGCACCATATCGAACTCGCCAAGCGGGTTCGGGAGGGAATTCGCGAGGCCGGCGGAATCGCCATGGAGTTCCCCGTCCACCCGATCCAGGAGACCGGAAAGAGACCGACGGCCGGACTTGACCGGAACCTGGCCTACCTCGGCCTTGTCGAACTCCTGTACGGATATCCACTGGACGGTGTCGTCCTGACGATCGGGTGTGACAAGACGACTCCTGCCTGTCTGATGGCTGCCGCGACCGTGAACATTCCAGCGATCGCGCTGTCTGTCGGACCCATGCTGAACGGCTGGCACAAAGGCCAGCGGATTGGTTCCGGGAGCATCATCTGGAAGGCGCGCGAGATGATGGCAGCTGGAGAGCTGGACTATGAAGGGTTCATCGATCTGGTGGCCACATCGGCTCCCTCCGTTGGCTACTGCAACACCATGGGAACCGCTTCGACGATGAACACTCTGACCGAGGCACTGGGCATGTCCCTGCCCGGCTCGGCGGCCATTCCGGCACCTTACAGAGAACGGCCGCAGGTCGCCTACAAGACCGGACTCCGGATCGTGGACATGGTCAAGGCCGACATGAAACCTTCGGACATCCTGACCCGCAAGGCGTTCGAAAACGCCATCGTCGTCAACTCGGCCATCGGGGGTTCGACCAATGCCCCCATACATCTGATCGCGCTCGCACGACACGCTGGCGTCCAGCTTGACCTCCAGGACTGGCAGTCCGTGGGACACAAGGTGCCGTTGCTGGTGAACCTTCAGCCCGCCGGTGCCTACCTTGGAGAGGACTTTCACCAGGCAGGGGGCGCACCGGCGGTCATCGCGGAGTTGATGCGTCACGGACTGATCCACGAGGACGCTCCGACGGTGAATGGCCACACGATCGGCGAGAACTGCACCGGAGCCGAGATTGTCCTTCCAGACGTCATCCGGACGTTTGAAACGGCCCTCGTCACGGATGCCGGCTTCCTCGTCATGACCGGCAACGTGTTCAATACCGCCATCATGAAAACCAGCGTGATATCGGCTGATTTTCGGAAGCGTTATCTCTCACGCCCCGAAGCGCCCGGAGTTCTGGACGGGATCGTCACGGTGTTTGACGGCCCCGAGGATTATCATCGCCGCATCGATGACCCGGCGGAGAACATCACGGCAGAAACAGTGCTCGTGATACGAGGATCCGGGCCGATCGGTCATCCGGGCTCTGCCGAGGTGGTCAACATGCGTCCACCGGCCCATCTGATCAAACAGGGCATTATCGAACTTCCCTGCATCGGCGACGGCCGGCAATCGGGCACCTCGGGATCGCCTTCGATCCTGAATGCTTCGCCAGAAGCCGCGAGCGGGGGAAACATCGCCCTCCTGAGGAACGGCGATCGCCTGCGCATTGACCTCAACGCTGCGCGTGTCGATGTCGATCTGACCCTGGAAGAGATGGACGAGCGACGTCGGTTGTTGGACGAAGCCGGGGGCTATCAATACCCGGCTTCTCAAACGCCATGGCAGGCAATCCAGCGCCAGTTTGTGGGCGAGCTCGAGACAGGAGCGGTTCTTGAAGGAATGACCCGCTATCACCGCATCATTGATACCCAGGGGTTACCTCGCGATAATCACTAGCTCCCGGGTAACGACCGGGAACGGCCAGGATAAAGGCCTACTTGTCAGAGGTCGAACAGGCACTGGCCGCCCTTGGATCTGCCGAAGCGAGGGCTGGAACGCGTCTTGAAGCGACCGCTGCCGCCGAAGATCAGGTCGCCCTCGCGACACGCCGCTATCGTGCAGGCGTGTCCCCCTTCATCGACGTCCTCGCGGCAAGGCGTGCGGCGGCGGACGCTGAAGCCGAGCATGCCACCGCCGCTGGCCAGGCCCTTTCGGCCTATGCCCGCTTAAACGCCGCCGCCGGATTGGGCGGACAGGCAAACGCGGCTCCTGCAATCTGAGCGCCCGACGGCTGATCGCAACCGGTTGCTCAAAACCGCGAAATCAGGTGGAGCTCAGCTGAGCGGCACCGTACGCCCGTCGCGCCTCAGTGTCGGGAAGGAGAGGCGAAGGCCGTCACCAGCCAGACCTTTCCAGCCATCATCACCCCCCGACCTTCTGTGTAGTGGCGAGCGAACATGGTCTGCAAATCGTCCCGCACGCTGAGCCGCAGGCTCTCGGTCTGATCCTCCATCAACCGACCAGCAGCCAGAGATGACATCGCGAAATTCATTGCCGACCCGGGCGTTCCACCCGCTCCGCCGATTGGCTGAAGACCCTCGTAGGAGACGATGTCGATGTCCGTGAAGCCAGCCTCGATGAGGACGCTCGCGAGATAGTCGGTGTCCTCGAATGCGAATGGACCCGGAGCACGCGGCACAGCCGGCGGCACCTCGATGTGACGTCGCAGCACGCCCATCATCTCCATCATCCAGGGATTGTCGCGGGGTGGCCCCCAGACAGCGAGGTCAATCCGCCCGCCGGACGTCAGGCACCCATGCAGGTTCCTGAAGGCTTCGACCGGATGCGGGAAGAACATGCTGCCGAAGCGGGATACCATCCGGTCGAATGTCGCTCTCGGCCGGTAGATGGCCGCGTCAACGTACTCGAATTGAACGTTGCGCAGGTTGGCGGCTTCCGCCCTTTTCTTAGCCTGGCCGACCAGATCGGGCGAGATATCGATGCCGGTCACAGACCCGGTCGGGCCAACGAGGACGCCCATCTCGAGACTGGTCGCACCGCCTCCACAGCCGAGGTCGAGAACACGTTCGCCGCTACCGATAGCCGCTTTGGCCAGAAGGGCGGATCCGATGGGCGCAATCATCGACTCGAACTGATCGATACCGGCCAGCCAGCGGGCCCCCATCTCTCCGGCCCAGTCCTCGCCCGGAGGCGCCGTGGGAAGGTCGATCCGTGTGTTCTGCATCACCGGTCTCCAAAAGCGGCTTAAATGTTCCGACCTAGGCCTTGAGCCAGGTGCGTATGATGAAGGCAACGGCCCCAAGTGCAGCAACGCTCATGACCCAGATCGCCGCCATCCACGCCAGTCGCTTCCAGAGAGGGGCCTCATCCATCAGTGGTATCCATGGGTGCCCACCTTCCCGCGGAAGACCCAGTAGGCCCAGGCGGTATAGGCGAGGATGACGGGAATGATGATGACTGTTCCGACCAGCATGAATATCTGGCTCGATGCCGGAGCCGCGGCCTCCCAGATCGTGATCTGGTCCGGTACGATGTAAGGAAAGATGCTGATCCCCAGACCTGCAAACCCGAGCAGGAACAGACCCAGGGCGATGGCAAACGGAAGACGCTCAGACCCGGCCTTCAGGCTATGGAAATAGAAGAAGCTGGCGACGACGACGAGGATCGGGACCTGAGCAGTCAGGAAGATTCCCGGCATCTCGAACCAGCGCTGCCAATAGGCATAGTCGAGAAAGGGAGTGGCAGCGGAGACGGCAGCCATGCCGACCAGGGTCGCAACACCAAGGATGCGCGCGAGGCGAAAGGCATGTCTCTGGGCTGTGCCCTCGACCTTCCAGATCAGCCACGTCGCACCAAGCAGCGCATAGCCCGCAACGACGCCAATTCCAGTCAGCAGACTGAAGGGCGTCAACCAGTCGAGCCAATTTCCTGCATAGGCCCAGCCACCGGCCTGAACACTCTCGACCACCGTAATCCCTTGAAGGATCGCCCCCAGGATCATGCCCTGAGCCATGGCGGAAACTACAGACCCGAGCGTGAAGGCCACGTCCCAGAGCGCCCTGTGGCGCGGGTCACGCCAGCGGAATTCGAAGGCGACCCCACGAAACACCAATCCGAGCAGCATCGCGATCATCAGCGGATAGGTCGCAGGAAGTATGATTCCGTAGGCCAGCGGAAACGCTGCGAACAGACCTCCGCCCCCCAGCACCAGCCAGGTCTCGTTGCCGTCCCAGACCGGAGCGATCGAGTTCATCGCCTGGTCCCTTTCTTCGCCAACGGCAAAGAAGGGAAACAGGATGCCGATCCCGAGATCGAAGCCGTCCATCACCACATAGGCAAAGACAGCAAAGGCGATGATGAAGGCCCAGATGACCGTCAGATCGAACGCAAATGTCATGACCTACTCCGCAGGCTGGTTTGCGCCGCTCAGGGCGGCAGCCGGTGTGATCCCAGCGGATCGTATCGGCGTCTGCGGTGGCTCGGTTTCATGGGCTTGGGGGGTGTGCCCCATCAGCTTGAGCAGGTACCAGACCCCCGCCCCGAACACTGCAAAATACACAACCACAAAGGCGATCAGCGACGCAGCGACCGCAGGGGCGGCGAGCGGGGAATGCGACTGTCCAGTGAGAAGCTGACCATAGACCGTATAGGGCTGACGCCCGACCTCGGTAGTAATCCAGCCAGCAATGACAGCCACGAACCCGGTCGGCCCCATCAGAATCGCAAGCCGGTGCAGCAGCGGCCAGTCGTAGAGTGACCGGCGCGCACGAGCGATCAGGCTGAGCAGCCCCAACCCCAGCATTGCGAAACCGAGGCCAACCATCACGCGGAACGACCAGAAGACGATGGCTACAGGAGGTTCGCGGTCGTCAGGAATCGTGTCGAGCCCGGCCAGCGGCGCGTTAGGGTCATGCTTCAGGATTAGGGACGAGGCCTTGGGGATCTCTATCGCATAGTCGACGCGCTTTTCGGCGCTGTTGGGGATGCCGAACAGGATCAGAGGCGCGCCGTCGGGGTGGCTTTCGTAATGGCCTTCCATGGCCATGACCTTGGCGGGCTGATGCTCAAGTGTATTGAGGCCGTGCAGGTCTCCAGCAAAAATCTGGATAGGTGCCACGATCGCAGCCATCCACATGGCCATCGAGAACATCTTGCGCGCATAGGGGTTGGTCCGGTCCTTGAGCAAGTGCCAGGCACCTACGGCCCCGACGACCAGCGATGTCGTCAGATACGATGCGATCAGGGTGTGCAGTAGTCGGTAAGGGAAGCTGGGATTGAAGATGATATCCAGCCAGGATCCGGCTGGAACGAACTGGCCCGCCGCGTTGATGTCGAAGCCGGTGGGCGTCTGCATCCAGCTGTTCACGCTCAGGATCCAGGTGGCCGAGATGAAGGTGCCCAGGGCAACCATACAGGTGGCCACGAAATGCAGCTTCCTGCCGACCTTGCTCATCCCGAACAGCATCACGCCGAGGAATCCGGCCTCAAGGAAGAAGGCAGTCAGGACCTCATAGGCCATAAGCGGACCCAGCACGGGTCCGGTCTTCACCGAGAACACCGACCAGTTGGTCCCGAACTGATAGGACATGACGATGCCGGACACGACGCCCATGGCGAACACGACAGCAAAGACCTTCAGCCAGTATCTGAACAGGTCCAGATAGACGGGCTTTCCTGTCTTCAGCCAAAGCCCCTCAAGCACGGCGAGATAGCTGGCGAGCCCTATCGAAAAGGACGGAAAGATGAAGTGGAAGCTGACCGTGAAAGCGAACTGGATGCGCGCGAGCAGAACAGCGTCGAGATTGTCAAACACTAAAGGTGGCCTTGTATGCCGGCGAAGCCGACGAAAAGATTGATGATTCAGCAGACATGAATTCAGTGGCCATTGGATGGGACAGGCACAGCCAGTCGGTCGGCACGCGAGGCTTCTCCCGCGAGCTCGTCAAAGGCCTGGTGCTGGGACAGGAAAACTCGGCCCCCCAGCGCTTCCAGCAGATGGGAGCGTTGGAGCGCATCCATGACGGGGCCTTTCACCTCTGAAAGGTGAAGCTGGACGCCGGCGTCGGCCATGCGAAGGTTGATAGCCTCAAGGCTCTCCAGAGCAGAGGCATCGATGCCGTTCACCGCTGAACACATCAGAACGAGATGTTGCAGGTCGCGATGTTCCGCGACCTGTTCCAGCACGAACTCCTCCAGCCAGCGGGCATTGAGGTAGGTCAGGCTTTCGTCGATCCGGATCGTCAGGATGCGCGGGTCCGTGATCACCGCATGTCGCTTCACATTGCGGAAATGCTCCGTGTCCGGGACCCGGCCCACGATTGCCGCATGAGGCCGGGATGCCCGCCACAGGTAGAGCGCCAGGCTGAGGACCACGCCCGACACGACACCGGGCTCGACCCCGGCCAGCAGGGTCACGGCGATCGTCGTGATCAGGGCTGCGAAGTCCGGCTTCGAGAACCGCCAGACCGTGCGGGGCGTCTTGAAGTCCACGAGGCTGAGCACGGCAACGATGATGGTCGCCGCCAGGGTGGCTATGGGCAGCGCATAGAGCAGCGGGGTCAGCAGCAGGGCTGCGACAAGGATGCCGACCGCGGTGAAGGCACCCGCTGCAGGGGTCTCGGCACCGGCATCGAAATTCACGACTGATCGTGCGAATCCACCCGTGACAGGGTAACCGCCCGAGAAGGCGGCCGCGACATTGGCGGCACCGAGCCCGATCAGTTCCTGGTTCGGGCTGATCCGCTGGCGGCGCTTCGCTGCGAGCGTCTGGGCGACAGACACCGACTCGACGAAACCGATGACCGCGATCAGCAGGGCGGGGACCGCCAGTTGCTGCCAGAGCGCAAGATCGATCAAGGGCACGGTGAATGGGGGCAGGCTTTGAGGGATGGTCCCGACAACCTTCACCCCCTGCGCTTCGAGATCGAACAGGATCACAGCGACGGTCGAGACCGCGATCGCCGCAATCGGTCCCGCCTTGGCAATCAGGTCTGCAGGCCGGGCAGCAAGCCCCAAGCCCGTCAAGAGCGGCTTCAGTCCCTTTCGCACCCAGAACAGAAAGGCGGCACTGGTCACGCCTATAACCAGGGTGGGAACGTTGGTGTCACCGAGGTTTGCGATGAGGGTCGTGATCAGTTCCGGCAAGGCCTCGCCGCTGGCTCCGATGCCGAGGATGGATTTCAGCTGGCTCGTGGCGATGATGATGCCGCTTGCCGTGATGAAGCCAGAGACCACGGGATGCGAGAGCAGATTACCGAGGAAGCCAAGCCTCAGCACACCCATCACGATCAGGAT